>JAFMMO010000126.1 GCA_017859655.1 Pseudomonadota bacterium | reverse complement strand
GCCGTCACGGAGCGAGTGAGCCTCGGGAACTACGAGCTCGATACGCGGAAACTACGAACGGCGGCCGACCCCCGAGGGGATCGGTCGGCGATGGGGTCGGAACTCGGGTGACCGGGAGTTCGGTATTCGGGAGTTCTGAGCGCCAGTGTTCATCGACGGTCGGCCCGGCGGAGAGGATTCCGAGGTGCGGGGGACGGGTCCCGAGCCGAAGAGTGGTTTTACCCCGAAAACTGCTCCGAGTCGAGGGGGTGGATCGACCGCCCGGTCCGCCGGCGGAGGGAGCCTGCATCGGATTGGAATCGAGTGGCTCCCTCGCGCGTTCTCCGTATCCTGACCGCCCCTGCACCCCCGCGACCCCGTATGGAGCCCCGATGAGTCCCCTCTCCTCCCTTTCGATCCTGTGCCGTGGAGTGATCCGCAATCTCCTCCTCTCACTCCTCGCCCTGGCCGCCGCGGGTCTCGTGGGCTGCAACGGCGCCGAGACGCTCGGGGAGCAGCCCTTTCAGGTCGCCTCTTCTCTCGAGCGGACGAGCGGCGCGGTCCGGGATGGCCTCCGTCGCAACGGCTGGGTCATCGAGAGCGCGGAGCCGGGGAACGTGGTCGCGCGCCTCGATGCCTTCGATCTCCGCGCTCGGATCGAGTTCGATGAGGAAGAGGCGGAGATCGACTGGCTGAAGGAGCCGGGGCTCTCCGCGCTGACCGAAGAGGCGCTCGCCGCGCGAGAGCGGATCGCCCGGCGGCATCTGCGGCTGCTGGCCGAGCGCATCGAGTACTTCATCGCCAGCGCCGACCTCAGCCCCGAGGAGTGAGGGGCCCCAGCGCCTCGTCCACGGTTCCCGCCCGACCGTTGCGGATCCTGACCGAGAGGTGGTGTCTCCGATGATGTCCGACCGGATCCTCGTCTCCGTCGCGATCCCCATCCTCCTGCTCCTGCTGCTCGCCCCCGCCCTCTCCGCGCTCGCCCCCCGGGGATGGGATGACGGGCCGGCCGCGACCGTCGACCCCCCGCGGTCGGTGCCCAAGGACCACGAGGAGGTCCAGCGAATGATCTTCTTCGCCGTCCTCGAGGGCCTCTATCGCGATGGTGTCTCCACGGAGGATGCCCTCCTCCTCGCCGCCCCCGCCGAGAACGGCGCGGGGCTCCTCTCCTACGTGTATGCCTGTCCGATCTGCATGCCGGCGGTCGACGCCCTCACCGTCTACGGAGCGCGCGCGCCCTTCCCCCATCGGAAGGCTCCCCGCGACACCTTCGGGAGCGGCTGGAGCGAGGAGTTTCGGGCGGAGCTCCGGTCGGAGGAGCACGCCGTGCGGATCGGAGCGGTGCAGCACCTCACCCGGCAGTACATCGAGGCCCGGCTCCGCTCCCTGCGTCTCGACGAGGAGGAGCAGCGGGTCTGGACCCAGTGGCTCGGAGACCTGCGAGAGAAGGGGAACGCCCGCCTGCGCAGCTACCTCGAGCAGGGGGGGCCGTTCGCGGAGTCCTATCGCGGGTGGGAGAGCTGCGGCGCGTGCGAGGGAGCCGCCGGGGCGATGCAGCCCTGAGGAGGGAAGCCCAGACCGTCAGGAGCCCGGATCGCCAGGACAGCAGAACATCGGGACAAGTCGGCCATGAAGAGAGAGAGCGGGAGGAGACCTCGTCGGGTCTCCTCCCGCTCTCGATGCGTCCGGAGCTTCGGCGGGCTCAGGCGTCGCCATGGGCGATGGCGGCGGCGGAGTCCAGGCGCGGGTGGCCCCGCCGGAGGTCATCCGCCGTGATCCCCGCGCCGCCGTTGCGCGCATCCATCTCCTGGATCACGCCGACCGTCGCGTGGACGCTCGCGAGGACATCCCCGGTGTGCGCGCTCTCCGAGATGGTGTGCATGTTGCGGATCGGGAAGCCGATCGAGGTCGCGGCGGCGTCGACGCTCGCGAGCACCGCGGCCATGCCATCGGTGCCGGTGTCGCGTCCGCTCGGGGTCATCTGGAAGGGGATCTCCTTCTCGGTGCAGACCTGCTGGAAGATCTCGTTCAGGGCCGGCGTGACGATCGCGCCGACCTGCAGGGTCATCCCCGCGCCCATCTTGTTCGGGGTGTAGCGGCGGTCTCCGACCCCGGGCGCGGCGTCGAGGTCGTGGGCGACATCCACGCCGATGACGACATCGGGGCGCATCTCCCCGGCGAAGACCCGGCTGCCGAAGCGGCCGATCTCCTCGTAGGCGGCGAAGGCCCCGAGGTAGCGGACATTCTTCGGTCCGCCTGCCTCGGCGAGGAGCTTCGCGACCTCGGCGGTGACGAAGCAGCCGAGGCCGTTGTCGAGGTAGGCGCCATAGAAGCTGTCGGGGCCGAAGCCGCGCCGGATCGGGCGCTTCAGCAGGATCGTGTCGCCGGCGCGGATGCCGAGGGACTCCACCTGCTTCTTCCGCTCCTCCCCGTGGAGCTGCAGCTCGAGGTAGAGCTGCGTCGGCTTCAGGCCGCGCGAGCCGTCCCGGACCGCGGCGTCGGCGAAGTGGATCGCGCCGATCGCCTCGACGGTTCCCCCCTCGATGATCCGGTAGGAGCCCGGCGCGGCGGGGTCCTCGCTGAAGAGCTGGGTCTCGTGGCCAATGAGGGTGACGGGGAGGAAGGAGTCGGAGTTGATCCAGATCTTCCCGTCCTCGCCGATGTTGCGCACCTGCATGCGGATCTTGTCGGCGTGGCCGATCACCATGACGGTGAAGGCATCGGTGTCATCCGGCTTCGAGTCCACCACGATCCCGGCGTTCCCGCGGAAGCGGTGAATCTTCCAGTCGGGGCAGTGCTTCTCGAGGAAGGGGACGATCACTCCCTCCGTCATCGCGGCTTCCAGCCCGATGGGGCTCGGGGCGGCGAGCATCGCTCGCATCCGCTCGAACTGCTCCTCGGGCATCGACTCGGTCCAGGGGGTGTCGCTCATCGGCTCTCCGTCGGCAGGGCTGGAGGGAAGGATCCTCACCCCGGGCGTGGGGGCGAGCTTCGGACCCGGGATCATCGCGAACCTCTCCCGCGGGAGCAAGGAAACCGACCACTCCCGGGAGATGCCGCTGATTTCCCCCGGAGAGGACGAATTCCCACTTCTCTCGGAGGTCCACCCTTGCCCCGAGCCGGATCGGTGGATTCAATTGAAGGGTGTATGCCCTGCTCTCAGGGCTGCGGCTGCGGATCTTCTCGGCTCTGGAGGAGTCGAAGGCGCGCATCGCCACGAACGGGCTCGAAACACGCTCCGGAATCGGTTTCGAAACATCTACGCGGATGGTCGATCCTCCGGCTCTCTCCGTCGTCACCGACGGGGAGCCCGGGCGAGGTCCTCTCTTCCGCAGACTCCGCCCTTCCCGCATCGGGCGGACCGCCAGCCTTGAGGAGGATGACTCATGCGCTCGATTCTTCGCCACTCAGGATCGATGCCGAAGGCCCCCGGGCCGATCCCGGCGCTCTTGCTCGCGCTCGCCCTCGGCGCCTGCGGCTCTCTCGAGGCCCAGAACACGATCCACCTCTCGGATGAGGCGGTGATCGCGGGAGACTCGCTCACCGTCGCCGCGACCTTCGACACCGCCCAGGAGATCTACGGGTTCACCTTCGGGGTGCGCCATGTCGCGAGCCTCCTGACCCCCCTCGCCGCGAACCCCGGCGCGGATCTCCAGCTCGTGAACAGCGGGGCCGGCCCGGATTACTTCTTCGCCGACCTCGCCGCGGCGAACGGCCCGGGCCTCTTCGTGGCGTCGGTCTTCCAGTTCGCCGCCTTCAACTCGCCGCTGCCGATCGGCACCGGCCTCGAGGCCGTGCTCCTCGATTACGCCAGTGACCCCGCGGCGAGCCCGGCGACGACGACGCCCCTCAACCTCGCGGCGGACCTCGGCAGCCCGGCGGTGGCGATCGCCTTCAGCACCGGGGTGACCATCGTCCCCGATGTCGACAACGGCTCCGTGACCTTCCTCGTCCCGCCGCCGACCGGGGTCACCTGCACCCTCCTCGACAACTGCACCTGCGACTTCGCGATCGCGTGGACGAACCCGACGATCTACACCGCGATCGAGCTGCGGATCGACGGCGTCCTCTCCCAGACCCTCTCCGGCGCGGCGACCTCCGCCTCCGTCTCCCTCCCGACCCCCGGCTCGCTCTCCCTCATCGAGGTGCGTGGGATCGTCGGGACCGAGGCCTCGACCGACTCCGGCTGCACGGCGGACTGCCCGGCGATCGTCCCGGCCGGCCTGCCGACCGCGCTCGACTGCGTCGTGGCGGTCTCCGACCCGGTCCTCGGCTGCACGATCGACCTGAGCTGGACCCCGTCCGGCACCTACTCGGTGCTCCAGGTCTCCCTCGACGGTGCCGTGGTCCAGACCCTGATCGGCACCGACACCGCCACTTCGCTCTCGGTCCCCGCGGCGATCGATCCCCAGCAGATCTGCATCACCGCGACCGACGAGTGCGGCGATCCGATCCCCGGTGAGGTGTGCTGCGAGATCGTCTGCTCCCCGGGCACCGAGTTCCGCCGGACCGACTGCAACGGCGACTCCGGCACCGACATCAGTGATCCGGTCTACCTGCTCAGCGTCCTCTTCAGCGGCGGGGCGACCCCGCTCTGTCTCGACGCCTGCGACGGCAACGACGACGGCGGGATGGACATCTCCGACGCGGTCTTCATGCTCGCCGTCCTCTTCACCGGGGGAAGCCCCCCGCCGGCTCCCTACCCGGGCTGCGGGCTCGACGGGACCGACACCGACGCCCTCGACTGCGGGAGCTACCCGGGCTGCTGAGCCCCCCCCGTTCGGAACCTTCGGAGCCCCTCGCTCCTCTCCGGCTCGGAGGGGGGCGAGGGGCTTCTGCGATGTCGGCTCGGGGAGGGGCTCAGTCCCGGAGGAAGCCGGGGAGGCGCACCGTCCGGTCGTCTCCCGCGAGCACCACGGGGTTGGTCGTTCCCGGAGGGGGAGCTCCGCCATCGGCCCGACCGTTCTCTCCCACTCCGAAGATGAGCCCTCGATCGCGGTCGTAGAGGAGCGGCGCCCGCTCCGGAGACTCCGGGTCGAGGGGCAGTTCCGGGAGGAGCTGCGGGACGAGCGCGTCGAGGTCCGCGGGCCACGTCCCATGCTGGAGGCGGTGGACCCGCAGCGCGAGGACGGTGCGCAGCGCGGCGCTGCAGAACTCCGCCTCCGCGAGCCGCCTGGGGTGGCCGAGCTCGCTCGGCGGGGTCAGGCCGCCTCGGACGAGGATCACCCCCGCGAGGTTCCCGGTGATGGCGTGCATCAGCCGGGCGCCGGTGGACCGGATGGGGAGGAAGGCATCGACCCGCGCCGCGTAGCCCTCCGGCCGCGTCTCCCCGTTCGCCGCGGCGTCGATCAGGCGTCGCGTCCCCTCCACGAGGAGCTGCTGGGAGCGGCGCGGTCGGTGGAGCGCGGCGACCCAACCCGGCAGCTTCGCGCCCTTCATTCTTCGCTGGAGATCCCGGGGTCGACCCACCGCCTCGATCTGCTGCTCGAACTGAAGGAGGAGCAGGTGTCTCCGCCACTCCTCCGGCAGCTCGGAGCGGGCGCTCTCCTCCAGCGCGGTCTGGAGGAGGGAGAGGTCATCGGGGGCGGCGAGGGCCCAGTGGAGCCGCACCAGAGAGAGCGGGTGGGTCCGATGGCTGAGGAGCTGCGGCAGGGTGAGGGTCCGCGCCGCGAAGTTCTCCCGGTGCCAGCGGCTCGCCGCCTCGAGCCAGCGCCAGGCGGTGGCCGGGCTCCCCTCCGCCCACTCGACTCCCGCCGCGGTCTCGAGGACATGGATCGCCCGGATCAGGTCGGGCGGGACCGCCCCCTTGCGGTGGGCCCCGGAGAAGCCGGGGAGGTCCATCGTGGCGACCTTCCCCTCGATCGCCTCCCGGTTCTCCTCGAGCCAGGCGCGCCCCTGCCGTCGCAGGGGGGTGTCGGGACCGCCGTCGGTGGGGAGCCCTCCCGCGACCGCCCACTGCCAGAGCCCGGCGGGTCGCCCGGGGGGATCTCCAAGGCGCGGAGCCCGATCCCAGGCGAGCGAGGCGTTCTCCCCGGGCAGGACGGTCGCGGGAGGGGGGAGGCGGAGGTCGGAGTACTCTGGCGGGGGCGCATCCCGGAAGAACACGAAGGCCCAGACACCGAGGAGGACGAGGAGGGCCCCCGCCGCGATCGCCATCCTGCGACGGCGCCGGGTGTGGGGCGTCCGCGCCCCGGGGGGGCGCATCCCGCCCGGATTCGTCACGGCTGGCGGCCGATCAGGCGGGCGCGGAGGGCGGCGATCGCGGCGTCCACGCGCCCGAGCTCGGCGTAGAGCCCGTCCACGGCGACCGGGGTGATCGCGAGGATCGCCTCCCCCGCGGCGTTGCCATGGAGGATCCGCCCGACGACCCCGCGGCGGGGGGGCGGCGTCGCCTCCACGACCCTCCCGGTGCGCTCCCCCTCCTCGATGGCGGCGCGATAGAAGCTCCCCATCGCGGCGAGGGTCTCGTTCGGCTGCCAGAGGTAGCGGCGGTAGGAGCCGCCGGTCTCGGTCTCATCGAAGGCGAGCACATGCTCGCGCAGCGCCGCGTACTCTCCGCGGATCGCCTCCGCTCCCTCCCGGGCGGAGGCGACCGGCGCGACGCGATCGAGGAGGGCGATGAGTCCCTCCTCTGCTCCCGCGTAGTCTCCGGCGAGGACATGGTGCTCGATCGCCGCCAGCGCCCCGTCGAGGAGGGTGAGCCCCGCCAGGGTCCCCGCGATGGTGCGCGCGCCATCGACCTCGTGCCCCGCGTGGAGGAGGAGCGCACGGTCCGCCGCCCGCAGCGCCGGGGCATCGCGATCGACGAAGGAGACATCGGCGCGGAGGGAGAGGAGCTGATGCGCGACCTGAGTGGAGTGGGAGCCGATCGCCCCCTTTCGCCGCCCGCGACAGCCGTTTCGCTCCACCGCTGCATCGAGCGCGTGGAAGAAGGGGCCGCTCTCCGCCATCAGCTCCCGCAGGGTGGACTCGTGGGGGAGTCGCTCCGGGCGGCGCCCGTCCGCGGTGCGTCCCTCCGTCGCGAAGCTCTCGAAGCCGGACTCCTGCAGCGCGAGGACGAGGGGGACTCCTCCCTCGACCCGGGTCTCGGTGAGCTCTCGACCGGAGAGGAGACGGAGCGCGGCCTCGAGGAGGGGCGCGGCGTTCTCGCCGCGGGGGAGGGCCGGGGTGGTCGGCGCGGTCAGATCGGCGTCGGGGAAGGCCGGGGCGTCGGTCGAGTTCCGTGCGACGGAGATCCCCAGGATGATGAGGAGGAGGAAGCCGAGGCCGGGCAGGATCAGGAGCCCGATGAGGGGGCGCCTCCCCTCCCTCGCGGACGAGCGCCGATCTTCGGTGGTCTCCGACACTGCGCCCCCTCCCCGCCGCGGGTCCCTCCCCGCGTGGGTCGGATCTTAGCCGCGCCTCCGTCCCGCGTCAGGCGTTGGCGGAGCGCGGAGGGTCTCTTCCTTCGGCGACTCGGGAGGATCATCGAGGGGCTCCAGCGGGTATCATTGAAGACTCGGCGCGTCGTCCGGACCGCCGAGCGGCGGGCTCCTCCCGCCCAAGGCTCCCCCGTATCGATCCGATCACCTCTTCCATCGTGACCGCGGAGGTCCGCCCATGCCGCTTCGACGAGAGAGCGCCATCGTCCCGCTCCTGCTCCTGCTGCTCGCCTCTCCGCTCCCGGCCCAGCTCTTCAGCGACCAGAGCGTCGCCCGGCTGCCGGACTCGAACGAGTACTCCTCCCAGTGCTCCGTCGCGGATGTGGATGGAGACGGAGACCTCGACATCGCCTTCGCCAACGGCCGCGGCTTCTCGAGCGCCCAGCTCCAGGAGCGGGTCCGGCTGATGATCAATGACGGCAGCGGCTTCTTCGCCGACGAGTCGATCGCGCGCCTCGGCTCCCTCCTCGGGTACGGCCGGGATGTGGAGTTCGGCGATGTGGATGGGGATGGGGACCTCGACCTCGCGGTCGCGAACGACTTCAACACCCAGCAGCGCCTCCTCATCAACGACGGCGCCGGGAACTTCGCGGACGAGTCGGTGGCGCGCCTCGGGGTCTTCTCGATCTCCAGCTCGCACTGCTCCTTCGGGGATGTCGATGATGACGGCGACCTCGACCTCTGGTTCACGCGCGGCGGCTCCTCCCGCTTCGGGTCCGGCCAGCCGCAGCTCCTCATCAACGACGGGAGCGGGTTCTTCACCAACGAGTCCGCGGCGCGGGTCCACCCCGCGCTCCTCTCCGAGCCGATGGACTGCACCTTCGGTGACCTCGATGGAGACTTCGACCTCGACATCGTCGCGGGGAACCGCAGCGCGAACACCTCGCGGGTCTACTTCAACGATGGCGCGGGAAACTTCCAGACGACGACGATCCTCCCGCCGAACTCCGCGACCTACAGCTTCGACCTCGGCGACCTCGATGCCGATGGCGACCTCGACATCTTCGGCGCGAACTCCCAGGCGAGCTCCTCGCGGGAGGCGATCTTCATCAACGACGGGAGCGGGGGCTTCACCGATCAGACCGCGGTCTGGATCCCCGGCACGAACAACCAGCCGAACGACGACAACGACAGCAAGTTCTTCGACTACGACGGCGACGGCGACCTCGATGTGATCATCGCGGCGCTCGGGGGCGGGCCGGAGCGGATCCTCCGGAACAACGGGGCGAGCTATCAGCTCATGTCCGGCCTCATCAGCTCGGTGGGGGACTCGAGCCTCGATGTCGAGCTCGGGGACTTCGACGGCGATGGGGACCTCGACATCGTCACCGCCCAGGGCGAGTCCGGGGGGTTCCGGAACCGCCTCTATATCAACACCGGCACGGCGCCCGACCTGACGCCGCCGAGCTTCCCTCAGACCCTCCAGCTCCCCGACACCCTCGACACCAGCGGCCCCTATGTCGTGCGCGCGGTGATCCGCGACCAGATGACGAGTGACACCGGGGCGTTCTACGACCAGACCGCCCTGCGGTGGTGGGTCGACGGAGGGCCGGTCTCCACCGCGCCGCTCATCTGGGTGGGGAACGACATGTACCGCGGAGAGATCCCGGGCATCGCCGGCGGCGAGGTGAACTACTCGATCCGCGCGACCGATCGCGCGGGGAACGCGGCGGAGTCGACCGTGTTCACCTTCGTCGTGGGGACCCCCGATCCGGTCTTCCGTCGAGGAGACTGCAACCAGGATGGCGGCTTCGACATCGCCGACGCCGTGACCGTCCTCGACACCCTGTTCGCCGGGGGCGATCCCTTCGAGTGCGCGGATGCCTGCGACGGCAATGACGACGGCAGCGTGGACATCGCCGATCCGATCCTCCTGCTGGGGGTGCTCTTCCAGGGCTCGAGCCCGGTGCCCGCGCCGGGGAGCGGGCCGGGCTGCGGCAGCGACCCCACCGCGGATGCGCTCGACTGCGCGGTCGAGCCGATCTGCCCCTGAGGGGCGGTTCCCCCACACGAGGACCGGGGTGGGGAGCACGCGCCGCGCTTCCCCTGCCTCACCCCGCATGATCCCCGGGGCACCCCCTCACTCCCGCCGGGGCTCGACCCCCCACAGCTCCCGGACGAGGAAGTCCGCCTGCCGCCGCCGGCCGTAGGGGGTCCCCGCCGCGCCGTGGCCGGCGCCGGGGATGACGACGAGATCGAAGTCCTTGTCCGCGCGGATCAGGGCATCGACCACCTGCATCGTCGAGGCGGGGTCCACGTTGCGGTCGAGCTCGCCGACGATGAGCAGCAGCGAGCCTTCCATCCGATGGGCCTGGGTGACGTTCGAGCTCGCCTCGTAGTGCGGGCCGATCGGCCACCCCATCCACGCCTCGTTCCACCAGATCTTGTCCATCCGGTTGTCGTGGCAGCCGCAGTCCGCCACGGCGACATCGTAGAAGTCGCCGAATG
>JAFMMO010000125.1 GCA_017859655.1 Pseudomonadota bacterium | reverse complement strand
ATGGGCGCGACCGCCGAGAACCTCGCGGACGAGTTCGAGATCTCCCGCGACGAGCAGGACGCCTACGCCGTGGAGTCGCAGCGCCGCTGCGAGGTCGCGCGGAGCGAGGGGCGCTTCCGGGCCGAGATCGCTCCGGTCGAGGTGAAGGGCCGGAAGGGGGCGGTGGTCGTCGAGGAGGACGAGCATCCCCGGGACGGCGTCACGATCGAGTCGATGGGGAAGCTGAAGCCGGTCTTCCGTGATGGGGGCACCGTCCATCCCGGGAACTCCTCCGGGATCACCGACGGGGCGACCGCCCTCGTCCTCGCCTCCGAGGGGGTCGCCCGCGACCTCGAGCTGCCGATCCTCGCCCGGGTCGGGGCCTCGGCGAAGGCCGGGGTCGAGCCGCGGCGCATGGGCATGGGACCGGTCCCCGCGGTGCGGAAGCTCCTCGAGCGGACCGGCCGGAGCCTCGGCGACTACGACCTCGTGGAGCTGAACGAGGCGTTCGCCGCCCAGGTCATCGCCTGTGACCGCGAGCTCGGCTTCGACCGGGAGCGCCTCAATGTGAACGGTGGGTCGATCGCGCTGGGGCACCCCATCGGAGCGACCGGCGCGCGGATCGTCGTGACGCTCCTGCACGAGCTCCGGCGGCGCGGGGGCGGGCTCGGCCTCGCGACCCTCTGCATCTCGGGGGGACAGGGCCTCGCGCTGGAGATCGTCGTCGGCGACGCGTGAGGTCCACGGACCGGAAGGAGGACCCATGGAGCGGGGCACGGGAGGCATGCATGTCCGCACGCCCTTCTGGCTGCTTCCGATGGGGTTCGGAGGGATGCTCTTCTTCCTCGGAGTCCTCATCTGGCTGGAGGAGGATCTCCTCCGCTTCATCGTGGCCGCTGCGTTCTGCTTCCTCGGCCTCGGGATCATGGCGTTCGCGTGGCGCCTGCGCGGCGGCGGGGTCTCCGCGACGCGGGGCCGGACCGTCGACTTCCGGGTCGAGCGCGACGATCCCTGAGGAGCGCCCCCGCGCGAGGCGGGCGCGTCAGCTCTTGCGCGTGTCCAGGAGGAGCAGGCGACGCACGGTGTCGTCTCCCGGGACCGAGTAGGCCTCGTCCACCGCCACCATCATCTCCCGCTTCCAGAGCAGGCCGCTCACCGCCTTCAACTCGTCATCCACGGCCGGCCCCTTCCAGAGGATCGTCGGTCCGAACCAGCGGTTCGTCGTCCAGCCGAGGATCCGCTCGACCGGCCCGACCGCTCGCGCGAGGACCGCGTCGTAGCGACGGCGGTTCGGGCGGATGTGATCCTCGAAGCGGGACCAGACGCATCGCACCCGGCTCCCGATCCCGAAGTCATCGACCACGGACTGGAGGAAGTCGACCTTCTTCCGGGTCGAGTCGAGGAGAGTGACCTGCAGGTGGGGGAGCGCGAGGGCGAGGCTGAGGCCCGGGAAGCCCGCGCCCGTCCCGAGATCGAGCACATGCTCGAACACCCCCTCCCCGGCTCCCTGGAAGAGGGGCAGCGCCGCGAGCGAGTCGATGATGTGCTTTCGAGCCATCTCCTCCGGCTCGACGATCCGGGTGAGATTCATGGTGCGGTTCCGGTCCCGGACGCGCCACGCGTGCTCGCTCAGCGGGCCGAGCGAGTAGTCGGGGGCCCACCCTTCGAGCGCGGCCCGGCACCTCGAGTGGAACTCCTCCCGGGAGAGAGGGTCGGCCGGGGGGGGCTCGTGACCTGACTGTCCTGTCGCACGGTTCTCCACGTCCGCTCCTCTTCGGTGATCGGGGGGGGGAAGTGTAGCGCGAGCTTCGGGGAAAGGTCATCCTGACGAGAGAAGTGCCCCCGGTTCGAAAGGTGCCCCATGTCCACTCCCACGACCTCGCGGCTTGGCTACGATCTCTCCGCCCCATCGGCCGAGCTCCTGGAGCGCTGGCTTCTCGCGCTCACTCCGACCGAGGAGGAGGTGACCCAGCGCTCGGGCACCGAGGCCCCGTTCTGCGGTGGACTCCTCGATCGAAAGGAGAAGGGGGTCTACGCCTGCGTGGTCTGCGGCCTGCCGCTCTTCGGAGACGAGGCGAAGTTCGACTCGGGCACCGGCTGGCCGAGCTTCCACTCCGCCGTCGATGCGAGCCACGTGAAGCGGGTCGAGGACGAGAGCCACGGCATGTCCCGCACCGAGATCTGCTGCGCCCGCTGCGACTCGCACCTCGGGCATGTCTTCCCCGACGGCCCCCCGCCGAGCGGGGAGCGTCACTGCCTCAACTCCGCCTCGCTCCTCTTCGTCCGTCAGCGCGGGACCGAGGAGCCCCACGCGGAGCCGAGCGGCTTCCGCCGGGCGTTCTTCGGTGTCGGGGCGGAGGAGGGGCTCGCCCTCCGCTTCCTCGAGCTCGAAGGCGTCTGGGATGTCGCGATCGGCTTTCAGGGGGGGACGACCGAAGACCCCACGCCGGAGGAGGTCGCGGCGGGCGAGTCGGGACACGCGATCGTCGTGGAGGTCATCTACGACCCGGCTCGCTGCGGGTATCGGCGGCTCCTCGACCACTTCCTCTCGATCCATGATCCCACCCGGGGGGAGCGGACGCCGATCTTCGGCCCGCCCGATCGTTCGGCGGTGTTCTTCCGCACCTCGGAGGAGCGCCTCGAGGCGCACTCCGCCATCGCGGAGCTCGGGGATCAGCCGGGGTGGGAGGAGCGGGAGATCGTGACCCAGGTGGGCGCGGCGACCACCTTCTGGCGGCTCGCGGGGCTCGCCTGATCGGACCCCCCTCCTCAGTGCTCAGGGCCCGGGCCCTCTCGCGGCCCGACGCTCTCGACATCGGAGGCGGGGTCCGCGTCGGCTCCCGCCTCACCCCCCCCGCGCCTGCGGCCCCAGCTCGGCGGAGAGCATTCCCCCCACGATCAGGACGCAGCCGAAGAGCGCGGGTCCCCCCGGGCTCTCTCCATGCTCGACCCTCCCTGCGATGAGCGCGAACACCGGCTCCAGCGCGAGGATCAGCGCGATGCGGGTGGGCGTGCTGCATTGCTGTGCCCGCGTCTGCACCGCGAAGGCGAGAGTCGTCCCGACGAGGCCGGTCAGCGCGATCGCTCCCCAGACCTCCAGCGGGAGGGCCCCGAGGTCGCGGGTCGGTCCCCGATCCCCATCGAGGAGGAGCGCGGCGACGATGAAGAGGACCGCGGCGGTCGAGACCTGCGCGGCCGCCAGTCGGATGACCGATCGGCCCGGGGCGAGTCGATCGAGGGCGACCACATGGGCGGCGAACGCGACCGCGCAGCCGAGCACCAGGAGATCCCCCAGCCCCAGGGGCTGATCGCCGACCCCGAGGAGCAGGAGCCCGAGGAGCGCGAGGCCCACGCCGCGCCACTCCGCCCGACGAACTCTCTGAGAGAAGAGGGTCGCCATCATGATCGGCACGAGGACCACGCTGATTCCCGTGATGACCCCGGAGCGGCCGGCGCTCGTGCGCTCGAGGCCGAGGGTCTGGAGGGCGTAGCCGAGGGCGAGGATCGCGCCGGCGAGAATCCCCGCTCCGAGCACGCCGCGGCCTTCAGCGGAGGCCGTGGCACTGGCCGGCATCCTCCGCAGGACCAGGAGCCAGGGGAGGAACGCGAGGGCGGCGACCGAGAAGCGGAGAGCGTTGAAGGTCAGCTCGGGGAGGACTCCGATGGCGTCCTTCACCCAGACGAACGCCCAGCCCCAGATCGCCACGATCAGGATGAGCGCGAGCTCCGACCCCAGAGCGCTCGAACGACCCGCCATCGACCCGCCTCCTCACCTGCCGGGCTCCCCCGGACAGGGAGGAGGGTCCCCGATCCTCCCCGCGGGGTCACGGGAACTCCGTCGACGCGACCTTCATCCGAACGCGTCCCACCTCCGGATACCTGTCGATCGGCCGGGGTTGCCCCGGTCGCCGGACCCCTCGGGAGCCGCTCAGATGCGCTTTCTCGGCTCCGGGGGCTCGGATATACTCTCGGATTCGACTTTGGATCATAAGCTCTTCCAGATGTCGTGGTTATGTCGGCAGACATCCCGACGCGGGGAGCGGATCCGATCCTTGAAGTGCGCGGGGCCCGCGACGCCCACGCTCCCGGAAAGGGACCTCCTCATGAACGGCGATCTCATCACCCGTCCTGGTCCAGCGATGGCCCGGGGCTTCTCCGGACTCCTCGTCCTCCTCACCTCCCTGGTCCTCGTCGGGGCGGTGGAGGGGCAGGAGAAGCGCGAGCTGCGACACATCCTCGTCAAGAGCGAGGCGATGGCGGACGCGCTGATGAAGGAGATCGGCAAGGGAGCGGACTTCAAGGAGCTCGCGCGGAAGTACTCCCTCGATACGGGGACCCGCCCCCTCGGCGGAGACCTCGGCTGGGCCTCCCCCGGGGACTTCGAGCCGGCGTTCGCTCAGGCCGCCTTCGCCATCCCCAACAAGGGAGAGATGGCGAAGGTGAAGACCCGCTTCGGCTGGCATGTGATCGAGTTCATCGATTCCCGGCCCGCGCCGGGCACGCCGCCGGCTCCTCCCGCCGGGGACACGCCGACCCCTCCCGCCGAGACGCCCCCCGTCATGCCGGAGCGGAACAGCGATCTCAGCGTCGCCATGAAGTGGGAGCGCACCGCGTTCCATTCCGGCGAGGAGATGCGGTTCTCCATCGAGCTGAAGAACGAGAGCGATGGTGAGCTGGAGATCTGGAGCCCCCGGCTCTGGCCTCTCGGGATGCTCGTCCGCTACCAGTTCGGGCCCGGCTCCCCGAACCTCTCGATCCCGGAGTCCTGGGGAGAGGGAGGGCCCCCCGGGGGCTGGTTCCGGCGCCTCGCCCCGGGAGAGTCCCTGCGGGAGCAGTTCCGACTGCAGGACTACTTCGGCGAGTGCTCCGACTGGCCGATCGTCCGGATGATCTGGCGCGGGGACGTCCTCCACCGCCGTCTCCTCGAGAGCTATCCCACCCTCGCCGAGCGTCAGGACTGGCCGACCCGGCAGGGGCGCTGGCGCTTCTACGTGACGGAGGAGAGCCGGGTCTCGATCCTGCCCGCCTACTCGGCGAAGGATCGCTGGTTCCTCTGCATCTTCAGCCAGGGCAAGACCTGGATCGAGATCCACGACCCGGGGGTCCCGAACCTGATGGACGAGCTCATCGACGATGTCCGGCAGGAGGTCTACACCGATCAGGTGATCGGCGACTACCAGCCCGCGGACCACTACGTCCTCGGGGCGGGGGATGACGATGTCCCGGTCGGCTTCATGCAGCCTCCGACCGCGATCCAGTGGAAGGAGGGAGTCGTCGGTCTGGGGCTGACCTGGGAAGGTCGGACCCCCTTCATCGGCTCCACCATCGCCTTCGGGCTCGAGAACCCGAGCACCATCACCTCCCGGGCGGTCCCCTTCGGTCGCATCGTGCTCGAGGAGGGGGACCCCTCGACCCGGATCAAGAAGCTCCTCGGCGCCGGGCAGCTCGCCCGCGCCTCCCTCGTCCTGGCCTATCCGGCGGCGCTCGTCCCGGCGGAGGTCCTCGCGGCCGCGGATGCACTCCCCGATCCGGGGAGGATCCGTCGCAAGCTCGATCCGACGCCGAAGAAGGAGTTCGCCCCTCAGCTCACCCGCCGCGACGAGCGGGCGACCCCTCAGGAGAAGGTCCCCGACCGGTCGGAGCGGGACATCGCGCCGCCGCCGGTGCGGAAGGACTCCGCCCGGGTGGAGCTCGTGACCTCCGCGGGCTCGATCGTGATCATGCTCTACGAGGATGATGCGCCGAACACCGTCGCGAGCTTCCTCGACCTCGTCGAGAGAGGGCTCTACGACGGGACGCACGTGGTGCGGAAGGTGACCACCGATCACAACCGCGGCTTCGTGCAGCTGGGCTCGCCCGACGACACCGCCGGCGGGCACCGGGGCTTCACCATCGAGGACGAGGTGAACGCCCGCCCCCACCTGACCGGCGTGGTCTCGATGGCGCGGAAGCACACCGAGCCGGACTCGGCGGGCTGCCAGTTCTTCATCTGCATCGACGGACAGCCTCACCTGGACAAGACCTACACCACCTTCGGCGAGATCATCGCGGGCCTCGATGTCGCGGAGCAGCTGACCGAGGCGGACCGGATCGTCCAGGCGAGGGTCCAGCGGAAGCCGAAGCAGGAGACCGAGCCCCGTCGGACCCCGATCGCCGGGGAGTGACGAAGGCCCGGGCGGCAGGCCCGGGAGTGGCCGAACCCAAGGGCAGGAGCGAGGAGTGAACGTGCTCACCGACTTCGAGAACCTCACCGTCGAGGTGGGGGAGGACCGCATCGCGACGGTCACCGTGGATCGTCCCGAGGTCCTCAACGCGCTGAACGACCGGACGATCGCCGAGATCGACCGCTGCTTCTCCGGAATCGCCGACGCTCCCCTCGAGGGGGAGGGCGCGATCGCGGTGGTGATCCTCACCGGCGCGGGGGAGAAGGCCTTCGTGGCGGGAGCGGACATCAAGGAGCTCGCCTCGCAGGGCCCGGACGAGGCGCGGGAGCGCGCCCGCGCCGGTCAGCGAGCCCTCGCTCGGATCGAGAACTGCGGGCGGCCGGTGATCGCGGCGATCAACGGCTTCGCCCTGGGAGGCGGCCTCGAGCTCGCGCTCGCGTGTCACCTCCGCTACGTCTCGAACAAGGCCCGCCTCGGCCTCCCGGAGGTCTCCCTCGGGATCATCCCCGGGTACGGCGGGACCCAGCGCCTCCAGCGCGTCGTCGGTCGGGGGCGGGCGATGCAGCTCGTGCTCACCGGCGAGATGCTCGGAGCGGGAGAGGCGGTCGCCCACGGGCTCGCCAATGGCGTCTCTCCCCCCGAGGAGCTGATGGACACCGTCCGCAAGGTCGCCGCGACGATCGCCTCCCGGGGTCCGGTCGCGCTGCGGCTGGCGCTCGACGCGATGCTGCGGGGTGGGGATGTCTCCCTCCCCGAGGGGCTGGCGATCGAGGCGGACCTCTTCGGTCTCGTGAGCGCGACCGAGGACATGAAGGAGGGAATGACCGCGTTCTTCGAGAAGCGGAACGCGAGCTTCAAGGGCCGTTGACGGCGCCGCGGAGGCTCGCGGCTTCCTCCGGCGCGGCAGCATGAGTTTCCGAGGCGGGGCCCGTATCTCCGCCTCCCCGAGAGTCACCCCACGCGAATCGAGAGCAAGCATGAGCAAGGAGATCCGGATCCTCGGCGGTGCCCGGACCCCGATGGCGGAGTATGTCGGCACCCCCGGGTTCGGCAAGTTCAAGGACCTGAGCGCGATCGAGCTCGGGGCCCGGGCCACCACGGAGGCGCTCCGGCGCGCCGAGGTCGATGGCGCCGAGGTCGATCACGTCGTGATCGGGAACGTCATGCAGACGAGCGTCGACGCCCTCTACGGCGCGCGCCACGTCGCGCTGCGAGCCGGTCTGCCGATCGAGGTGCCGGCCCTCACGGTCAACCGCCTCTGCGGGTCGGGACTGGAGTCGGTGGTCAACGCGGCGCAGATGATGCTGACCGGCGATGCCGAGCTCACCGTGGCCGGCGGGATGGAGAACATGTCCCAGGCGCCCCATGTCATCCGCGGCGCCCGGGAGGGCTTTCACCTCGGTCAGGGAAAGCTCGAGGACCTGCTCATGGCCTCCCTGAACGACCCGTTCTGCGGGCTCTTCATGGCCCAGACCGCGGAGAAGCTCGGCGGCCAGTACGGCATCTCCCGGGAGGAGCAGGACGAGTTCGCGCTCCGCTCGACCGCCTGCGCTCGCGCCGCCATGGAGGCGGGCCGCCTCGCGGATGAGATGTTCGCGGTCGACGTGCCGACCCGGAAGGGCTCCTTCACCGTCGACGCGGATGACCACATCCGACCGGACAGCTCGATGGAGGGGCTCGCGAAGCTCCGCCCGGCGTTCGGCAAGGATGGAACCGTCACCGCGGGGAACGCGAGCGGGATCGTGGACGGCGGGGCGGCCCTCGTCCTCGGCCTCGAGGGGAGCCCCAAGGTCGAGGGGCGGCCGGCCCTCGCCAAGGTCGCCGCCTGGCACACCGTCGGCGTCGACCCCTCGATCATGGGCATCGGTCCGGCCCCGGCGATCCAGGGCCTGCTGAAGAAGACCGGCCTCTCGATCGACGACATCGACCTCTTCGAGATCAACGAGGCGTTCGCCGCCCAGTACCTCGCGGTCGAGCGTGAGCTCGGCCTCGACCGGGAGAAGGCGAACGTCAACGGGGGCGCGATCGCTCTCGGGCACCCCCTGGGAATGACGGGAACCCGCCTGATCCTCACCCTGACCCACGAGCTTCGCCGGCGCGGCGGACGCTACGGGATCGCCTCCGCCTGCATCGGCGGGGGGCAGGGGATCGCGGTCCTCATCGACGCGAAGGTTTGAGGGATGGACATGACGAAGACACACAGGATCGCGGTGTTCGGCGGGGATGGCATCGGGCCCGAGGTGACGACCGAGGCGATGCGCGTCCTCGATGCCGTGGCCGAGCTTGATGGACTGCGCTTCGAGCGGAAGGAGTTCCCCCACGGCTCCGAGCACTTCCTCGAGACCGGCGAGCTGATGCCGACCGAGGTGATGGAGGACCTGCGCGCGAACTACGACGCCATCTACCTCGGAGCCATCGGGGATCCCCGGGTCGAGGTCGGGAAGGTCGAGTACGCGGTGATCGCGGGGATGCGCTTCCAGCTCGACCTCTTCGTGAACCTCCGCCCCATCCGGCTCCACGCCGAGAAGTTCTGTCCCCTCAAGGGGAAGACGGTCGAGGACATCGACATGGTGGTCGTCCGCGAGAACACGGAGGACGCCTACGCGGGGATCTACGGCCACCTGAAGGAGAACACGCCGCAGGAGGTCGCCGTCCAGCAGATGATCTACACGAGGGACGGGGTGGAGCGGGTCATCCGCTACGCGTACGAGCTCTGCCGCAACCGGGACCGCAAGAAGCGCCTCACCCTCGTGGACAAGTCGAACGCGATCCGCGCCCAGGCGATCTGGACCCGCGTCTTCGAGGAGGTCGGGCAGGAGTACCCCGACATCGAGCGCGACCACGCCTATGTCGACGCGGCCTGCATGTGGATGGTGAAGAACCCCGAGCACTTCGATGTGGTCGTCACGACGAACCTCTTCGGAGACATCATCACCGACCTCGGCGCCCAGCTGCAGGGCGGGATGGGGGTCGCCGCGAGCGGCAACATCCATCCCGGTCGGGTCTCGATGTTCGAGCCGATCCACGGGTCCGCGCCGAAGTACAAGGGGCTGGGGAAGTCCTGCCCGATCGCGGCCGTCGCCGCCGTGCAGATGATGCTCGATCACCTGGGAGAGCCGGGCTCCGCCGCCAAGGTCGACGCCGCCATCGAGAAGGTCCTGCAGTCCGAGGATGTCACCTCGATGAGCGCATCCTGCGGCATCTCCACCTCCGAGTGGGGGGACCGGGTCCTCGCGGCGCTCGTCTGAGCTCGACCCGACCGCGGGTCGGCAACCGCGACGGCTCCCTCGCGCCCCGCTCGGGCGCCCGGGAGCCGTCGCCCATCCGGCGGGCACGGCCCACGGAGGAGATCGATGAACTCAGCGCACGCTCCCTTCCTCGAGGGCGCCGCCCTCCTCTCCCTCGACGCCGAGGAGACCTGCCTGCGGGTCACCGGTCGCGAGGCGGAGGACTACCTCCAGCGGATGGTCTCCTGCGACCTGCGTCGGGCGACCGAGTCCGCGGACGGGGGCCGCTCGGTGGTCGGAACGCTGATGACGGGGAAGGGGAGGCTCGTCGCCCCCTTCCGCCTGGTGCGGGAGGAGGGCCGCGCAGGATTCCTCCTCATCGTGGAGCGCGCCGCCCACGACGCCCTGCGGGAGGCGCTCGAGCGCCTCGTCATCCTCGAGGATGTCTCCTTCGAGGACCCCGGACTGCAGCTCCTCTCCGTCCAGGGGCCGGCCGCGGATGCCTGCCTGCGGGGGGAGTCCGCGGGGGGGGAGGCGCTCCCCACCGAGGAGGGGGCATGGGTCCCCCTCGAGCTCGCTCCGGGGAGGGGTCTCGTCCTGCGGACGCGGCGCTCCCG
>JAFMMO010000124.1 GCA_017859655.1 Pseudomonadota bacterium | reverse complement strand
CGGGAAGCGGGCCTCCAGGTCCTCCTCCTCGATCCCCTGGAAGCTGAAGCGATGGAGGAGGTCCTCCCCCACTCGCTGCCAGTCGGGGCGCCCGGCTCGGTCATCCGGCAACTCCACCACGACCCGACGGCTGAAGTTGGTCGAGGCGGTCTCGATCACGAGCGCGGCGATCGGCCGGCGTCCGGTGCCGACCTCGATCCGCGTCACTGCGGGCTCCGACTCCTCCATCACCTCGCCGACCCGCTCGACCGGCCACTCCACCTCGGCCGGCTCGCGTCGCTCCCGGACGAGCTCCTCCCGGATCCACTCGATCCGGTCGATCCGGAACGGTCGCCGCCGGATGCGGGTCTGCTCCGAGCGGCTCACCTCCACGCTCCCGAGAGCGTTGCGGGTCAGGCTCACCCAGGGGGACTCGACCTCATCCGTGGTCGGTCGGAAGGCGAGGATGAACTCGCGCGCCTCGGTCTCCGGCAGCTCGATCGTGTCCCGCCGCACATCGACGACGGCGGAGTAGTCGAAGACGACCACGCCGGTCAGCAGCGGCTTCGGCTCGCTCCCGGGCTCCCCCACGGCGAGGAGGTCGACCTGCTGCTCGAAGTCGACGAGCTCGTTCACCACCCGCAGGTGGGTCGGCGGGGGGGCATCCTCCGCGAGAGAGACCCGGAGCTCGAAGCGATCCTCCCCCGCCGGTCCACCGGAGAGCGTCGCCGCGGACCAGGCGCGACGAACCCGCCTCTCCTCGAGGGTCCGTCGAGGCCGGACGAGGAAGGGCGCGGGCGTCCCGTCCTCCGTGAGGACCCGCAGGTCGGAGAGGTCTCCCGCCGCGCGGCGGTAGACCTCACCGTCGAGATCGACCGCGACGAGTCGCGGGCCGCTCGGCTCCCCCTCGGACGCGGGAGCGATCTCGATCTCCTTCCTCAGCTCCTGCGGCATCGCCGTCGCCGGGGGGCCATCCGCCCACGCGCTCGATGCGCCGGGGAGGCTGCCGAGCAGGAGCGTGAGGAAGAGGGCGGGGAGCAGGGTCTTCCGGAGGGTCATTCGTTGGAGTCCTCTCCCGGGGGTGCGCCCGCCTCCTCGGTCGAGGAGGCTGGGTCGGTGACGAAGGTCTGACGGAAGCGGAGATAGAGGAAGGAGCCGCAGAGGATCAGGACGCCGAGCAGGATCGTCGCGACGACCTTGTAGACCGGATCCAGCGCGTCGAGGTCGAACAGGAAGACCTTCACCGCGACGATCGCGAAGAGGAGCAGACCGCAGAGTCGCAGCGCACGGGCGTCCCGGCGGATGCCGCTGAGGAGGAGGCGGAGCGCGAAGACGGTCCAGAGGATGGAGACCCCCCCCGCCTCGAGTCCCGGGACGAAGGAGTGCAGGACGGTCTTCAGCTCGAGGGTGCTGGTGAGGAACAGGAACCCGAAGCCCAGCAGCCCCATCTCGAGGCGCAGCCCCCGGTCCCGCTCGCCTCCGCCGAGGCTGCGCAGGGCGAACCAGAAGAACGCGAGCACCACTCCGAAGTCGAGGAACCGGAACCCCGCCGCCCGCAGGTCCCAGACTCCGCCGTACCTCCCCGCGTCGAGGAGGCTCCAGGACGGCAGGTCCACGAAGAGGAGCTTCACGAGCAGTCCGCCGACGAAGAGCCGCAGCAGAATGGAGACCGCCCTCGACTCACTCCGGTCGCGCTCCAGGAAGAGGAAGGCGCACATGGCGACCCAGAGGAGGGTCAGCACCGGGAGGCGAAGCTCCGGGAACAGATCCCCCAGTGTCCGGTCCAGCTCCAGATGGAGGGAGAGGAACAGCAGCGCCAGCGACGCCACGACGATGGTCTTCAGCGCGAGGCTCCGCTCGACCAGCTCGCCGATGTCGGTGCCCGGGGGCATCCGCGACTCCACACCATCGGACCTGCGGAGGAGGCGGACCGCTCCGGCGAAGGACGCGATCGGGACTCCGAAGAGGACGACCCGCTGGAGGAGGCCGGCGAGGTACTCGCGGAGTGGGAGCTCCGCCGCGGGGGCCGCGCCGTACTGTCCCGGCAGATCGATCATGGCAAGTCGCCCGAGGACGATCAGGTAGAGCATGTAGGCGACCAGCCGGAGAAACCGGCTCTCCAGCCGACCCGCGATCCACAGGGTGACGAGGGCCTGCAGCGCCCAGCTCACGGTGATCCACTGCGCGGCGAGGAGGAGCGGCACCGAGATGGCGAGGAAGAAGGAGGCGAGGGCGATGAAGCTCAGCATCAGCTCCCGGTCGAGCACCTTCCGCGTCAGGCAGTACCGGACATGCTGCGTGTAGAACGCGGTGAGCCCCAGCGTCGCGGCCGCGACCCACTCCCGCGAGTGCGCGGACTCGATGGCATCGAACGCCAGCGTGAAGAAGATCCCCGCGTTCAAGAAGAGAACGAGGACATCGAGGAGGTTCGAGCGAACCCCCGTCCTCAGGTTGAAGATGAAGGCCATCGTCGAGAAGAGCACGAAGAACGCGACGAGGAAGGGCATCACCACCGGGAAGTTCGCGGGGGCCGCCTGGAGCACCGCGGCGGTCAGGCCCCAATGGCAGATCAGGCTCAGGTAGTTGAGCAGCGGCCAGCCCCGTCGGGAGCAGACCCAGAGAACGCCGATCCCGAGCAGGAGCAGGTAGCCGAAGAGCGAGAGGAGCTCGACCGGCCCCCCCGCGAGCATCAGCGGCGTCCCGTAGCCGCCGAGCACCCCGAGGACCGCCACGAGCTTGGCGCGGAAGCGGAGGGCCATCCCGCCCGCCAGGGTGGTGATGGCGGCGAACGCGACGAACGCGGTGTTCCGGGGGACCAGCTCGTAGAGGTTGGCCGCGGCGTAGGAGGCGAAGTAGAGGCTCGCCACCCCCGCTCCCATCAGCCCTTGCCCGAGGAGGGCGTACCGCCCGCCGAGAAGGCGCGCTCCTCCGATGAGGAGGGCGAGGCCGACGACGCTCGCGAGGCCGACGCGCCCGACCGGCGAGATCAGCTCCTTCTCGATGGAGTACTTCAGGAAGTAGCCCACTCCGAAGACGAGGAGCAGGACCCCGACCCGCAGCAGCCACTGGCTGGCGATGGCGAACTCCATGGAGACGCCCTTGGGGACATCCTCCTCCCCCACGAGGATCCAGTTCCAGATTCGCCGGAGCACATCCCGGGCGGCGGTCTCGAACCGGGAGGGCTCGCGGGGATCGACCGACGACGGCACCCCCGATGGGCTCGGGGCCGGCTCGGTCGGCGCGTCCGAAGACTCGTCGAAGCGCACGAAGGCGGCCTGGGGCTCCCCTTGCTCCTCGGCCTCCGACGCCGAGGGGATCGGCGTGGCCGCATCCCCTGCAGGCGGGGATGCATCGATCGATCGCTCCTCGGTCTCCTGTGCGGGGGTGCTCGAGAGCGGGGGAGCCGAGCGCAGCGTCTCCAGAAGCGGAGCGCGAGCGGAGAGGTCCGCTGCGTCGGCGCCGCGCTGCTCCTGCATCTCCGCTCGAAGCTGACGGAGACCCCGGACGAGGGCGTCATGGCGCTGCTCGCTCACTCGCGCGAGCGCAGAGAGGCGCGAGACCACGAGGATCAGCAGCCCCAGAAGAGGGAGAAGGAGCAGGATCAGGTCGATGGGAGGCCTCCCTTCGGGGGAGCGGCGCCACCGGACTCGTCACGCGCGGATCGAGGCGGGAGAGTTGCGAAACCAGCGTAGCGAGAAGGCACCCGCTTGAGAAGGACCCCAGAGTCCCCTCAGCCGCCCCCGAAGTACTTCTCCACGATCCACTCCGGCTGCCACCGATCCGGCGTTCGCTCCCGCCCGGAGAGATCGATCTCCAGCGGTCCCGGCTCGGCGACGACGAGGGGGTGAGGATCGTCGAACTCCGCCTGGGCCTCCTCAAGCCACTCCCGCATCCGCGCCTGCCGCCCGGCGTGCTCCGGACTTCCCGCGAGGTTCACCATCTCATGGGGATCCTCCCGGAGATCGAAGAGCTGCTCGTGATCCACCTTTGGATAGCGGATCAGCTTCCAGCGGTCATCCCGCACCGCCCGCTGAATGTCCTCATAGAAGGTGGCGAGCCGCCCGCGATGGCCCGCCGCCCGCCCCTCGAGGAGAGGACGCAGGCTGCGCCCCTCCAGAGCCGGGGGCGGCTCGACCCCCGCGACATCGAGGAAGGTGGCGGAGAGATCGAAGAGGTAGGCGAGGGCGGCCGCCCGCCCCGGCCGGAGACCGGGGCCCCGGACGATCACCGGGGAGCGCATCGAGTGATCGTGGAGGCTCTGCTTCCCGAGGAGCCCGTGGCTCCCCATCGAGAGGCCGTGGTCCGCGGCGTAGATGACGATCGTGTCCTCGGCCCGACCGGAGGACTCCAGCGCCGCGAGGATCCGGCCGACCTGGGCGTCGAGGTGCTCGATGAGCCCGTAGTACTCGGCGAGCTGGTCGCGGATCATCCTGGGAGGACGGGGCCAGGGGGCGAGCTTCTCGTCGCGGCCCGTGAGCCAGCCGTTGTCGAAGGGATGCTGGGGGAGGAAGTTCGGCGGGAGCGGGGGCGGCGCGGCGAGGGCCCGGCTCCGCCAGGGCTCGGGGGGCTGACGCGGATCGTGAGGCGCGGTGAAGGCGACATAGGCAAAGAAGGGGGTCTCCCCCTTCGCGCTCCCGATGAAGTCGATCACGGCATCCGCGAACAGCTCGCTCGAGAACCCCTCCGTCGTGACGGGCTCCCCGAGGACCCCGTCCTTCAGCTCCCGGCGGGGCACGCGGGTGTGGTCGCACATTCCGCCGAGGAAGACCGAGCTCCCCTCCTGGAAGATGCGGGCGACCGACTCTCCGCCGTTGTGCCACTTCCCGGTGATGAAGGTCCGGTATCCCCCTCGCGCGAGGAGCTCCGGCACGGTGTCCACCCCCTCGAGGTTCATCGGGACCCGGTAGAGGCTCCGCCCCGACATCAGCATCGCGCGACTCGGGATGCAGACCGCCCCGTGGATCGAGCCGTGGCAGTGGACGCCGGTGAGGGAGAACCCCTCCGCCGCGAGGCGGTCGAGATGCGGAGTGCGGACATGGGGGTTTCCCCACGCGCCGATGGTGTCGGGTCGCTGATCGTCGGCGAGGAGGAAGAGGATGTTCGGGCGATCGGGGAGACGGGAGATCCCGCCGCCTCCGGGCTGAGTGCGGGGGGAGAGCGCCAGCAGCCCGAGGAGCAGGGCGGGGAGGAGCGCCGGGAGGAGCCACCGCGGGGGGTCGGTCGTCGTTGCCTTCATGGGCGGCAGCGTACCCGAAACGCGGTGGCAGGGTGACTCAGCGGGCGACGAGGGTCGCCTCCACCGTGACGCGCGCTCCGTCCCGCTCGACAACGATGGTGATGGTGTCGCCGGGCGCGCGCGCGCGCAGGACCTCGGAGTAGGCGCGCAGATCGGCGATCGTCGCTCCATCGATGGAGATGAGCCGATCCCCCCCTCGGAGCCCGGCCGCCGCGGCCGGAGAGCCATCGAGGACCGAGTCCACCCGGACGCCCGGTCCCGGGTCCGCGAAGTCGGGCACGGTTCCCAGGGAGACTCGACGCCCGCTCCCTCGAGGCGGGGCTTCGGCTCGCGCCCCGGCGAGGCTCGTCGTCATCGGATCCGCGCGCTCGCTCAGATACACGAGCGCCTCCCGGAGCCACGCCGCCACCTTCACCATCCCGGGGTAGTCGAGCCGATCGGCGGTGTCGCTGGGGCGGTGGAAGTCCGGATGGGGCCCGCTCGTGAGCTGGACCCCGGACACTCCGATCTCATGAAAGCTGACCTGATCGGAGCCGCCGGGATCATCCGCGACCGCGGTCGACTCGACCCCGGTGGTGAACCCGATCCCGCGGGCGATGTGGATCCACTCCGATGCGGTCCCCGTGCCGAGGACGAGCAGCTTCTTCCCCTCGAGGCGTCCGACCGCATCGAGGCTCAGCATCCCGAGGGCGTCCGCCATCGGCGGGAGGAGCTCGCCGGCCGCATCACGCGACGCGAGGCGGATCGACCCCTTTCTCCCCCACTCCTCTCCGTCGAAGGCGACGAAGACGATGGTCCGGGAGGGGCGGTGGGTCTCTGCGAGGAGCCGGGCGACCTCCACGAGCACGGCCACCCCCGAGGCGTTGTCATCCGCTCCCGGGTGGATCCGACCCTCGTTCCCCTGCCGCACATCGGGCCAGCCGGTGCCGAGGTGGTCGTAGTGCGCACCGACGACCACGGGCCGCGCGGCGAGGGACGGGTCGGTCCCGGGGAGGACCCCGAGCACATTCCGAAGGGTCAGCGGCCCATCGGGCCCCTCCTCCTCCCAGACATCGAACCAGCCGTCGTCACCCCCCGCGGGGGTGAGCCCCGCCTCCGCGAAGGCATCGGCGATCCACTCCGCCGCGAGGCGCGCTCCCTCGGTGCCGGAGGCGCGCCCCCCCATCGCGGGGGCGACGAGGGTCTCGACCGTGGCGCGAAGTCGCGCGGGGTCGAACACCGGGGCGAGCCGCGCGAGGGGAGCCCGCGCGGGCAGGGTCGGCGCGGGGCCGGTGAAGTCGTCCGCCCTCCAGACGAGGGGGGAGCGCTCCGTCCCGAACTGACCCTTCACGACATTCGTCGGCTCGGCCCCCTCGAAGGCGAGGTAGGAGTACTTCCCGTAGTGGGGCAGCTTCCGCGCGAGCCCGGGGAGGGCATCGCTCCGATCGAGGAGGATCCAGCCGACGGTCACATCCGGCTGCTCGGGATGACGATCGACGACGACTGCGCAGTGCTCCGCGCGCGCGACCGACTCCGCGCCGAAGCGGAGTCGCGCACCGACCTCGATCCCCCGCGCGGCGGCCCGGGCGCGGGCCTCCTCCGCGAACCGGTTCTCCGCCCCCACCACCCACGTCGGGCGATCGGTCGGCAGCGCGGCGATGGCGTCGTCGGTGACGACGGTGAACTGGCGTCCGCCGGGATCCCAGGCATCGGTCAGCACTCCGGCATCGATCGAGCCATCCGCGGGGACGACGATGAGCCCCCGCTCGGCTCCGAAGACCTCGCCGATGGAAGGAGGGATCTCCTCCCGATCGAGGCGCCGGAAGAGATCGAAGTGAGGATCGACCGAGACCCACAGCGGTCGCTTCCCGCCGGTGAGCGCCACGGAGAGGCTGCGCGGAGGCGCCTCTCCCCCGCTCCCCGTCATGGGCACGGTGAAGGACTGGACCGCGTCGCTGCCCTCGTAGAGGACGCGGACCGGGACGCGGAGGTCGTACGGCTCCTCCGCCTGCTCCTGGCGGATGACGACGGAGTGGTCCGAGTGCCGGTCGTCGGGGGGAAGCACCGTGAGGGCGAGGGTAGGGGCTCCCTTGCGGTCGACCCACTGAGCGAAGACCCCGGAGAGGTCCCGCCCGGCGGTCTCCGAAAAGATCCTCTCGATGTCGCCGAACCCGACCACCTCGTAGCGGTGGCGGCGGTAGAGGCGGGAGAGCGCTCGGACGAAGTCATCATCGCCGAGATCACGCCGGAGCATGTGCCAGAGCATGAGCGACTTCCCGTAGCCGACCGCCTCCGTCGCGCCCGAGTGACGCGAGCGGAACTCCGCGAGCGAGATCTCGGCCCCCTCGGAGACGTAGCTGCGGTACTTCTTCAGCGTGTCGCGGCGGTAGAGCTCTCCCTGCCCCTGTCCCTCCTTCACGAGGTGGTCCGCGAGGTAGGCGGTGAGCCCCTCGCACCAGTTCCCCGTCTGCCAGTCGACGTAGACCGAGTTCCCCCACCAATTGTGGAGGATCTCATGCGGGTAGGAGCTGTGAAGGATGAACGGGAAGCGGATCACCTGCGGACCGAGCAGCGTAAAGCTCGGCATGCCATAGCCGGTCTCCCAGAAGTTCTCGATCAGGGCGAACTTCCCATAGGGATAGGGCCCGAGGAGCTGAGAGAACATCTGCACGTACTGCGCGGTGACCTCGAGGTACTTCGCCGCGAGGTTCGGATCCTCCGAGCGGAGGAACACCTGCGCCTCGACGGTCCCGGTCGAGCGGGAGTACTCATGAAACCGTCCCGCGATGAGATGGGCCTCCTCGGTGGGGGTCGGCACCTCCCAGCGGACCTGGGTCCCGTCCGCTCCCCGGCGGTGGGCGGTCCGGCTTCCCTGGCTCACCGCCTCCCACTCCGGCGGAAGATGGACGGTGAGGTCGTAGGTGAAGAGCGGCGCGGCGCCGACCACGGTGGGGATCCACGCCGCAGCACCGCCGAGGTAGACCCCGGCGGGAGAGACGATCCCGGGGGTGGAGGAGAAGCTGCGGGCGTACTCCTCCCCCTCCCGCTCCACGGCGTGGGTAATGACCCCGGAGTAGGCGAGGACGAGGGGACCGTCGCCCTGACGGACGAGGCGGTGCGTGGCCAGAGGAACGCCGTCCCCGACGCCCGGCTCGTTGATCCCGATCCGCCCCTCGCTCCCTCCCTCGGCCCCGGTCTCGATGCGCCAGGCGTCGCCCTGAACCGCGACCTCGAGCTCCCGGTGCAGGGTGAGCGAGACCGCCTCGAGCCCCTCCAGCCCCTGCAGAGTGTCCACCACCATCAGGGCCCCCCCCTCGGGATCCACCGTCGCGACGAGGTCGTGATGGACCGATCGCCCCTCGGCGCCCGACGCGAGTGAGGGCAGGAGCGCGGCGAGGAGCGCGAAGAGCACGGAGAGCAGGACGGGGCGGAGACGCGGCCGCGGGGCGGTCGAGGCGATCATGAGGGCCCTTTCGGGAGGACGGGGGCTCGAAACGGGACGGGGAGGGATTCGACCGCACCGGCCGGGGGGATTCCACCCCTTCCCCGCGAGGATGCCCTTCCCTCCCCGAGATTGACTCCGAGGGGGTGTTCCCTTCTCATCCGGGACGGCGTCGGCTCCCCATCCGGGTCCCCACGCCCCGCGACGCGCCCGCGCGGCCGCTCCCCTGTCGCCGCCTCGAGCCCCCCCGCGGGGTCGGTCCGATCAGCGACGATTCCGCAGCGCCCGACACCCGAGTCCCAGCCTCCCGGAGGTGCCCCCGTGTCCCCTTCCGACCGCCCCGCCAAGCCGAACTCCGGCTCCCGCAATCCGAACACGCTCTTCCTCAAGGTCGCGATCCAGAGCGGTCTCCTCGACAGCGCGGCCGGCGATCGCATCCTCGGCAGCATCGCCGAGCGACGGGAGATCGGGGTCGAGAAGCACGCCTGGGAGGTCGCGGTCGAGCTCGAGCTGATGACTCACGCCGCGGCGGAGAAGGTCCGTGAGGCCATCCGGGGGAACGCCACGCCGGAGCAGATCGGCGGCTTTCGGCTCGAGAAGCTGATCGGTCGGGGGGCGGTCGGGAGCGTCTACCGCGCGAACCAGCTCTCCCTCGACAAGACGGTCGCGGTGAAGCTCCTTCATCCGAACCACACGGCGAAGGAGCACTTCGTCGCCGACTTCCTCCGCGAGGCGAAGGCGGTCGCGAAGCTGAACCACCCGAACATCGTCCATGCCATCGATGCCGGAGAGGTGGATGGGCGCTACTTCTTCGCGATGGAGTTCGTGGATGGGGAGACCCTCCGGACGAAGCTCACCCGCGAGAAGCAGCTCTCCCCGGCGGAGACGGTCGCCATCGGTCAGCAGATCGCGGCGGGCCTCGCCCACGCCCACGGCAGCGGGCTGATCCACCGCGACCTCAAGCCGGACAATGTCCTCATCGGGAAGGAGGGTCGGGCGCGCATCGCGGACCTCGGTCTCGCCATTCCCGTCGACGACGCCGAACTCCTCGCCGCGGAGCACAAGAAGCAGGGCACCCCCTTCTACCTGTCGCCCGAAGCGGCGCGGGGGGAGAGCCTCGATGCCCGCAGCGACCTCTACTCCTTCGGCGCGCTCCTCTACCACTGCCTCGCGGGGAAGCCGGTCTTCACCGGACAGTCGGTGAAGGAGATCTTCACCAAGCATGTCCACCAGGAGGCGGTCCCGATCGGCGAGCTCTCCGAAGCACCCGCTCCCCTCGAGCGGATCGTGATGAAGCTGCTGGAGAAGGACCCGGAGAGTCGCTACGGCAGCGCGGATGAGGTCATCCTCGCTCTCGAGGCCGCCGAGAAGACGACCGGCACCCCCGCCGCCCCGGCCTCCTCCCGGGGAACCGCGCCCCGGCGCGGCGCGGGGCGTGGCGCCGGCGGCCGCTCCGACGC
>JAFMMO010000123.1 GCA_017859655.1 Pseudomonadota bacterium | reverse complement strand
TCGTCCTCTACTTCCCCCTCGTCTCCGTCCCCGTCATCACGCCCTTCGCCCTCGCCGGCTGGGTGTGGCCGACGCCGCTCGAGTGGCTGCTGCTCATCGGGGTCGGGATCACCACGCAGGCCGCCCAGGTCTTCCTCACCCGCGGGCTCCATCGACTCCCCGCCGGCCCGGCCACGACGATCGGCTCCTCTCAGGTCGTCTTCGCGACCCTCTGGGGATGGCTGATCTTCGGCGCGGTCCCGGGCCCCCTCGTCATCCTGGGGGCGCTCCTCGTGGTGGCGGGGGTCCTCGTCGCGCGGAGCGGCTCCGCCCGCGGCTGATCCCTCCTCCCTCCCCCCGAGGAGGCGCCGCGATGAGAGAGCGGGCCCGGAGGACACAGCGTCCCCCGGGCCCGCTCGGGCGATCAGGCTCGTCCACTCCCGGCTAGCAGGAGTTGTAGGTGTCGCACTCGAGGGCGTCGGGGGTCGGATCGGGACCGCAGTCTCCGATCGGCGGCGGCGGCGGCGCGGCGCCGGAGAAGAGGATCGAGAGGGCCGCGATCGCATCCGCGATGTTGAACTCTCCGTCATCGTTCACATCGCAGGCATCCTGGCAGAGCATCGTGCCGCCGGTGAAGAGGATCGAGAGCGCGGCGATCGCATCCCCGATGTCGCTCGAGCCATCGATGTTGCAGTCCATGCGGCGGAAGCCGCCGATCACGGGCTCCAGGGTGAGGGCGCCGTTCGCGAAGGTGGGCGAGAAGGAGGCGGAGGCGATCACGATGACGTTCTGCACCGGCGGGCTGCCGATCGCGTTGCTCCAGGAGAGCGCGGTCGTCGTCGGGACCGTGGCGCCGATCAGGTTCGCGGGGATCGTCTCGTACTCGATGTCGAGCACATCGGTCAGCGCGGTGAAGGAGATCGTCTCGACCCCGAAGAAGTCGTAGACCACCCCGCTCGTGACTCCGCCCGAGTAGACATCCGCATCGAAGAACGCCGGTCCGCCACCGCCATCGAGGGCGGCGAGCGCCGCGGCGGGCGTGATCGAGATCCCCTGCAGGTAGAGGGGGTCATGGGCGATCCCCATGGAGAAGCCCTGGGTGGCGTTCGGGAAGGGCGAGTTCAGGGCGTCCTCCTCGATCGCCGCGCTGATCGAGAAGTTCGTGACTCCGGTGAGCTCGGGGTAGGGGATCGTCTCGCTCGGGAGCACGAAGGTGAAGAGGAGCGGCTGCGGCTCCAGCGTGATCACCGCGTTCTCGTAGGTCGGCTGGAGGTTCGCGCTGTCGACGACCATCACGTTCTCGACCGGCGGCGTGCCGATGCTGTCGCTGAAGGTCAGGGAGGTGACGATCGGGCTCGTCGCTCCCGTGAGGTTTCCGGTGACGCCGGAGTAGTCGACCACGGCGACCTCGGTGATCGTGGGGAAGCTGAGGAGGTTCACCCCGAAGAAGTCGTAGACCACGCCGACCGTCACTCCGCCGGGGAGGATGTCGAGGGACGCGAAGGCCGGACCCCCGCCCCCGTCGAGGGCGAGCAGGGCCGCCCCGAGGTCGAGCGTGTTCGCCACGAGGTAGGTCGGGTCGTGGGCGACGCCCATCGAGAAGCCCTGGGTGGCGTTCGGGAAGCCGGGGTTGCCGGCGTCCTCGAGGATCGACAGCCCGGCGGTGAAGCCGGTCTGGCCGGAGCCCTGGGGGTAGCCCTGGGTCACATCCGGGGTCGAGAAGGTGTAGATCGCGGAGACCGGCTCCAGCGTGACGATGCCGTTGGAGTAGAGGGGCTGGGCGTTTCCTCCGCCGATCACCATGACGTTCTCGACCGGCGGCGTGCCGATGCTGTCGCTCCAGGTGAGAGAGGTGATCGTCGTGTTCGTCGATCCGAAGAGGTTCGCGGCGACGGTGGAGTAGGAGACCTCGACGACCGGGGTCTCGGTCGGGAACGCGAGGAGCTCCACCGAGAAGAAGTCGAACACCGTGCCGATCGTCACCCCGTTCGACCAGAGATCGAGGGAGACGAACGCCGGCCCCGAGCCGCCGTCGAGGGCCGACACCGGCCCGGTGACGGCGAGCGCGGTGGCGGAGAGGACCGCCGGGTCGTGGGCGAGTCCCATCGAGAAGCCCTGGGTGTCGTTCGGGAAGCCGGTCCCCCCGGGAGCCTCGGTGATCGTGAGGGTCGCGGTGAAGTCCAGCGCCCCCGTCAGCTGCGGGTACTGGGAGGTGATGCTGGGCGCACCGAAGGTGAAGTCCGGGCCCTGGGCCGAGAGCGAGCCTCCGAGCAGCAGGACGAACAGCAGACAGAGAGCGGGCAGACGGGACACGGCAGGGTCCTTTCGTCCGGATCCGTGTCGAACCGTCAGAGGAGCCCTCGAGGTTGCGGGCGAGGGGCTCGTCCGGCGGAGACCGCGGATCACGCAGGGATCAGGGTGGTATCGAGACAGGAAGAAATGGAGTTCCGTCACGATAGTCAGAGCAGCGTTGGGATCATAGCCTCGGGGCTGGGAGGAAACCACCGACGCTTCGGGGATGGACTCCCCCGCTGCGCGCACCATCCCGGTGACCCCGATCCGGGACGCGCAAGCGAGCCCGCGGGAGGATCACCTCCCGCGGGCTCGCTGAACGAATCGGACGATTCTGTCTCTGGGTCAGCAGGCGTTGTAGGTGTCGCACTCCAGTGTATCGCTCGTCGGGTCCGCTCCACAGTCCCCGTAGGGAGCGGGCGGGTTCGGAGCCCCGGAGAAGAGCACGGAGAGCGCGGCGATCGCATCCGCGATATCGAACGACCCATCGTCGTTGACGTCGCAGGCATCGTCGCAGGTCACCGTGCCGCCGGAGAAGAGCGCGGAGAGCGCGGCGATCGCATCCGCGATGTCGGTCGAGCCATCCACGTTGCAGTCCATCCGACGGAACCCACCGACTCCGGGCACCAGAGTGATGGAGCCGTTCGAGTAGCTGGGGGTCACCGAGGAGGCCGCGACGACGAGGACGCTCTCCACCGGCGGGCTGCCGATCGAGTTGCTCCAGAGGATCGAGGTGACGGTCGGATCGATCGCGCCCGCGAGGGTCCCGCCCTGAGTGGTGTAGCCCACCTCGATCACCTCGGTCGCGGAGGAGAAGGAGAGGGTCTCGACGCCGAAGAAGTCATAGACCACGCCCACCGTCACGCCGGTGGAGTAGAGGTCGAGGTCGAGAAACGCGGGGCCGCTCCCGGAGTCGAGGGCGGCGAGCGCCGGCAGGGGCGTGATCGCGGTGGCGTCGAGGAGCGAGGCATCATGGGCGATGCCCATCGAGAAGCCCTGCGTCGCGTTCGGGAAGCCGTTGTTCGCCGGATCCTCCTCGATGGAGAAGGGAGCCGTGAAGCTCGTCACTCCGGTCGCCGCCGGATAGTCGACGGTCAGGGCCGGAGCGAGGAAGGTGAACAGGAACGGCTGCGGCTCCAGGGAGATGACCGCGTTCGAGTAGGCGGGACCGTAGTTCGCGCCGTCGACGACCATCACCGTCTCCACCGCCGGAGCGCCGACCGAGTCGCTGAAGGTCAGCGAGGTCGTGACGGCGTTCGGAGAGCCGGCGAGGCTCCCCGCCACCGTCGAGTAGTCGACTGTCAGCACCTCGGTGCTCCCGGCGAAGTTCAGCGAGATGAGGCCGAAGAAGTCGTAGATCACCCCGGCGGTCACGCCGTTCGCGTAGAGGTCGAGGGAGAGGAAGGCCGGTCCGTTCCCTCCGTCGAGGCCGGCGAGCGCGGGGGCCAGATCGAGCGCGGTGGCGGTCAGCAGGGCCGGGTCGTTCTCGAGACCGAGGGAGAAGCCCTGGGTCTCGTTCGGGAAGTTCGTGTTGGTGGAGGCCTCCTCGATCGAGATCGAGGTGCTGAAGGCGGCGACGCCGGAGCCCTGGGGGAACCCGACCGTCGCTCCCGGCACCGAGAAGGTCCAGAGCAGGGCCGGCGGGGGTGCGCAGATCGGATCGGAGGCGCAGTCCGGGTCGGCGCAGTCCACCGCGCCATCGCCATCGTCGTCGACGCCGTTCGTGCAGTTTTCCGGCACCGGCGGCGCGGAGGTGCTGATGTCGAAGGTCCCGGAGCCGATCTCGGTCGGGGACCAGCCTCCGATCCGGATCCGATAGGTGACGCCGGCGGTGGCGTTGAACTCCGCCACCGAGGTGAAACCGGCGCAGCCGGCCGTGTCACCGGAGCAGCCGACCGGTGACAGCGCACCGCACGGACCGGCATAGACCTCGAGGTCGGTGTCGAAGCTGACGGTTCCGCAGGTCGACACGGTGTGGACGCCGCTCGAGCCGGCGGTGAAGGTCCACCAGAGGTCGTTCGCCATGTCGCCGAACCCTCCGGTACAGCCGGTGACCGGGGTGACGCTCGTGCTCGCGCCGAAGTTGTCGATCGGGTTCGGGCCGAGGGTCGCGACGAGCGCATTGGCGCACTCGTCTCCCGGGACCCCTCCACCACCGCACGCCGGGTTTCCGGCGCAGTCCGGATCGGCGCAGTCCACCGCGCCGTCGCCGTCGTCATCGACGCCGTTGGTGCAGTTCTCCGGACCTGGTCCGGGACCGCCGGTGACGGTGATGTCCACCGTGCCGGTGCCCAAGGAGCTCCCGTCGTAGCCTCCGATGCGGATGTAGTAGGTCGCGCCGGCGGTGACCGGCACGCCGGAGAGGTCGGACGAGAAGCCGGGGCAGCTCGCCGACGGGCCGTCCCCGTTGCAGCCGATCTGAACGAGGGCGCCGCAGGCTCCGCTGTAGACGACGATGTCGGTGTCGAAGTTGACCGTGCCGCAGGTCGAGACGGAGAGATCCCCGCTGTTCGGTGCCGTCAGGGCGTACCAGACATCGTTGTGCATGGCCCCGAGGAAGGTGCCGGCGCACTGGGCGTTGTTGAACGGATCGGTCGAGGGCGTCATGAGGGTGGTGTCGATCGGGTTCGACCCCACGGAGGCGATCAGGGCGCTCGAGCACTCATCTCCCGGAGTCCCGCCCCCGCCGCACGCCGGATTGGAGGCGCAGTCCGGGTCGGCGCAGTCCACCGCGCCGTCGCCATCATCGTCGATGCCGTTGGTGCAGTTCTCCGGGCTCGGCCCGGGACCGCCGGTGACGGAGATGTCCACCGTGCCGGTGCCCAAGGAGCTCCCGTCGTAGCCTCCGATGCGGATGTAGTAGGTCGCGCCGGCGGTGACCGGCACGCCGGAGAGGTCGGACGAGAAGCCGGGGCAGCTCGCCGACGGGCCGTCCCCGTTGCAGCCGATCTGAACGAGGGCGCCGCAGGCTCCGCTGTAGACGACGATGTCGGTGTCGAAGTTGACCGTGCCGCAGGTCGAGACGGAGAGATCCCCGCTGTTCGGTGCCGTCAGGGCGTACCAGACATCGTTGTGCATGGCCCCGAGGAAGGTGCCGGCGCACTGGGCGTTGTTGAACGGATCGGTCGAGGGCGTCATGAGGGTGGTGTCGATCGGGTTCGATCCGAGCGTCGCGATGAGTGCGATCGCACACTCGTCTCCGGGCTCGGGTGGGAGGCACGCCGGGCTCGTCGCGCAGTCGGGATCGTTGCAGTCGACGAGGGAGTCCCCGTCATCGTCGATGCCGTTCGAGCAGAGCTCCACCGGACCTCCGCCCCCGGCGGGGAGGGTGTCCAGCACGGTCGCACCGCTCCCCGTCGGGTCGAGCCAGCCCGAGAGCCCGAGGCCCCAGGAGGTCCCGAACCAGCCGTAGGAGTCGCCGAGGTTGTTTCCGCATGCGGCGGCGCCACAGCAGAGCTGTCCGATGACTCGGTGGTTCATGTCGAAGAGCGGAGAGCCGGAGGAGCCGGGCTCGGTCGTGCCGAGGTCCCAGTCGGTGACATCGACGTAGTTGCCGCTGAGGACGACCGGCTGGTCCTCGAAGCTGATCCGCTTCTCATCGGTGTTCGGGTGGTGGATCCCCACCGCCCCGGTGGTCGGGATCGCACCGTTGTTCCAGCCGCAGAAGGAGACCCCGAAGGCAGGGTTGGGCGGCGCGTTCAGCTCGACGAGGGTGAAGTCCGACACCCCGGAGCCCGCCCGGAAGATCGAGCCCGTGCTGAACTGGTTCAGGACGCCGTCCCCCGGGCCGCCGCTGGCGGCGCTGCCGGGCGTGCGACAGAAGCTGTTCTCGTAGTTCCAGTAGACGACCAGGGAGGCCGCGTTGCCGCTGGTGATCCCGCAGTGGTCCGCCGTCATGAAGTACGGCGTGCCGTCCTGGTTCGTGTTGTTCACCATGAAGCCGGTGCAGAAGGTCGAGCCGCCGGTGGAGATCACGCCGACGCAATCGATCTCGTTCTCCCAGCCTGCGGACTGGGGGCAGGCCACGTCGACGTTGCAGGAGCCGGACATGAACGGGCTGGCGCCGCCACCTGCCGCCTCCTTCGCGTGGAAACCGCGGTAGCCGATGTTCACGAAGCCGAGCATGACCGCCGACTCTACGATCCAGCGGTCCTCGTGGAGGCAGTTGATCTGGATGATCGCGCCGTTGCCCCCGATCGCCGGGGTCCAGAGCTCGCCGTGCTCCTGCACATCGTAGATGTCGAACGGACGGATCTTCTGGGTGCCGGCGGCGTTGAGGATCCGCATCTCGGCACCGTACGGGAGGCTCCAGCGGATGAAGCCGAAGTTGAAGCTGATCGCGTTCTCACAGGAGATCCGGAGCTGCCACGAGGCGAGGCGCTCGTCGACCTTGCTCCACACTCCGGAGTTCCCCGGGGTGAGGGAGACCTCCTGGGGGATCGCGAAACGAGGAGCGAAGCCGAAGGCATCGCGCTCGCCGTCCTCGGCCGCGATCGCCTCGAGGTCGAGGGGCGCGAACTGGATCGTGCTCGGGGGAGCGCTCTCCGCGCTCTGTCCGACGGCGATGCCGCCGAGCAGCAGCGACAGCAGGAGACCTTGGAGGAGCGGGTGTCCGGACACGGGGAGTCCTTTCACGCTCGGATCCCCCGAGGGGGGACCCGACGCACCACGCGAGAAGACGGCGGCGGGGCCGACTCCGGGACGCGCAGGTTCAATGAAGGAAATCTAGGCAGAGCCACAGGTTCTATGATAACCGTGGTCGGGGGCCTGATCCACCGGCGGGGGAGAGGGGCGCCCCCCGCGCGACCTCGAAATCAGGACTCGAGGGACATTCCTCCGGCGGAATTCACGAGCAGGACCCGCGGGAGGTCTCCCGCCCAGCGCTCCATCCCGTGATACCACGCCTCCTCCCCTCCCTCGGAGGGAGGCTCGAAGCCGAAGAAGGTGATCGCCGCCCGGGAGGAGGTGTCCCGGATCGCGCCGCGCGGATCGGAGCTGACGACGACGATCGCCTCCGCCCGGATCCGCGACTGCTCGATGAGGCTCTCGAGGTGCTCCTGCACCTCCTCGCGCCCGGCCTCGTTCTCGATCACGCGCAGCAGGCGGATCCGGCGGGCGCGCCAGTCGGGGTTCCGCTGGAGGAGATGGGCGAGGAGCAGCATCAGCTCGCCGTTCTTCCGTCCCCGCCACCAGACATCGATCGTCCCCGCGGGAGCCTCCCAGGGGTCGGACTCATCGCGGTGGCGCAGGATGACGGTGCTCCGTCCGAGGTCCGCGATGGAGCGCAGGGTCTCTCCGAAGACCTGCACCCTCTCCGGATCTCCCGGATAGCCGAGGAGGACCGTGTTCGGACGCAGGGAGCCGAGGCCGTGGCACTGGATCAGCGTCTCGATCCCGGAGGAAAGCTCGGGCGCGATCGCCACCGCCGGAAACCCCTCGATGTCGCGCTCCTGAATCATCGCGGTCAGGATCTTCTCCTGGTTCTCCGCCCGCTTCCGCTTCTCCTGCGGCTCCCCGATGATCACCTGCCCGAGGCTGAGGATCCCCTGACCCGTGGTCAGGCGGTGCCCGAAGATCGCCAGGTGGGGCCGGCTCCAGCCGGCGCCGGAGAGGGCGAGGATGATCGGACGCCAGTTCTTCGGGTGCTGCAGCTCGTGCTCGAGCCTGAGGAGGTTCTTCCGCGTCCGCTCGAAGAGGAGGCCGCTCTGGAGGTCTCCCCAGCGCGCCTCGACCTCGCTCCTCCCGATCCACCAGTGAAGCCCGGCGATGACGACGATCGCCGAGATCGCGGCCACCCAGTGGATGAGCACCATCACCCCGACGCAGCCGATGGCCCCGAGGAGCGAGGTCGTCCAGTGGCTCCACCGGAAACGGGGTCGGTAGCTCGGGTTCTTGGTGATCCCCTCGTAGAAGGTCGCGAGGTTCAGCAGGCCGTAGGTGATGAGGAAGAACATGGTGATGAGCGGCGCGATGGTGTCGAGGCTCGCGAGGACGATGCAGGACTGCGCGATGAGGAAGGTCAGGACCGTCGCCCGCCGCGGCTCGCGCGCGACTCCGCTCAGCGCCCCGAAGTAGCGCAGCGGGCGGAAGACATCGTCGCGGGCGAGCGCCTGCAGGATCCGCGGCGCTCCCATCATCGAGCCGAGGGCGGAGGAGAGGGTCGCGGCGAAGACGCCGACCGTGATGAGGAGCGGCCAGTGGGAGATCTCGCCGATCGCCTGACCGTTCCCGACCAGCTCCTGGTGCGGCTTCGCACCGGCGATGAGGACCGTCATCGAGAGATAGATCGCGGCGGTGGCGACGATCGCGAGGATCGTCCCCACCGGGATCGACCGCCCGGGGTCCTTGAGGTCCCCCGACATGTTGGCGCCGGCCATGATCCCGGTCACCGCCGGGAAGAAGAGCGCGAAGATGAGGAAGAGGTTCTGCCCCTCCGAGAAGTGGGGATCGCGGTTCTGGGCGAGGATCTGAGGATCGAAGCTGTCGAACGCCCCGATGTAGAAGGAGAGGAGCGAGAGCCCGATGAGGGCGAGGATCCCGTACTGCAGTCGGATCGTCCAGCCGGCGCCGATGAGGACGCAGATGAAGACGACGACGTTGGTGAGGGTGGCCGCCGCGCGCAGATCGACCGCCGGAGCGACATCCCGGAGCGCCTCCGCGAATCCCATGACGTACATCGCCACCGAGATCGCCTGGGCGAGGTAGAAGACGAGCCCGATCGCGCCGCCGAACTCGACCCCGAGCGACCGACTGATCAGGTAGTAGGCGCCGCCCCCCTGGACTCGGGTGTTCGTCGCGATGGCGGAGAGGGAGAGGGTGGTGAGGACGGTGATGAGCTTCGCGGCGAGGACGATCGCGAGTCCGCGCACCCAGCCCGCCTCGCCGACGACGGAGCCGAAGCGCAGGAACATGATGACGCCGAGGATGGTGAGGGTGCACGGCGTGAAGACCCCGCCGAAGGTGCCGAAGCCCTCGGGCTCCGCCTTCACGGAGGCGGACTTCCCCCCCGCGCCCTTCGCCGGCGCATCGGTTCTGGTGATCGACTCGGTCGACGCCATCACGCTCCCCCGGTTTCGAAGTCCCGACCCGCCGGCCCGGGCTTCCATCCCTCCCCCTCCAGTATCGCCCGCGAGGCAGGTTTGAGCCCCCGGATCCGGTGGGTTGACGTGGCCGAAGAGGTCCCAAAGGGCCCTAAATGCTTACATGAAAGAACTTTGTGGTGCGCTCCCGCAGGCGGCGGTCGCCGCGCTCAGCGCTCGGAGAGCAGCTCCCTCGCCGCATCGGAGAGAAGATCCCGGTGCATCCGCTCGTCGTCCTCGAAGAACGCCTCGGCGATGCGGCGGTCGAGCTGGTGGGTAGCTCGCAGGCGGAGCATCCGCTCGGGGTCGTAGACCGACTCGGAGTAGATGACGCGTCGCCCCTCACCGGACTCCCCGAAGAGCTGCGCGAAGTACTGCACGCCGAGGGCGCCGGCTCGCGGCAGCGCGGAGCCGCTCACGACGGCGCTGGCACTCTGCCACTCCTCCGGAGGAATGCGGGAGCGCCACTCCGCGATGACGGCGTCATACCCCTCGATCTGCAGCCGTGCGGCATCCTTCGCGCTCTCGAGGACCAGGGGAGCACTGCGACGCGCGAAGGCCGTGACCTCCGCTGGCTCGCTCCGACCCGAGCTGAGGGTGGCGTCGAGGAACTCGAGGCTGCTGGAGAGGAGCCGCGCCTGGCGCACACGCGCCTCGGGCGGGAGTCTCTCGCTCTCCGCCGCGGCGCGCGCTCCGACGGCCCGGGCGTGGAGCCCCTCGAGCCTCGCTCGCGTGCTCTCGTCGAGCTGCCCCCCCCGATCGTGGAGCGTGACGAAGATGGCGAGGGGGAGATGGGCGACCGCCTTCAGGTCGTGG
>JAFMMO010000122.1 GCA_017859655.1 Pseudomonadota bacterium | reverse complement strand
GCGCTCCTCTTCGGAGATCACGGCGAGAGGGCGCTGGGTGTAGTCGATGCCGTCTGCCGAGCGGAGGAGGGGAGGCTCGTCGGGGAGCGCGGTCAGATCCTGCGCGTCGGAGCGCGACAAAGAAGGCACAGCCGCAGTGGGTCCCGCCACAGTGGGTCCCGCTGCAGTGGGTCCGGAGGCGCACCCCGCGAGGCCTCCGATGGGGAGCACCGCGAGCATCGTGAGGAGCAACGGCGCCAGCCCGGACCGGAGCCGCACCTCCGCCCCCTCGCCTCGATCGTTGTTCCGAATCATCTTCGTCCCCTCCTCCCTCTGCATCGCAACGCCCGGCCTCTCGTCCTGTCCCTCAACGACCGGCTCCGCGCCGCAGTTCCACTCGGTAGTCGACCGCGCTCGTCCGCGCCGCGATGCGCTCGTGAAGATGGGATCCCATCGCCGGCACGATCACGTTCACCCATGGGGGGTCCCCCGGCAAGGGAGTGCCATCCCCGTCGAGGAAGACCACGCGAACGAGGATGTGCTCCTCCCGAGGGTCCGGCGTGGCCAGCCGAATCTCGGCGCGCAGCAGTCCCGCGCGGTTCCAGACGGGTTTCGCGGCCTCGACGCGAAGGGGCGGCAGGGACTCCTCCTCCGGGAGGAGGACGCGCGGATCCCGAGCCGGCGCCGCACAGCCGGCAAGGGCCGCGCAGGGGAGCAGGAGGAGGGTGATGAGGAGGATGCGTCTTCCGATCAAGGGGCGGTCTCCATCTCCGGTGCTGGTGCGTGCCCGAATCCACGGCGGGGTCCGGCGCGGAGGTACAGGGTGTTCAAGCCGCCTTCGGTGAAGGGGAGGTGGTGCCACCGCTGCTCGAGGGCCGGGAGGACCTGCCCCTCGCCGTCGCGAAACTCCAGATGCAGATGGTGAAGTCCCTCGGGGATCTTCCCGATCCAGAGCCATGTCGCGCCGGGGAGCAGGTGCCAGTGTCGGGTGTCCGCCTCGGGTCGGATCATCGATGCGACGAGGATGAGCCCTCCGCCCACGATGGCCTGGCGATCCCACCGCTCCTCCTCTTCCGCGTCCTCGGCGTCGGCCCGCCCCACGCGGGCGTCCTCGATGAGGAGCACGCCGATCTCGGCACCGATCTCCTTCACGGTGGCCTTGCCGGCGAGGACCCGGTCCATCGCGCGTCCTCCCCGGGTCCGGGCCTGAAAGCCCACATCGACGCCGAGGGCCGGTCGAATCGCCCGGTCACCGATGGTCAGCGCCAGCTCGCGCGCCGGGGGCTCGGGGATCGTGAATCCGACCGCCTCTCCGTGGCGGCCGCGCCGGACCTTCCGTGGTCCCTCTCCGACATCGATGAGGAGGAGGGTGTTCGCTTCCCGGAGGCGGTCCGGATCGGCGAGGGGGCAATCGGGGAGGAGCTCCTGCACCTTCTCGAGATCCTGCCTCGCCAGATCGGACTGGCCGTTGCGCAGGGCGAGCCACGCCTCCAGCAGGAAGAGCCCCGCCACATCGGAGCGGTATTCATCTTTCCCGGAGTCGCTGTCGGTGAGGATGCCGCTCTTCAGCGCCGCGCGCGCGTTCCCCTCGTCGCCCTCCGCCAGGCAGGCGTAGGCGGTGTAAAGGGCGTTCATGACCCCCTCGTAGGGGTCACCGAGGTAGAGCTTCGAGCCCTCCGAGCCGACCATCGCCATCCTCTGCGGCGCGGGGAAGGACCCCATGATCCGGCCCGCATCGATCAGCTCGCGACGGGCGGTCGCGAGGTCTCCTCCGCAGAGCGCCGCGGTCCCCAGCAGGTTCCGATCGAGGGCCTCTCGCCGCGAGGGCTCCTCCAGCCTCCGGCGGAATGCCTCCATCGCCCCCCGCTCATCCCCGGAGAGGAAGAGCCGCTCGCCATCGGGGTCGACGACGGGACCGCAACCGAGCAGGAGCAGCACCGGAAGGAGCCGGAGCAGCGCGCGGGGACGGGCCTGGGAGAGCTTGAGGGGGGAACGCTCGTGCATGATTCCCTCAGCGGTAGATCGTGCCGCGCGTGCCGACCTTCTTCACCTCGTGCTGGCCCTCCCAGACGATGGTCGAGTCCTCCGCGTCGATCAGCGTGAAGGAGTAGAGGATGTAGTCCGAGCGGTCCCCTCCTCTGGCCTTGGAGATCGAGCGAAGGGTCCCGGTCAGGAAGAAGTCCGCCCCGAGGAGGGACTTCTCGGAGCTGGCGGTGAAGACTCCGTCCCGCTTCGCGGTCCGCTCCTGCTCGATCTGCGCGAGGTTCTCCCGGGCGAGGAATCGGACCCGCCCGGATGCCCTCTCTCCGAGCTCCCCCCGCAGGCGCAGGAGAAGGATGTCGGTGTCGATGACGAAGCGGGTCCCGTTGTCGACCGGCTGGAGCACGATCGTCGGCGCGTTGGCGGCGCGCGCGATCTCGGGGGTCGAGAGGATCCGTCCCACCATCTTGTCCGCGATCGCTCTCACATCGGCTGAGTCGATCCCGGTACCGCCGAGCGCGTCGTCGACGTCGGGATCGACGCGCCCGCTGCGCTTCTCCCCGCCGGCGCAGCCGATGAGGAGACCCGGGAGCAGGAGAGAGAGGAGCAGCAGGCCGGGGAGGGTTCCGGGGGTGGAGAGCCGGTTCGCACGGAGCATGGGGTTCACCTTTCCTTCGAGGTGGGCGTCGTACGCGCCTCACCCCGCTCGATTCAGGGGGAAGTGGAATTCGCCGGGCTGGGGAGGCCGGGAGTGGTGCGTCGGGGGAGCGGGCCGCCGTGGGCCTCGACCCGCTCGGAGTCCCAGGGAGGGAGCGCGAAGCGCCCGCTGACGACCTCCTCCCAGTTGAGGGTCCCGGGGGTGGGCGGGACGAGGCAGCGGCCTCCCTTGACGAGGTGCGGACCCTGGCGGCAGAGGTTGTTGCATTCGTCGTGGTCCGCGAGGGTCGAGACCCCGGTCTCGCGGTACCAGCTCTGGAGGGTCGCGACCCCCCAGCCCGGGAACGCGCCCCGGCTCTGGTAGTCGGCGAGGACTCCGAGGGAGGGGTTGCAGAGGCAGGTCCCGCCGACGAGCCACGGCAGGGCTCCGGCCTGATGTCCGGTCCGGTCGTTGCAGTGGGCGAGTGGTGGAGGGGACTCCGGAGGTGGAGTGGTCCGATGGGGGAGCCGCGGTGCGAGGCGCCAGCTCTCGTCCTCGGGCCCCGCACAGCCGGAGCCTGCAGCGAGGAGGGCCGACAGGACGAGGCCGCAGACGAGGTTGCAGGCGAGGCTGCAGGCGAGGCTGCGACCGCGCAGGGGGGAGCCCGGGAGAGGGATGGCGGGACGGAGCCGCGGGCTGTGCGGCGGACGGTGCGGCGGGCGGGCGGCGAGGTCGCTCTGTTGCGCGCGGGGCATGGCGCGTGATCTCCACGGTTGGGCGCGGGGCCGGTTCCTGTGGCGGGTCCGGATTCTGAAGAGCGGGCCCTCCCGGCGCAAGTCGAACCGAAGGAAGGGGAGCACTGGCCCGCCCTGCGCGGACTCCCTACCATGTCCGTCCCCGAGGGCGGACCGACCCCCGGGCATCCCGAGAGCAGCAGGATCGAAGGACGGCGAGCGACTCCCCCCGGGCGGGGGAGCGACGGGGGGAACGATGGCGAAGCTGTACTTCCGGCACGGGACCGTGGGGAGCGCGAAGACTCTCAATCTCCTCGCGGTCGCGCACAACTACGAGCGGCAGGGGAAGAGGATCGAGGTCTTCAAGCCCCGCTTCGACACCCGCTTCGGGGCGGAGGAGGTGGCCTCCCGGGCCGGACTCTCCCGGACCGCGCATCGGCTGCTCGATGAGAACACCGACCTCGACCCGGAGGAGTTCCTCGACTGCCACTGCATCCTCGTGGACGAGGCGCAGTTCCTCGACCCGCGCCACGTGGAGCAGCTCCGGGACATCAGCCGTGCCGCGCGCTGCCCCGTGATCTGCTACGGTCTGCGGACCGACTTCAGGACTCAGCTCTTCCCGGGGAGCCGACGCCTCCTCGAGCTCGCCGACACCATCGAGGAAGTGAAGACCACCTGCGCCTTCTGCAACAAGAAGGCACTCCTGAACCTGCGCCACGTCGACGGGGTCGCCTCCCTCGCCGGGCCCAGCGCCCAGCTGGGCACGGAGGAGCTGTTCATCCCGGTCTGCTTCGCGCACTACCTCGCGGAGCACGATCGGGCCGGTGTGACGGGCATGCTCGAGGAGCTCGGACGGGAGTCCGCGCCCGAGGCTCTCCCCTCGGAGTGATTCCCTCGCGGGCCCCGGTCATGATCGACCACTTCGGTTAGCATTCCGGGCGTCTGCCCGCGCCCTGGAGAGGAAGCGAACCCGTGACTTCAACTCTGCCCCCCGCCCTCGCCGCCCTCGTCGCCGAGCTGCGCCGGATCAGTCCGATCGGCTCCGCCCTCGCCCTCCTCGGTTGGGATCAGGAGACGCACATGCCGCCGCAGGGGGCGGGCCCCCGGGCGGAGGTCCTCGGCGCCCTGACCGAGGTCCATCACGAGCGCTCCAGCGCCGATGCGCTCGGTGAGCGGATCGCCGCCGCGGAGGAGGAGGTCGCCGGGGGCGACCCGCGCTGGGTCGCCCTCGTGCGGGAGGCGCGACGGGACTGGGAGCGCACCCGCAGGATTCCCTCCGACCTCGCCCAGGAGATCGCGGTCGCGAGCTCCCGGAGCCTCATGGCGTGGCGGGGAGCGCGCGCCGCGGATGACTTCCAGGCGTTCGAGCCCCACCTCACCGCGATGGTCTCGCTGAAGCGGCGGGTGGCCGAGGCGCTGCGGGACGGGGATGGCTCCCTGTACGACACCCTCCTGAGCGAGTACGAGCCGGGGATGAGCGCCGAGGTCTTCCAGGGCTTCTGCGATGCGGTCAAGCCGCGGCTCGTCGCCCTCGTCGCCGAGGTCGCACCGCGCTGCGCCCGAGTGCGGACCGACTTCATCACGCGGGATCACGACCCGGACCGCCAGCTTCAGTTCTCGCGGGATGTCCTCACGGCGATGGGCTACGACCTCTCCCGCGGTCGCCTCGATCTCACCGCCCACCCGTTCTGCACCGGGATCGCGACTCCCCACGATGTCCGGATCACGACCCGCGTCGACCGCAACGACTTCAACTGCAACTTCTTCAGCGTGATCCACGAGGGGGGGCACGCCCTCTACGAGCAGGGCCTCGACCCCGAGTGGTCGGGCACGCCCCTCGGCGCGGCGACCTCCCTGGGGATTCACGAGTCGCAGTCGCGGTACTATGAGAACGTGATCGCGCGCTCCGAGCCGTTCTGGGTGCACTGGCTCCCCCGGCTGCGCGCCGCGTTCCCAGGCAACTTCGATGATGTCCGCCCCGAGGAGTTCCTCGCGGCCGTCAACTGCGTCGTGCCCTCGCTCATCCGGACCGAGGCGGATGAGGTCACCTACAGCCTCCATGTGATGCTCCGGTTCGAGCTGGAGCACGCGCTCTTCGAGGGCTCCCTCGAGGTGGCGGACCTCCCGGACCTCTGGAACCGCCGCATGAAGGAGCTCCTCGGGGTGGAGGTCCCGTGTGACCGCGAGGGGGTCCTCCAGGACATTCACTGGAGCATGGGGGCGTTCGGGTACTTCCCGACCTACTTCCTCGGCAACCTCTACGGAGCCCAGATCGACCGGGCGGTCCGTCTCGCCCTCCCGGACCTCGATGAGCAGCTCGCCCGCGGCGAGATGGGGCCGCTGCGCGAGTGGCTCGGTCGTGAGGTCCATGTGCGAGGCCGGGAGTTCCCCTCGCTGGAGCTTGTCCGTGAGGTCTGTGGCGAGGAGCTGGATCCGCTCCTCTTCGTGGAGTACCTCGAAGAGAAGATGGCCCGCTTCCACCCGGCCTGATCGGGCTGCGACGCGCGGGGAGGCGGGGGACGGTGCTGCGAGCACGCCGAGGGATCGAGCGCTGGCCGATCATCGGCCGCTATGTGCACTGGCTCCATGGCCGGTGGCCGGCGGGCGCCGTGGAGAAGCTCCCGGAGGTCCGCTCCGACACCTCGACCCGGATCCCCGGGCTCCACATCGTCGGTGACCTCACGGGGGTGCCGCTCCTGAAGTCCGCGGCCGACTCCGGGGTGATCGCGCTCCGCGCCGTGGCCGACGCGCTCCCGGCCGAGCGCGGGGGAGAGCTCGAGGACGTGGCGATCCTCGGGGGGGGCGTCGCCGGCATCGCGGCGGCGATCGAGGCGAAGCGTCTCGGCCTGCGGTTCACCGTGATCGAGGCGACCGAGCCCTTCTCCACCATCGTCAACTTCCCCCGGGGCAAGCCGATCTTCACCTACCCCAGGGAGTTCACGCCGCGCGGGGAGCTCCAGTTCGGTCCCGGCTCGGATACGAAGGAGGGGCTGCTCGCCGAGCTGCGGGAGCAGGCGGAGCGCGCCGGCATCGCGGTGCGGCGGGGACGGGCGGAGCAGGTCCGCCGAGCGGGCGATGCCTTCGAGATCGATCTCCGCGAGGAAGGCGCTGCGACCGTCCTCCGGGCGCGGCGCGTCATCATCGCGATCGGCCGCTCCGGGGAGCACCGCACCCTGGGTGTGCCGGGGGAGGAGCGGGAGAGGGTCTTCAATCGGCTCCACGACCCGGCGGAGTTCGAGGACCGCGAGGTCCTCGTGGTCGGAGGGGGGGACTCCGCCTGCGAGGCGGCGATCTCCCTGGTCGCCGCGGGAGCCCGGGTCACGCACTGTCACCGGGGAGGGGAGCTGGTCCGTCCTCGCCCGGAGAACACCGCCGAGGTCCTGCGGCTCGCCGAGGCGGGGGAGCTTCGGCTCCGCCTCGGGACCACGGTCGAGCGGATCGAAGAGGCTTCGGTGCGTCTCTCGCGGACCTCGGCGGGTGGGTCGACCGAGGAGATCGCCAACGACGCGGTCTTCACCCTCATCGGCCGCGCCGCGCCCCTCGACTTCCTCCGGCGCAGCGGGGTCCCCATCCGGGGGGAGATCACCCGGCGAGGCTGGCTCGGGATCGGCCTCTTCCTCCTCGCGATGCTCCTCCTCTACGACTGGAAGGGGGAGGGGCCGATCTCGACCTCGGTCGATGCGATCGTGGAGAGCACCTTCCCGGCCGACGCCCCCGCGCGGCTCGCCGCGATCTCGGAGTGGTGGGCCGCGAAGGTGGGGGACCGCTCGACCTGGATCGGCACCCTCGCGGTCTCGATGAAGAGCCGCTCCTTCTACTACACCCTCCTCTACTCCCTCACGATCGTCATCTTCGGGATCCGGAGGATCCGGCGGCGGCAGACTCCGTACGTGGCTCGCCAGACCGCCGTCCTGATGGCGATCCAGGTGCTCCCGCTCTTTCTCCTCCCCGAGCTGCTCCTGCCGTGGCTCGGATACAACGGCGCCTTCGACGCGGGAGTGGGTCGAACGATCGCGGACGCATTGTTCGAGCCCTACATCCCGGCCGCGGACCTCGCGGCGGGGAGCTGGCCCGAATGGGGGCACCCCCGGGCCTACTGGCGAGCCTACGGCTTCATCCTCGCGTGGCCTCTCATGGTCTACAACGTCTTCACCGATGCGCCGATGACCGGGTGGCTGGTGATCGCCGCGCTCCAGACCCTCGTCATCATTCCGCTGCTCGTCCGCCGCTGGGGAAAGGGCGCCTACTGCGGCTGGATCTGCTCCTGCGGCGCGCTGGCCGAGACCCTCGGGGACACGCAGCGGGAGAAGATGCCCCACGGTCCGGGGTGGAACCGCCTGAACCTGATCGGTCAGGTCTTCCTCCTGGTCGCGGTGACGCTCCTCGTGCTCCGGATCTGGGGGTGGCTCGTCCCCGAGGGACGGATCGCGGGCCTCCTCCCCCTCCTTGTCGAGGGGAAGGATGCCTCGGGCGCCACGGTCCACTACCTGAGCTACAAGTGGGTGGTCGATGTCCTCTTCGGGGGCATCCTCGGGGTCGGGCTGTACTTCCTCATGTCGGGGCGCGTGTGGTGCCGCTTCGCCTGCCCCCTCGCGGCGCTGATGCACATCTACGCCCGATTCAGTCGCTTCGGGATCGTGCCCGAGAAGCGGAAGTGCATCTCCTGCAACGTCTGCACCGCGGTCTGTCATCAGGGGATCGATGTGATGGCCTTCGCCAGCCGAGGCGAGGTGATGCAGGATCCTCAGTGCGTACGCTGCTCCGCCTGCGTGCAGTCCTGCCCGACCGGCGTCCTCACCTTCGGGAGGGTCGACGACGGCGGTCGCGTGGTCGCCCTCGATGCGCTGCGAGCCCGCGCGGGCGCGCCCGGCGCGCCCAGCCCCCGGGAAGGAGCCGGCGCCTCTCCATGAGCACCTCCCCTCCTCCGACCACCGCGGTGTTCGTCGCCGCCTACAACCAGGCGGAGTCACTCACGCTCGTGCTCGCCGCCCTCGCCGCCGCGCCGCGCACCGACTTCGAGGTGCACGTGGCGGACGACGGATCCGCTCCGCGCATGGAGGAGCGTCTCCACGGCGAGGTGGAGGCGCTCCCCTTCCCCATGACCTTCCACTGGCAGGAGGATCGCGGATTCCGCAAGGCGGAGATCCTCAACGCGGCCGTCCTCACCACGAAGGCGGAGCTGCTCATCTTCCTCGACGGGGACTGCATCCCGAGCCGGAATCTCGTGGAGGTCTACCGTCGGGCCCATCGTCCGCGCGAGTTCAGCGTGGGGTCGGTGGGCTTCCTCGACCTCGGCTTTAGCCGGGCGCTGGATCGTGCGGCGGTGGAGCGGGGAGATCACGAGAGTGCGCTCGATCGGGTCCAGCGGTGGAAGATCCGCCGGACCCACTGGAAGAACCTGCTCCACCGCGGGGGGAAGGGAGTGCGCCCCCGCATCCGGGGGGGGAACTTCGCCGTGAACCGTGCCCTCTTCGACGAGGTCGACGGCTTCGATGAGGTGTTCGGTGGCCACGGCAAGGAGGACTCCGACCTCAGGAATCGAATGCGCAACGCGGGGGCGAAGGGCGTGAGCCTCTGGACGACGGCGCGGGCCTTTCACCTCGACCGCGAGGTGACCCCGAGCGGCGCCCGCGAGCAGGCACCGCCCGAGCTCTACGCGGAGGGACGCCGTCGAGTGCGAGCACGGCGCGGCCTCAGCGCTCACCCGGGCGCGTCGGAGCCGGGGTGGGATGGACCCGGACCGGCCTCGCCGGCCTGATCGCAATCAGCGGACGGGATCGCCGGAGGCGTCGAGGCCGAACCCGGCGTGAGGGTGCTGATCCGCGCCGAGCGCGCGCAGGCGCGCGCCCTTCTCCTCCGAGAGCCTGCGGATCCTCTCGTGCAGCTCTCGGCGCAGGCCGAGGGCCCCCCGACCCTCCAACCAGGGGGCGAGCAGCTCCGTCCCTCCCGCCTCGAGGAAGCAGCGGAGCCCGAGGAGCCGCTGGCGAGGGGTGATCGTCGTCGGCAGGTGGCCGAGCTGGGAGAGCCCTCGCAGGATCGCGGTCGGGGATGGGGACGTCGCGAGTCGCACATCGTCGAGGTCGACGAGGCAGGCCCTCCAGGTCCCGTCGACCCTGCCGACGAGGAGATTCTGCGGCGCGAGATCCCGCGTGCGGAGACCCCTCCGCCAGAGCTTGACGAGGCTGACCGCCACCGCCTCGGCGAAACGCCGCGCCTCGATCGGGTCACGCAGGCGCTCGCGGTGTCGGGCGTGGGTCAGATGGAGGTGATCCCCGGGGAACCAGCGGGTGACGAGGACCCCTCGCCCGCCATCTCGGGGGAGCGCCAGGCCGATCGGCTCCGGCAGGGGCAGACCCTCGCGCGCTCCTCGAAGGAGGAGCCGCCAGCTGCGGCGGGCGGGGGAGGGGAGCAGCCGATCGAGCGGGGAGCGGCGCTGGTACTGCTTCCGGGCGTAGGAGCGATCGTCGACCCGGACCTCGGTCACGGCGCTTCGGCGGTTCCGGTGGATCTCCCGGACCGGCTCGGCGACCAGGATTCTCCGCAGGAGCGGTGCGTCGACTCCGGGCGCGCACTCGATCCGGTCCCGGTCCTTCGCCATCGACGCTACCCTTCCCGCTGCAGAGGTCGGATCGGCCCCGGTCGGGGAGAGCCTCCCTGGCGGGGGGCCGGAGGAAGGAGAGGCCGACGGAAGCGGCGGGGAGCGGTGGATCCGCCCGCCCCGCTCGGGCAGTCTGTCTCCCCGGTCGAGGCGGTGGACACCGCGTGTCCCCGCCCACTCCCGTCCGCTCGGTGGATCGTAGCGTGAGGAGCCCGTGTGTCGAACGTCATCTCCGTGACGCCCCACCCCC
>JAFMMO010000012.1 GCA_017859655.1 Pseudomonadota bacterium | reverse complement strand
CGACGACGGAGGGGTCCGCCTCGACCTCGGCGATGTGGCGCTCGATCTGGGAGAACGCCTCGTCATTCAGGGCGTTGAGGGCCTTGGGGCGGCGGATGGTGATCACCGCGACCTCATCGATGTCCCGACGCAGGACGGTCGGGATCTCGAAGGGGACATCCGCATCGGCTTGGGCGCGGATGCAGGCGGGGACCGGGAAGCCCGGGTTCCGCTCGGCGTACTGGGTCACGAGGCGCAGGGTCTCCCCGACCCCGAGACGGTTCATCAGTCGGAACGGCGCGAACATGTCGAGGGCGATCTCCACCGCCATGTCGAGATCGGCGACGTTCGAGATGCCGGAGTCGACGATCTCGCCGACGATGCCGAAGTACGCTCCGCGGAGGGCCTCCGTCACGGCGACCCGCTTCGCCTCGTCCACCTCGACCGTCTCGCCCCTCGCCGGGGTCTCCCAGGCCGTGCCGGCGGCGACCGCGTCCTTCAGGATGCTGGGGGAGCGGAACCAGCCGTGGATCTTCGTCGTGTAGTGATCGAGGCCGACGTTCGTGATGGGGTTCCCGCCGGTGAGGTTCATCGCGGTGAACGGCCCGACGGTGTAGCCGAGCGCCTCGCACGCGACCGCGTCCACCTCCCGGCTCGTGGCGACCCCCTCCTCGACCAGCAGGGCGGAGGCGAGGAAGAGCCCCTCGAAGATGGGGTCGATCGCGTAGCCGTAGCGGCTCCCGACGGTGATCGGGACCTTCCCGATCGCCTCGTAGAAGTCCGCGACGGCCCGACCGATCTCGGGCGCGGTCTCCGCCCCGGGCACGACCTCGACGATCGGGTTGCGCTCGGCGGGGAAGAAGTAGTGGACCACGAGGGTGCGGTCCTTCCGGGCGATCGGCTCGAAGATCACCTCCGGCTCGAGGTGTGAGCTGTTCGAGCAGAGGATCGCCCCGTCATCCACGAGCGCCTCGATCTGCGAGAAGATCCGGCCCTTGAGCTCCCGGTCCTCGGTGGCGGCCTCCACCACGAGGTCGCTCCCCCGGACCTGCTCGTAGTCGGTGGTGAAGGTCACGTTCTCCTTCATCGCGGCGCCGCCCTCCTCGGTGAACGCACCGCTCGCGACTCCGCGATCGACCTTCTTGTCGAGCTTCGCGCGGCCGGCGGCGAGGGCCTCCTCGGAGATGTCCACGACGACGACGGGGGTGCCTTGCGGCGCGAAGACCTTGCTGAAGTGCAGGGCGATGTCCGGACCGATCTGGCCCGAGCCGATCACCGCGATCCGGCCGACCTTCCGGTCGAGAATGTCGATCGACATGCTGGCTCCTCGTTGGGTGGGGTTCTCGAATCCTGCTGGGGGGGATCGGTCCGACCGAGGGACGATTCCCGACCGAGAATCATAGCGGAAGCGGAGAAGGGTGGGAGCGGATCGCGCGGCTCAGTCCCGGGCAGGCAGGCCGAGGGCGTCGCGCTCCGCGGGGGTGGCGGGGCGGGATGCGCCGGGGGGGAGGTCCCCCAGGAGGATCGGGCCGAACCGGACCCGCACGAGCCACTCGACCCGACTCCCGGAGGCTTCGGCCATCCGCCGAAGCTGCCGGTTCCGCCCCTCCCTGAGCCGCGCCACGAGTACACAGCTGCGGCTCGAGACGCGCTCGACCGCGACGGCGACCGGGTCGGCCGGGGTCGGATCTCCGATGTCGAGACCCCCTCGCCACGCCGCGAGGTCGGACTCGCCGAGCGCGGGGCGGACCTTGAGCCGGTACTCCTTCTCGACATGGGTGCGCGGGTCGAGGAGGCGGTCGGCGAGGTCCGTGTCGTCGGTCCAGAGGAGGAGGCCCGCGCTCGCCCGGTCGAGGCGACCCACCGGGCGGAGGGAGCGGTCGCGCCGGTGCTCCGAGGGGAGCAGATCGAGGACGGTGGGCCTCCCCTCGGGATCGGCGAGGGTCGTCACCACTCCCCGCGGCTTGTTCATCACCAGCAGGGAGGTCCCGGCGCGGGGGAGGACCGGCTCACCGTCGAGCTCGACCGTGGAGTGCCCGACCCGGATCCAGCGATCGGGATCGAGGACCCTCTCGCCGTCGACCGAGACCCGGCCCTCCCGGATGGCGCGGACCGCACCCTCCCGGGTCTCCGCTCCGCAGCGGGAGAGATACCGGTCGAGGGTTCGGCGCTCCCCCGACTCCCTCAATGCTCGGTGCGCCCGAGCACCTCGACGATCCAGCGCCCGATGTCGGTCGCTTCGTCGGGATGGACGGTGTGGGGGGCGGCGTAGCCGTGCCAGCGGAGGCCATAGCCCCGCTCCTGCAGGAGCTCCGCGGTGCCCTTGCCGAGCCCGACCGGGACGACCGGGTCCCACTCCCCGTGGCATTGGAGGATCGGGGTGGCGCGATTCGCGATGGACGCCTCCTCCGCGATCTTCTCGGGGAGCGGCAGGTAGGCCGAGAGGATCATGATCCCGGCCAGCGGGTGCTCGTGTCGGAGGCCGGCGAACGCGGCGATCGCCCCCCCCTGGGAGAACCCACCCAGAATGATCCGCTCGGAGGGGATCCCCCGCTCCCGCTCGTGGGCGAGGAGGGTCTCCACCAGCTCGGTGCTCCGGCGCACTCCGTCCTCGTCGACGCGTCGCTCGATCGACATTTCGAGGATGTCGTACCACGCCGGCATCACGAAGCCGTTGTTGATGGTGACCGGCATCGAGGGCGCGTGGGGGAAGACGAAGCGGATCGGGAGCTCGGGGGGGATGCGGAGAGCGGGCACGATCGGCTCGAAGTCGTGACCGTCCGCGCCGAGCCCGTGGAGCCAGACGATGCTCGCCACCGGATCCGGCCCGGTCTCGACCTCGACGCAGGGAAGTCGCTCTGCCATCGGTCCTCCGCCTCTTCGCTGCCGTCTCCCGGGGCCTCCGGGGAGCGGCGGCCCCTCTCCGGGGCCGACGCCGGCAGTCTAACCGGACTCGGGCGGGAACTCCCCCGGTCTGCGCGACCGCGCATGAGGTGCGGGCATGAAAAAACCCCCCCCGCCCGAGAGGGCGAGAGGGGCTGGTGCGATTTCGATAGGCGCGGGGCCTACCGAGCTTTGCGCCCGTTCGCGCTCCGGAGAGCGCAAGCGCGGAGTCCCCGCGTGGTGGAATAGCTGTTTCGCTGCGGGAGGCACGCACGGATCCAGGAGCTCTTGCAGGAGGAACGCTCCCGGTGGGCCGGGTGCGCGCGTGCAAGACGAGGAGCGAGGGCGTCTCGAGGTTCCCGCTTCCACCACCGAGGGTCGGAGACGAATCCGTCTCGGAGGAGTTCGCCGGGGCGGCGAGAGTGTCGGCACGCCGCCCCGCGAGGAGGAGAAATCAACAGGAGGAGTCGTCGGACATGCAGGCCGGGAGGAGGTCGAAGGTCGGGTCCGGCCCGTCGAGGAGCGGTCCCGGATCGGCCGGGTCCGGTCCGAACTTGAAGAGGTAGTTCAGGAGGTAGACCGAGTCCGCGAGGTTGATGCTGCCGTCGTCGTTGGCGTCGCACGCGTCGGGGCAGAGGACCGGGACCCCGAGGAACTGCTGACCGAGGACGGTCGCGGCGTCCGCGAGGTTGACCTTGTCGTCCGAGTTGCAGTCACCCCGCTGGAAGACCTCCTCGGGGATCACATGGACGAGGCAGCCGGTCTGCTCGAAGTCCTGGATCGACTGGAAGTCGATGACCGCGATGTTCTCGATCAGGACGTCACCCGTGCCGTCGATGTCGTTGCAGAAGAGCACGGGGAGATCCGCGTCGCAGGGGGCGGACTCGGAGACGGTGGCGAGGAGGCAGCCGATCAGGAGCGGATCGGCGCTGGCCGGGGCCGTCTGGTTGAGGAACGGCGGCAGCGCGTCGAGCAGGATACCGGCGATGAACTCGCATCCGTCCCCGTCGTTCGGGTCGTTGTCGATGTCGAAGCTCACGAACTCGGTCTGGAGGTCGACGAGGATCGAGTTCCCCAGGGTGAAGTGGGTCATCGTCAGGTGACAGTCGACGCAGGCCGCGATCTGGAAGCCCTGCAGGTTGTCGTCCGGGTCGCTGTAGAAGAAGCAGATCTCCACCGCCGCTCCCGCGGTCGCCTCGATCGAGGTGTCCCCGGTGACCGGGAGGTTCTCCGAGCCGCAGTAGAACTGGGTGTTCTCCAGCGGCGGCGGAGCCACCGGCAGGCTGGTGTAGGTCCCGCTGACGAGGGCCGGGCGCAGGCTCAGGCCGCCGACGACGATCACGTTGTCGAGGGCCGGGACGCCGATCAGTCCGTTGACGAGCAGGATGTCGGTGGTGATCGCGGGATCCGGATCGACGAGCTCGTTGTCGGAGGAGTAGGTGAAGTTCGCGATGTGCTGGTCGACGCCGACCGCGATCACCTGGCCGTCGAAGGGCGGGGTGAAGTCGAGGACGACCCCGAGCGTACCGCCGTTGGCGTAGAGCTGCGGGATGGTGAGCTCCGGATCCTGGGCCTCGGTCACCGTGCCGGTGAGATCGATCGCCTCGAGGTCGAGGACGGCATCGTCATGGGCCACCGCGAGCGCGAAGCCCTGCACGTCACCGGTCTGGTTCGACATGAGGATCTGGATCGTGCCGCTCTGGTTCGAGGGGGTGCTGGTCGAGGCGACCGAGAGCGTGTCCGGCGGCGGGATCAGCAGCGTGAGCGTCCCGTCGTTGAGGCCGAGTCCCGCTCCGGCACCGATCGACAGTCCTCCCTGCACGAGGATGTTGTCGAGGGGCGGGTTGTTGAGGGTCCCGTCCTCGAAGCTGATCGGGGTCGGCGTGTCGACCGTGACCAGAGCATTGGCGTTCACGGTGAGGACGGCGATCAGCTGATCGGTCCCGACCGGGATCGTCTGTGCGTCGAACGGCGCGTTGACATCCATGACGACCCCGAGGGTCGCTCCCTCGCTGGGGAGGATCTCCGGGACGACGAGTTCGGCTCCGGCTGCCTCGGTCACGGTGCCCACCACCGAGAACTCGCTGGCGGCCACGAGCTGGGAGTCGAAACCGATCGCGAGCACGAAGCCTTCGGTCGGTGCCGTCGATGTCAGGGTGACGGGCAGGTCGATGGAGCCGAGTCCGGCCACCGAGTCGCTGCCGATCGACAGGGATTGCTGGGCGGAGGAGTTTCCGATCAGCAGGAGTGAGAGGCCGAGGGCGAGCAATACGGCTCTCGGCGCACGCTTCACGAGGTTCACGAGACCCTCCAATCGTGGATCGCACCACGGGTCAGTGACGGAGGCCACGGGATGGAGTTGCGGGTCGCCCGGTGTCGTGGCCTCCGGTGGGCGCCCCGGCGACACACCGCACCAGGTGTGTCGTCGTGGTCTGCGCGACCGGTGCCGGGGCGGTCCGCCGTCGCCTCCGAGGAAGCGGTCCGGGCAGACTACGGGACACTCCGGAGCCCGTCGGCGCTCCGCGCTCGAGGAGCGCGGGCGTGCCTGGCTGGCCCGGGATGACCCGGAGACCGACCGTGCACGGCGACCGAACGGATGCCGGTGGCAGCCGTCGCAGTTCAGATGACTTGTGGGAGGGGGGGAGTGCCGCGGCTCGAGTCGCTGTGCGATCGCCCCGGGGGAGTGGACCCGGCGCACCTTCGGATTCGAACCAGGGCACTGGTCGAGTGCGGAGCGTCTTGCTCCGTTACGACACGCGGGACAGGGTTGCGCGTCGGGACCAGATAATTCACTTCCTTGGGAAAGCCCCCGCTTTCACTGACACGATCTTAGCACCTCGGAGGTGAGACACTAGTGTCTTTGTTAGCCCCGTATGGGATTTACAAGAACTCTCCTGTCAGACGGACACCGACCTGACAGCACGGGGGGGACCAAGGGAGCGGAGAGTCACTGCACGATCGGTGATCCGCCCCCACGGGGGTCGCTCGCCCCCAGGGCCCGGCCGCTCTGCGGGTCGATCCAGATCAGCTGAAAGTCCCCGATCCACCCTCGGGGCCGCACCTCATGTCCCCGCCGGCGGAGGTTCTCCCGGACATCCTCCACGATCTCCGCCTCGATCCAGATCGCGTCCGGCAGGTGCTGGTGGTGGATCTTCGGAGCGTTCACCGCGGCCTGGGGCGGGAGCTTGTGGACCAGGAGGTTCAGGATCACCTGAAGGACGTTCGTGATGATGGTCGGGCCGCCGGGAGTCCCGAGAACGCCGCGCACCGCACCGTCCGGAGTGAGGATGAGAGTGGGGGTCATCGAGGAGAGGGGCCGCTTCCCCGGCGCGATGGTGTTCGCCTCTCCCTGGATCAGTCCGTAGAGGTTCGGCTCCCCCGGCTCTGTCGCGAAGTCGTCCATCTCGTTGTTGAGGAGGAAGCCGGCTCCCTCGACGAGGACCTTGCCGCCGAACGCGCCGTTCAGGGTCGTCGTCACCGCGACCGCGTTGCCCTCGGCATCGAGCACGGAGTAGTGAGTCGTCTCCTCCCGCTCCCGCCCGGGAGCGGACCCGCCCGGGAGATCGGCGCTGGGCGTGGCCCGGTCGGGATCGATCGACCGCACCAGCTCCTCCAGATAGCCGCGCTCGACGAGGCGGCGAAGGGGCAGGTCGACGAAGTCCGGGTCACCGAGGAAGCGGTTCCGATCGGCGAAGGAGCGACGCATCGTCTCGGCGAGGAGATGCAGGCTCGCCGAGGAGTTGTGCCCCATCTTCGCGAGGCCCGCCCCCTCCGACCCGATCCGCTCGAGCATGGTCAGCATCTGCTGCAGGCAGATGCCGCCCGAGCTGGGGGGAGGCATGGTCACGATCGTGTGGCCGGCGAAGGGGAAGGTGACCGGGATCCGCTCGACCGGGCGGTATCCGGCGAGGTCCTCGAGAGTGATCACCCCTCCGGAGCGTCGCATCGTCGAGACGAGGAGGGCCGCGATCTCTCCCTCGTAGAAGCCCTGGGCTCCCATCTCGGCGATGCCTCCGATGGTGCGGGCGAGGTCCGGCTGTCGGAAGAGCGCTCCCTCCGCGATCGGCTCCCCCTCGGGATAGAAGAGTCGCCGGGAGGCGGGGTCGCTCTCGAGTCCCGCCCGAATGCCCGGTGAGGCGAGGAACCCTGCGGTGCGCCGGGTCATGTTGAAGCCGTTCTCCGCGAGATACACCGCGGGAGCGAGGACCTCCCGCAGCGGGAGGCGCCCGAAGCGCTCGTGCGCGGAGATGAGGCCGGCCACCGTCCCCGGGACTCCCGCGGCGAGCCCGCCGAGGGTGCTGGCGCTCTCGCGCCCCTCCGCCCGGGCGCGGAGATACATGTCCGCGGTCGCCGCCGCGGGGGCGACCTCGCGGAAGTCGAGGGCGAAGGTCCTCGTCGCGCCATCCTCGTCGGCGATCCGGGCGACGAGGAACCCTCCGCCCCCGAGGTTGCCGGCCGCCGGGTAGGTGACCGCCAGCGCGAACCCCGTCGCGACCGCGGCATCGATGGCGTTGCCCCCCCGGTCGAGCATGAGCGTCCCGGCCGCTGCGGCCAGAGGCTCCGCCGCGACGACGAGGCCTCCGGGAGACTCGGAGGCGGGTGGATCGGCGGCGTGGAGTCCCGAGACCGGAACCCCGCAGGCGACGAGCGGGAGGACAAGGAGCGAGGGGAGCAGCGACTTGTGGACGGGCAAGGGACCTCCGAACCGCTGGGCTACGACTTCTTGCTGTACATGGGCGGGACATCCCGGAGCTCGTGTCGGGTCCCCCGGCTCACGGCGATCTGGAAGCCCGGGGTCGACGAGGCGGCCCCGATCACCCCATCCCGACGGAGCGCGACCATGGCGAGGAGGCGCTCCCGGTTCCTCTCATCGCGCGCCACCGCCCGTCCGATCACCTCCCGGATCGCGGCCTCGGGCTCGACCCCGGCGCGCATCCGCTCGATGACGGCGTGGGCGGCGCAGATCTTGGCGAACTCCTCGCCGAGCCCGGTGCCGACGACCCCGCCGACGGAGGAGTCGCAGTAGAGACCGTGCCCGACGATGGGGGAGTCTCCGACCCTACCCGGGAGCTTCCAGGCGGCGCCGCTCGTCGAGCAGACCGCCCGCATCCCTGCCGTCGGATGGAGGACGATGAGGCCGATGGTGTCATGGTCGTCCGGGTCGGCCCCACCCCCGGCGGGGGAGTGCTCCTTGCCCGCCTGGCGCTTCCTGAACTGCTCACGGGCGTGGTCGGTCAGGAGCTCTGCCTCCTTGAAGCCCTGGGAGAGCGCGAACTTCCGGGCGCCCTCCCCCACGAGCAGGGTGTGGCGGGTCCGGGACATCACCCGCTCGGCCACGGCGACCGGGTGCAGGATCCCCTGGAGGCCGGCGACGGCCCCGACCTCGAGGGTGTTTCCGTCCATCACCGCGCCGTCGAGCTCCATCACACCCTCGGCGTTCGGGAAGCCCCCGAGCCCGACGCTCGACACCTCGGGGTCCGCCTCAGGCACCATCACCCCACGCACCGCGGCCTCCATCGGATCCCCCCCGACCTGGAGGATCTGGGCGGCGACGGCGTTCGCCGCCATCCCGAAGTTCCAGGTGGAGACGACGATCGGCTCCCCGGGCTGCTGCTCCATCGGTGTCTCCTCCTGCTGCTCGCGCCGGGGCGGCGCCGCTCCGTGGGCCGGGGCGGTGGCCCGGACTCCGGCCAGGGCTCCCAGCCCCAGGACTCCTCTTCTCAAGAACGCGCGACGCTCCATCCCCACTCCTTCCGGCCTTCCGAAGCCGGGAGGAGTGTCGTTCGATCGGAGCGCGCTGTCCACTGCGCCCGCCAAAGCCGGGAGCGGGGCTCCCCGGCGTGGACCTCGGGGGATGGGTGGCCCGAGGCTCCGACGCTGCGTACGATTCGCGCCCCGCGGCGCGTCGACGCCGTCCCCCCCGCCACCGCCGACCGTCTCCCGGAAGGAGCCTCGTGCGCCTCGACCTGAGCCCGCTCAACCCCGAACAGCTCGCCGCCGTGACCGCGGGGGATGGCCCCCTCCTCGTCCTCGCCGGGGCCGGGACCGGGAAGACGCGGGTCATCACCTACCGCATCGCCCATCTCATGACCCAAGGCGTGCCCGGGGACCGCATCCTTGGCATCACCTTCACGAACCGGGCGGCGCGGGAGATGAGGGAGCGCCTGGGGCGGATGTACCCCGACCTCGATCCGGCGCCCCACCTCTCCACCTTCCACTCCCTCGGGCTGATGATCCTCCGGGAGGAGCACGCCCGGATCGGCTTCCGCCGGCGATTTCCCATCTACGACGACGGAGACAGCCGGGCCCTGCTGACCGAGGTGCTGCGGGAGATCGGCGGCGCGGGGATCGCGGAGACCCGGCTGGAGGATGTCCGCCGCTCGATCTCCCGCTGGAAGTCCCGCTTCGTGGATCCCGTCGGGGCCGAGGCGGACGCGGAGGAGGCGGGAGAGGAGGCGGAGTTCATCGCGGCCCGGGCCTATGCGTCCTACGAGTCGCGCCTGAACGGCCTGAACGCGGTCGACTTCGACGACCTGATCTACCGCCCGGTGCGTCTCCTCCGGGAGGACCCGGAGGCGAAGCTCACGTGGAACCGGCGGTTCGAGCATGTCCTCGTCGATGAGTATCAGGACACGAACACCGCTCAGTATCACTTCGCCCGCCTGCTCGCGGGAGACCGGGAGAACCTCTGCGTGGTGGGGGATGACGACCAGTCGATCTACGCCTTCCGCGGCGCGGAGGTGGAGAAGATCCTCTCCTTCCAGCGCGACTTCCCCCGGGCGCGCGTCGTCACCCTCGAGCGGAACTACCGCTCCGTGGGCACGATCCTGGAGGCGGCGAACGGGGTGATCGCGAACAATCCTCACCGACACGCGAAGCGGCTCCGACCGGAGCGCGGCCGGGGGGAGCCGATCCCCTTCCTCACCTTCGAGGACGAGGTCGCGGAGGCGGCGGAGGTCGTGTCCCGGATCCGTCGGACGAAGCAGCGCGGGGTGCCCTACGCCGAGCAGGCGATCCTGCTCCGCTCCGCCATCCAGGCCCGCCCCTTCGAGGAGAAGCTGCGCTTCTTCGAGATCCCCTACACCATCATCGGCGGCCGCTCCTTCTTCGACCGGCGCGAGGTCCGCGATGCCCTCGCGTACCTGCGGCTCCTCGTGCACCCGGAGGACGACATCGCCGCGCTCCGGATCCTGAACACCCCTCGCCGCGGCTGGGGGGAGGGGAGTCGTAAGAAGCTCGACGACTGGTGTCGGGCGCACGAGGTCCCGATCCTCGAGGGGCTCGCGCAGCTCGAGCGGATCCCCGGGATCGGCGGAAAGGCCGCGGAGGGGGCGCAGCACCTCCTGCGGGCCCTCGCCGGCGCGCGCCTGACTCTTGAGAGGAGCGCGCCGGCCGCGGCGCGACAGCTGCTCGAGGGGGTCTCCTACGACATGGCGATCCGGGAGCTGGCGGGCGGGGACCTGAAGGAGCTCGAGGGGCGTCGACGAGGCCTCGAGATGCTCCACGACTCCCTCGAGCGACACGAGGAGCGGAAGGGCGCGGGCCGCCTCGACGAGTTCATCACGAACCTCTCCCTCGACCGGACCCAGGAGTCGGATGAGTCGGAGGAGGATGTCCTCACTCTGCTGACCTTCCACGGGGCCAAGGGCCTCGAGTTCTCCAGCGTGCATCTCGTCGGCATCGAGGAGGACCTGATTCCGCATCGTCGTGCGATCGCGGAGGAGGGGGAGAAGGGCCTCGAGGAGGAGAGGCGCCTCTTCTATGTCGCCATCACCCGTGCCCGGGACCACCTCGTCATGACGCGCTGCGCGCGGAGGCGGCGGTTCGGCAAGGAGTTCGAGGCGCTCGAGAGCCGCTTCGCCGTCGAGATCGACGACGCGCTCCTCTCCCGCCGGGAGATCATCGAAGCGGAGCAGGAGACGGTCTCGAAGGAGGAGGCTGCGGGCTTCCTGGCGAGGATCAGGAAGGCGATCGAGGAGTGAGGGACGGTTCGACCGTCCCCCACTCCTCGATGAAGCGTCCCTGATCGCCCGAGTCTCCGATCAGCAGTCGATCGGATCCGTCGTCGGGTCCGAGCCCGGCGCCGGGTACGGCGCCGGCGGCGGCGTCCCCGCGTTGAAGAGGAAGTCGAGGATGAAGATCGCATCCGCGATGTTCACCGAGCCGTCGTCGTTTCCGTCGCAGGCGTCGAGGCAGTTCGCGACTCCGCCGTTGAAGAGGTAGTCCAGCACGGCGATCGGGTCCGCGATGTTGATGACGAGGTCCTCGTTCGCGTCCGCCCTCAGGAAGAGCGTCCCGGAGACCAGGATGCTCCCGCCCTCCAGCACGACCCCGAGCGAGTTTCCGAACTCATCCACGAGGACGTTGTCGGTCGCGGGGACCCCGACCCCGTCGAGCGGGAGCACGGTGATGCTCGTGCCGAGGGGCAGCCCCGCCGCGATCTCGTAGTTCACGCTCGCGAGGAGGGAGTTCGACGACGGGGGAATGGTCACCCCGCCCGTCAGGCTCAGCACGACCCCGAGGGTCCACCAGCCGCCGGTCGCGACGGAGTTGTCGAAGAGCGGCGTGAAGAAGTCGGCCCCCTCGGCGAGGGTCCCGACATCGGTGATCGAGCTCACCTGCAGGAGCGTGGGATCGAAGTCGACGGCGAAGGAGTAGCCCGTCAGGGTGTCGTCGTGATCGGCGCTGATCGAGGCGCTGGCGGTCCCGCCCGGGGCCCCGACCCCGTCGTCATGACGGATCAGGTTGAAGTTGGAGGTCACGATCGCGCCTCCCTCGAGGATCACGCCGAGCGCGTTCCCGAACTCGTCGACGAGGACGTTCTCCGTCGGCGGCACGCCCGCCCCGTTGACGGGGGTGACCGGCATCGTGACGCCGAGGGGGAGCGAGGCGGAGATGCCGTAGGTGGCGAAGGCGATGACCGTGTTGCCCGACGGGGGGATCGTGGCCCCGCCCGTGAGGCTCAGGACGACGCCGAGGGTCCACCAGCCTCCGGTCCCCACCGAGTTGTCGGAGAGGACGGTGAAGAACTCCGCGCCCTCCGCCGCGGTGGACGCGTCGGTGACGGTCTGGAGCTGCAGCTGCGACGGGTCGAACTCGACCGCGAGCGAGTAGCCGGTCAGCGTCTCCGCGTGGTCCGCGGTGACCGGAACGGTCGAGCTTCCACCGGGGAGCCCGAGTCCATCGCCGTGGCGGATGGAGTTCGAGGTGTAGGTGAAGGCACCGAAGAGGGTCTGCGATCCGGAGGGCTGGGAGAGGGTCACATCGACCGCGCCCGTCGAGGCGGCGGGCGGGATGATCCCGACGATCGTGTTCGAGTCGAGCACCTGAACCGCCTGGAGGAGGTTCGCGCCGATGCTGACGGAGGCGGCCGACTGGAAGTCGGAGCCGGTCACGGTCACGGAGGAGCCGCCCAGGATGCTGCCCGCGCTCGGGCTGATGCCGATGAGCGTCGGCGGGGAAGCCGGAACGAGGGGGCCGGAGCCGACGCGGACATCGTCGATGAACCAGTCGTCATCCGGGGCGTTCACATCGACGGTGAACCGGATGCGGAACTGGTCGTGGTTCGCGCTCCCCGGGAGATCGTACTCGACGAAGGTGAAGACCGTGTCGTCGACGCCGTCGGAGACGAAGGTCTCCAGGACCGCCCAGTCGAGGGCGTTCGTCTGGTACTCGACGGTGAGGGTCTCACCCGCCTCCACGCCGCGGTGCTGCACCCAGAAGGAGAAGTGCGGGTCGGCGACTCCGGAGAGCAGGATGAAGTTCGAGCGGAAGTCGTCGTCGGCGTAGAGGCCGGAGCCGCCGGAGTCGAGGCTCAGGGAGAAGCCACCGCTCGGCTCACCGACACCCTGGCTGGAGACGCTCGCCCCGGAGTTGTAGGACCACCGCCCCTCGTTGACCGTGGTGGTCGGGAAGTCGTCGAGGAAGGGAACCGTCTGGGGCGGGAGCCGCGAGGAGAGGCAGGTCCGCGAGTTGCGGTAGCTGATGATCTGCGCGGCGGGGCTCGGAGAGAACGCGAGGGGGTTGATCCCGCCGCAGCCACCGAGGACATCGCACATGATCTTGCAGCCCCCGGTCGCGCCGTTGCAGTGGGTCGCGGACCAGTTGTGCCCGAGCTCATGGGCGATCAGGGCGTACAGGCTGTTGTTGTTCGCGGTGAAGCCCGCCTGGTTCACGCCGTAGGCGCTGCTCGTGCAGATGTCGGAGAGGTTCGCGATCCCGATCACGGAGCCATCGAGGTTCACCCCCGTGAACAGGTGCGCGACATCGCGCTGGATGCCGTTCTCCGGCGCGGAGTTCCAGACCGAGGCGAGGGTCCCCAGGAGGGTGCCCGGAGAGGAGATGCTGCCGTAAGGGTCCGCGGGGGAGGTCCGTACGAGCACGGTCGAGAGCTCGTAGACGATGAGGATCGACGGCTGCTCGTAGGCGGCCTGGACTCCGTTGATGATCTGCTCCACCTCATCCACCGTCGCATCGACGCTGGAGAGGTTGTCCTGGAAGAACTCGAAGTCGCAGTCGATCGCGAGGTCGGTCTGGAAGTAGGTGGTCCCCCCGAGCGTGCCGGTGCCGGTGCCGCCGCCGTTCCCGACGGTGGAGCCGGTCCCGGTGGTGGCGCAGAGTCCGCTCACGGGGAGGACATCCCGGACGTCGTAGATCGCATGGACGCTCGGGTCCGCGCCCGGCATGACATCCGAGACCGGTTGGATTCCCATGCTCCCGCCGGGGGTGTGGATCTGGGCGGAGAGGCTCTGACCGTCGAAGTGAGCGCGCACCTCCGACCCGGGGATCTCGAGGACGGTGCCGCGGCGAGTGCGGATCGGCGGGGGCTCGACCTCGGTGAGGGTGCCGCTGCCATCGTCGACGAGAACGCGGAACGCATCCCCGCGGACGGAGTGAGGAGTCAGGGAGAGCGTGAGGAGCTGCCCGGCGAACTCGACCTCGACGAGGATGTCCGCCGTGCCCGGAACCTCGATGAAGTCGAGGGTGCGGACTTCGACCGAGCTCGTCTCGAGGAGGGGCGCGACGAGCGCCGGGTCGGGCAGGCTCGGACCGCCGGGGGCTCCTCCGAAGCCGCTCTGGCCCTCCGCTCCCCGGGGCAGGAGGAGCAGGAGTCCGGACAGGATCAGCAGCCCCATGAGGAGGCGGGGTCGATCGGTCGACGGGCTGTGGAGCTGGAGGGTGGACAAGGGTGGATCCTTCCACTGTCTGCTGGACGGGCGGGCGTTGACGAGGTGAGGAGAATACTCCAATCCCCCCTCGCCGAGGCGCGACCGTCGGTCCCTGAACCGTGCGAACCCGGAGAGTGGGGCTCGCTCCTGCGGGCATTCGTCTTCGAGGGCTCGGTGGACGCCGGTCGTTTCTCGTCGATCCAGTCGAGGGGACGGGGAGCCCTGTCCACCCGGGGAACCCCGGCTGGAGAGGAGGGTGACGGCGAGTTTTTCGAAGGTCCTTGAGCCCAGGACCGATGGTAACGCGGGAGTCCCATCGCCGCAAGGCACGCTCTGGCGCGGGTTTCGACGCCTGAGGGGGTCCGGAGTCCCGGATCGAGGAGGAGCGTCAGCCGTTCGGAGGGGGCGGGCCGCACGATCAGGGGGCGGCAGCGGACTCCTCGGGAGGCAGGTCGAGGACTCGACGCCACTCCGCCGGGTCACGCCCCAGCTCCCGGTGTCCGGTGGAGCGGCGCAGCGCGGTGAGGGCCGCGTTCGCGAGATGCCCGTTTCGGTCCGCCAGCGCCTCGATCAGCGCCGTCCGCGCCTCCGGTGTCGTCAGGGTGCCGAGGCGGCGGACCGCCCGGAGGCGATCGCGGTCGCTTGCCCCATCCCGAAGAAGTCGGGCCCAGGGTCCCGACTCGACCTCCGCGAGGAGGCGGCGGGTGGCCGTCCCGATCTCCGTCTGCGGCTCGAAGCTCGTGAGCAGGGGAGTGAGGCGGTGGTGAGCGCCCCGGTGGTCCCCCCGCGCATGGAGCCAGCGGGAGTAGCGGATCACATCCAGAGGGTCTCCCGGGTCGGTCGCGAGGTGCTGCAGATCCCGGCCGCAGGCCTCCGCCTCCCCGAGGGAAGCGAGGAGGTGGGCGCGCCGCCGGCGAGGCTCGGAGGCGGCGGCATCGATGGCGACCGCGCGGTCGAGGCTGGCGAGGGCCTCCCGCTCCTGTCGGCGCTCGAGCTGTGCGTCCGCCTGTGCGATGAGGGCGGAGGGCTGCCGGGGGTCGAGGAGGAGTCCGCGCTCCACCAGGTCCAGACCGCGGGCGGTCGATCCCGCTCGCATCCGGTCGATCCCGGCATCGGTCAGCACATGTCCCCAGAACTCGGACCGGGTGAGGGATCGGATGGCGACCTCCGAGCCCGCTCCGCCGATCCGAGTGGAGAACTCACGGTCGGAGAGGACGCGGTCCGTCGCGGTGGGGGAGACGATGTAGCGGTGGGCGCCGTTCTCGTAGCGAAGCCCGGGGTGTCCGGCGCAGATCACCGGCTCGAGGCGCAGATCTCGGGTCCGATCCGCCAGCGCGAGGGCGAGGACACACCATCCCAAGGGCGAGGCGGCGCGTTCCTCCAGGATCGCAGCCGGGAGGAGCCCGGTCAGCTCGCCGGGCGAGGAGACCCCGCCCCGCAGCTCCCGGGCGATGGTCGAGATCAGGGCCTCCAGCCGCTCGAGGGGGTTCTCGCTGCGACCGCTGCGGTGACCGAGCTCGAGGAGCAGCTGGTAGAGCTGCGTGGTGAGCCGCTCCGGCTCGCAGGGGCGGAGGTCGTCGAACTCCTGCTGGAGAGAGAGGAGAAGATCGAACCCGTCCTCCCACAGGAGATCGATCGCGGCGATCTCGGAGACCGGCGCGCGGATCGTGTCCCCCGGGCGGAGCGACGGTCCCTCCAGACCCGGAACCGTCGGGGAGGTCGGGGTCAGGGGGAGGGAGGCGGTTCGGGACTCGGGGCGGAGTTCGGCCGGGGGCTCGCTGCTCGGTGAGGGGATCCTCGAGGCGGCCGAGCCCTCGGTCGGCTCCGGCGAGACGCGCAACCTCGTCGTCTCGCCCGGAGATTCTGCGCCCGGTGCTTCCACGCCCGGTGTTTCCGCGCCCGGCGCCTCGCCGGTCGGCGCGGAGGTCCGGCGCGATTCGACCCAGCGCTCGAGCTCGCCGGTTCCGATCGCCGGCTCGTCCGCCTCCGCCACCTGCCCCGCGCTCTTCTGGCCATCCTGACCCCCCGCCTCCTCCTCCCAGAGGAAGAGGAGACCGACGACGACGAGGATGACGGCGAAGGTGCGACCGATGCCGACGGCGTGGCGCGTGGGGAATCGGGGCGGGCGAGGGGGCTCCGCGAGGTCCGGCTCTGACCGGCTCGAGCGCCCGGGGAGCCCGCTCACGCTCTCGACCCCGGCGGGCACCTCGACGTCCACGACGCTCCAGATCCCTCCGCTCGGGTCCCGGGGGCCAGGGGAGAGGTCGGTGAAGTCGGACCGGGTGGGACCGGGCTCCGTGCGATCGGTCGGCTGGGTGGCGCTCATGGGGCTCCCTCCTCGCGGGTTCTCCGCATCCTCCTCATCGGCTCGATGCGGAGGGGGCTTGACCGGGGAGGGGGGGGATTCGGCCCGATTCGGCCCGATCCGGCGACGAGCGGGGGATTGTGGGCCGGGGTGTTGAGCGCCCGGGGGGGGGCTGGCACCATGCTTCGATCCCGGGTTCGCCCCGGAAGCCCGAGTGGAGCGGAGGAGAGCCGTGGACCGGATCGACCTGGCCCGAGAAGTGATCGAGAAGGAGGCGGCGGCGCTCTCCGCCCTCGCCGACTCCATCGACGGCTCCTTCCTCGAGGCGGTCGACAGGATCGCCTCCCTCGAGGGGCGCCTCATCGTCTCCGGGGTCGGGAAGAGCGGTGCCATCGGGCAGAAGGTGGCCGGCACTCTCGCCAGCACGGGGACCCCGGCGAGCTTCCTTCACCCCACGGACGCGCTCCACGGCGACCTCGGGGTCGTCCGCGAGGGGGACCTCCTCCTGACCCTCTCGAAGACGGGGCGTACCGACGAGCTGATCCGCTTCGTCGGCCACTTCCGTCGCCTCGGTCGGGGGGTGATCTCCATCGGCGAGGATCCGGGCTCTCCCCTCGCGGAGCTCTCCGATGTCTTCCTCAGGATCCCGGCCTTCGAGGAGGCCGGGCCGCTCTCCCTCGCCCCCACGACGAGCGCGATCCTGCAGCTCTCCATCGCGGATGCTCTCGCGATGAGCCTCCTCGAGCGGCGGGGCTTCACCGCGGATGAGTTCGCGCGCTACCACCCGGAGGGGAGTCTCGGCCGCCGGCTCCTCCTGCGGTGCCATGACCTGATGCACCAGGGGGACGAGCTCCCCGTGGTGGCGGAGTCGGTCCGCTTCTCCGACCTCCTCCTCGAGGTGACGGGGAAGGGGCTCGGCATGGCGTGCATCGTCGATGAGAGCGGCGGCTTCCGGGGAGTCTTCACCGATGGGGATCTCCGGCGCCTCGTCGCCCGCGGGGCGAACCCGCTCGAGCTGACCGCAGCGGAGGCGATCGCGGCGAGCCGCCGCGGGGATGCGGAGACGCCGGTGGGGCGCTCGGTGGTCCCGGCGGAGACCCTCGCCGTCGAGGCGCTCCGAATGATGAAGGACCAGGAGATCACGGCTCTCGTGATCGTCGACGGGGACGACCGTCCCCGCGGGCTCGTCCGCCTTCAGGACCTCGTCCGTCGGGGGATCGCGGTCTAGCTCCGTCCCCCCGCTCCCCTCCTGCGTCGGCGCGGCAGCAGTCTCCCGGTCTCCGCGCAGTACCTCTCGTACTCCTCCCCGAACCACCGCCTCATCAGCGCCTCCTCCCTCGGCGTCCGCACGAGGTAGAGGGGGGCGAAGGAGAGCGGTCCGGCGAGCCCGGCGAGCAGGTTCGGCAGGATGAGGGCCTGAGCGAGCGCGAACCCCCAGACCGCCGCGTACATCGGATGGCGCACCCGCCGATACACGCCCTCACGGACGAGGCGGTGCTGATCCCGGATCTCGAGGGTGATCGACCACTGACGACCGAGGTCGGCGTGGGAGCGATGGAAGAGCCGGAGCGAGAGGACGAGCAGGACCAGGCCCGTCGCCGGGACTGCCGCGGGGCGGGAGAAGCCGAGCGCCGCGTCATCGAACCGTTGGAGCCACGGCGGTTGGAGCCACGGCGTCAGGAGGAAGAGCACGGGGAGGAGGAGGCAGCCGGTCATGACGATCGCGAGGAGGAGCCCCTCGACCCCATCGAAGGCGCGGACCGGGCTGGTGCTCCCGGCGACCGCCCTTCGGACGCGCCCCTCGTGGTGGTGGCGCAGCCCCACGTAGAGGAGGAGCCCGACGGCGAACGCGATGGTCCACGGGTCGTGACCGAGCACCGCGGGGCTCAGCCCATGTGGGGGTAGCGGTGATCGGACGGAGGCAGGAAGGTCTCCTTGATCGTCCGAGGAGCGACCCAGCGCAGGAGGTTCAGGGCGCTCCCCGCCTTGTCATCGGTCCCCGAGGCGCGCCCGCCCCCGAACGGCTGCTGGCCGACCACCGCTCCGGTCGGCTTGTCGTTCACGTAGAAGTTCCCCGCCGCGTGCCGCAGCGTCTTCGCGAGGCGATCCGCCTCGACCCGGTCGGAAGAGAAGATCGCCCCGGTGAGCGCGTAGGGGCTCGTCCCGTCGCAAAGGGCGAGGGTCGCGTCGATGTCCTCGTCGTCGTACACGAAGGTGGAGAGGACGGGACCGAAGAGTTCGACCTCCATCGTGGTGAAGCGGGGGTCGGTGCACTCGATCAGGGTCGGCTCGACGAACCATCCCGTCTCGCGGTCCGCGCCGCCGCCCTGGACCACCTCCGCCGCGGAGGAGGCGCGGGCCTCCCCGATCGCCGCGGTGATCCGCTCGAAGCTCTGCTCGTGGATGACCGCCGCCATGAAGTTCCCGAAGTCGCGGGGGTCGCCCATCCGGAGCGACTCCATCCGGGCGACCAGCTGGTCCCGGATCTCGGGCCAGAGCGAGCGCGGCACGTACATCCGGCTCGCGGCGGAGCACTTCTGCCCCTGGTACTCGAACGCCCCGCGCAGGGCGGCGACCGCGACGACCGTCGGATCCGCGCTGGGGTGGACGAAGATGAAGTCCTTCCCCCCGGTCTCGCCGACGATCCGCGGGTAGCTGCGGTAGTGGGGGAGCCCCTCCGCGATGCGACGCCACAGCTCGCGGAAGACCGCGGTGGAGCCGGTGAAGTGCAGACCGGCGAAGTCCGGCTGAGCGAGGAGCTGCGTCGTCACCTCCTCCGCGGGCCCCGGGACGAACTGGATCACCCCCGGCGGGAGCCCCGCCTCCTCGAGCAGCTTCATCACGTGATGGTTCGAGAGGACCGCGGAGTCGGAGGGCTTCCAGATCGAGACGTTCCCCATCAGGGCCGGCGCGCCGGGGAGGTTGCCCGCGATGCTCGTGAAGTTGAATGGAGTGACGGCGTAGACGAATCCCTCGAGCGGTCGGTAGTCGACCGAGTTCCAGACTCCGGGCGGGCTGATCGGCTGGGTGGGGTGGATCTCGTTCAGCGCGAAGTGGTTGTTGAACTTCCAGAAGTCGATGAGCTCGCAGGCCGCATCGATCTCGGCCTGAAAGCAGGTCTTCGACTGGTTCAGCATCGTCGAGGCGTTCAGCGTGTCGCGCCAGGGGCCCGCGAGGAGCTCTGCCGCGCGCTCGAAGATCGCGACCCGGGTCGCGATCGGGGTCTCCGACCACTCCCGCCAGGCGACCCGGGCGCCCTCGACCGCCGCGTCGATCACCTCGGGGGTCGCCTCATGATAGCGGGCGAGGACCTTGCCATGGTCGTGGGGGCAGCGCACCTCACGGATCCTCCCCGTGGTGAGCTCGCGGCCGGAGACGATGCAGGGGATCTCCGGACACTCGTTGGAGAGGGCGTCGATCCTCTCCTGCAGTCTCGCCGTCTCGTCGGTTCCCGGGCGGTACTCGCGGATCGGCTCGTTGGTGGGGGCGGGGAGGCTGTGTGTCGTGTTTACCATGGGTTGATGCGCCCTTCGTGTCGGAGTCGTCGCATTAGACCGACTGGGGTCGGTCGATTCCACCCAGACCGCCGTCGCGCGGGGCTTCCGGCGCAGCAGGATTGCCTCCGGTCGGATTGCCGCGCCCCCCCCCGGGCGGTAACCTGACCCTACGACGCGGTCCGCTCCGGACCCGCTCGCGCTCCGTCGTCTCCTCGCCTGAAGAGGGGCGCGGGCACCCCCACTACGACAGGTCGGGTCGCCGGCGCGATCCGCTCCCTTCGAGCCAGGAGTTCCGATGTCGAACCGAGCCGACGCCAGTCCTTCGCTCCGCGAGTCCCTGAACCTCCGGGACCAGTTCATCGATCGTCACATCGGCCCGCGCGACGAGCAGGTCGAACAGATGCTCGCGGCGATCGGGGTCTCCTCCATGAAGGAGCTGATCGACCAGGCCGTGCCCGCCTCGCTGCGGACCGACCGCCCCCTCGCGCTCGACCATCCGCTCGGGGAGCACGAGGCGCTCGAGGACCTGCGCGCGCTCTCCGAGCGCAACCAGGTCTTCCGCAGCTACCTCGGCATGGGGTACCACGGCACGATCACGCCCCCCGCGATTCAGCGGAACCTCTTCGAGATGCCGGGGTGGTACACGGCCTACACCCCATACCAACCCGAGATCAGTCAGGGGCGCCTCGAAGCGCTGCTCAACTTCCAGACGATGGTCTCCGACCTGACCGGCTTCCCCGTGGCGAACGCGTCCCTCCTCGATGAGGCCACCGCCGCCGCCGAGGCGATGACCCTCTGTCACCGTGTCCTCGAGAAGAGCGACAACGGTGGCGATCTCTTCTTCGTCTCGGAGAAGTGCCACCCGCAGACGATCGAGGTCGTCAAGGCGCGGGCCCTTCCCCTCGGCATCGAGGTCCGGGTGGGGGACCACCTCGACTTCACCTTCCCCTCCGCCTGCTTCGGCGCGCTGCTGCAGTACCCGGACACCGATGGCTGCGTGCACGACTACGAGCAGTTCTGCACCCGGGCCCACGAGGCCGGCGCCCTCGTGGTCGTCGCGGCGGACCCGCTCTCTCTCGCGCTCCTCCGCCCGCCCGCCGAGTTCGGCGCCGATGTCGCGGTCGGCTCGACCCAGCGCTTCGGGGTGCCGCTCGGCTTCGGAGGACCGCACGCCGCCTACATGGCGACCAAGGACGACTACAAGCGGATGCTCCCCGGGAGGCTCGTCGGGGTCTCGAAGGATGCCGAAGGCCGTCCGGCTCTTCGTCTCTCTCTCCAGACCCGCGAGCAGCACATCCGTCGGGACCGGGCGACCTCGAACATCTGCACCGCCCAGGTCCTCCTCGCCGTGGCCGCCGGGACCTACGCGGTCTACCACGGCCCGGACGGAGTTCGCCGGATCGCGCTCAGGGTCCGCTCCCAGGCCGAATCGCTGCGGGCGGCGCTCCGCTCCCTCGGGCACCAGGTGGCCGACCACCCGATCTTCGACACGGTGCGGGTCGTCCCCAGCGGAGCCGGGAGCGCGGAGATCCTCTCGAACGCGCGACAGCGCTCGATCAACCTGCGCGACTACGGTGACGGGGCCCTTGGGATCTCCCTCGACGAGACCGTGACCGACGCGGACCTCGCGGACCTCTTCGAGGTCTTCGGGGGGGATCCGCGCAAGCTCGACCTCGACGCCCTGCTCGCCGGGGTCGAGGACGCCTACCCCGGCGCCCTCGGACGGACCTCCTCCTACCTCGAGCACCCGGTCTTCCAGCGCTACCGCTGCGAGACGGAGCTGATGCGATACCTGCGCCAGCTGGCCAACCGGGACCTCGCCCTCGACACCGCGATGATCCCCCTCGGGTCCTGCACCATGAAGCTGAACGCAGCGGCGGAGATGATCCCGATTCTCTTCCGCGGCTTCTCCCAGATGCACCCCTTCGCGCCGAAGGAGCAGACCGAGGGATACCGGGTCCTCTTCGAGCGGCTCTCCCGCTGGCTCGCGGAGATCACCGGCTTCGACGCCATCTCCCTCCAGCCGAACGCGGGGAGCCAGGGCGAGTACGCGGGGCTGATGGTGATCCGGGCCTACCAGCACGGTCGCGGGGAGACCCATCGGAATTTGTGCTTCATCCCGAAGTCCGCCCACGGGACGAATCCCGCGAGCGCGAAGATGGCAGGGATGGATGTCGTCGTCATCGACTGTGACGACGAGGGGAACATCGACCTCGCGGACCTCGAGGAGAAGATCGAGGAGCACGGCGCCGCGCTCTCGGCCCTGATGGTCACCTACCCCTCGACCCACGGGGTGTTCGAGACCACGATCCATCGGATCTGCGACATGGTCCACGCCGCGGGAGGGCAGGTCTATCTCGACGGCGCGAACATGAACGCCATGGTGGGCCTCGTCCGTCCGGCCGAGTTCGGCGCGGATGTCTGCCACCTGAACCTCCACAAGACCTTCTGCATCCCCCACGGGGGAGGCGGCCCCGGCATGGGACCCATCGGCGTGAAGAAGCACCTCGCCCCCTTCCTCCCGGGTCACAGCGTCGTGAGCACCGGGGGGGAGAACGCGATCGGAGCCATCTCCGCCGCGCCCTACGGGAGCCCGATGATCCTCCCGATCAGCTACGCGTACATCGCGATGACCGGCGGGGAGGGACTGACCCGCTCGACGGAGTTCGCGATCCTGAACGCGAACTACATCGCGGAGCGGATCGGCGACCTCTTCCCGGTCCTCTATCGGGGAGAGCAGGGACGGGTGGCCCACGAGTGCATCCTCGACACGCGCGGCTTCAAGAAGGCCGGCGTGAGCGTGGATGACATCGCGAAGCGGCTGATGGACTACGGGTTCCACGCGCCGACGATGTCCTGGCCCGTGGCGGGGACGCTCATGGTCGAGCCGACCGAGAGCGAGTCGAAGGAGGAGCTCGACCGCTTCTGTGATGCCATGCGGAGCATCCACGCGGAGATCGTCGAGGTCGAGGAGGGGCACTTCCCCAAGGACGACAACCCTCTGCACAACGCCCCGCACACCCAGGCCGCCCTGCTCTCCGACGAGTGGAGCCGCCCCTACTCCCGGGAGCGCGGCGCGTTCCCGACGGAGTGGTGCCGCCAGAACAAGTTCTGGCCCGCGGTGGCCCGGATCGACCAGGCGTTCGGAGACCGGAACCTCGTCTGCCTCTGCCCCCCGATCGAGGCCTACAGCTCCTAGGCGCGACCCGGCTTCCGGAAAGGCGCGAACGAGAGGAGGCCGGCCCCGCGCTCGCGGGACCGGCCTCCTCTCTTCTCATTCCGTCCGCGCGCGCGCTTCGGGCTCTTACGCCGCGAGGTCACCGCGTCGAGAGGCCCCCTCGGCGGAGGATCACCCCTCCTCGGGGGTCTCCTTCGAGTCCGCCCCCCGCTGCTTCGCCTGATCGATGATCGGCTTCACGACGCTCCAGGGGTTCACGACCGTCGCGCCGGCACCTCCGATGCCGCCCATCATCATCTGCATCGGGTCGAGCTCCTCACCGGAGGCGAGGGTGGTGACGACCCCGACCAGCGTGCCGTCGGCGAGGAAGACCGGCGCCCCCACCTCGGCGGGGAGCAGGATGCACTCGCGCGGCGTCTCGATCCGTGCGTTGACATGGTCGATGCGCGCGGTGGGGACCCGATTCGAGGCCTCGTCCGTCCGCCCGAGGACGACGACCGGCGTGAGGAGTCCGGGAAGCTCGGCGCAGGGCTTCGCCTTCACGGCCCGGGTCCCGAGCTCCGACCGATCCTCCTCCGCCTTGGGGCGCAGGAGGGCAATGTCATGAAGGGGGTCGAGCAGCACCGTCTCGAGGGAGATCCGCCTCCCGCCCTGCAGGTCGATCCAGAGGTCACCCACCTTGGCGGTGAGCTGCAGCTCCATCCCGGGCTGGGGCTCCATCGTCATCTCCCCGTCGCCGATGGGGTTGATCGAGGTCATGGAGGTCAGGATCAGCCCGCTGGCATCGACGACGGTGCCGAGGAGCGCGATCGGCATCTCCTGCTGCCCCATCCCGAAGTCGATGGTGAGGGAGCCGGCGACGGAGACGACCGCGCCGGAGTTGTCCGCGTGGATCTTCCGCCCCTGAGAGGCCAGGTCGGTCTGGGCTCCGAGGCCCGGCATGAAGAGGAGGACGGAGAGCGCGATCAGGATCGTCGGCAGGGCTCTTTGCATGGGAGGTTCCTTCCAGGGTTTCGTCAAGGTCAGGGTGGTTGCGGGGGGGCGGCTCGAGCCTCGTCGGGGTCAGTCCTCCCAGTTCGGCTCCAGCACGATGAAGCGGCTCGCCTCGTCCCGAAGGACGAGGAGCACGATCGAGGATGCCCGGGCGGTGATCCGCCCGTCCAGCAGAGTCGAGAAGTTCGTGAGGTCCCGGGTCGGTTGTCGGTCGACGGAGACGATCAGGTCCCCCACGCGAAGCCCTCCGATGTCGGCCCAGCCTCCCGCCTCGACCTTCTCGATCGCGACCGCCCCGGTCTTCGCGAGGCGGTGGGATCCTTCGTTCCCCACGAGGCTCCGGACCGAGAAGCCGAGGTCCTCGATCTCCGTGCGCTCCGCGAGGTCCACCGTCTCGGGCGGGGGGACGGGCGTGGCGCGCACCGTGGTGGGTGCACCATCCCGGATCACGAGCACCTCCACCGGCTCTCCCGTGGCCAGATTGCGGACGAGCCGTTGGAGCGCGGCGCGGTCGGAGCGGTTCCTCACCTGGACCCTCTTCCCCCCGATCTCCAGCAGGAGATCGCCGACCCTCAGCTCGGCCACCGCCTCCGGTGCGTCATCGGGGATCGAGGTGATGCGCACGGCGGTCCGCCCATCCTCGAGGCCGAGGGCCTCGGCCAGGGCGCCGGTCACGGGCTGGATGGAGAGGGGGAGCACTGCGCGTCGGACCCGCGCAGAAGGGGCGGGCGGCGCCTCCTGTCGGCCCTCGATCCAGACGAGGAGGTCGTCCGGGCCCCGTCGGACGCCGAGCAGCGTCGCGTCCTCCTCCCCGGCGAGGATCTCGGCGGAGGCGCTCGCGAACTCTCCCGCATCGCCGATCTCACGCTCGCCCACCCGGACGATGAGGTCGCCCGGTTGCAGCGGGGGGGTGGCGGAGTCCGCCGGGCTGCCCTGTCGGACGCCGAGGATGATGATCCCGGGGCGGGAGGGTAGGTCGTGGGTGAAGCGGAGCGCCCGGGTCGGGTTCGAGTAGGTGACTCCCCAGTCCCGCAGTTCCTCGATCGGCGCCCGCGCCTTCCCGCGCAGCTCGGCGGTCAGGTCGAGGCGGAGCTCGGTGTCGTCCCGGAGCAATCGCACCTCGATGGGGGATCCGATCGGGAGGTCGAAGAGGATGCCGTTGGCGATCGGGAGCTCCTCGACCTCTCCGCAGTCGATCTCGCGGCCATCCGCCTCGAGGAGGAGGTCTCCGACCCGGATCCCCGCTCGGTCGGCGGGGCCATCGGTGCGGATGCTCGCGACGAGCGCTCCCCGTCCGGCGGGCGCGCCGTCGGTGGGCTCCCGGTCGAGGCGGGGCTGGATCGAGAGGCCGAGCCAGGAGCGGGCGACTTCTCCGTCGGCGATGATCTCCTCCGCCACCGAGCGGGCGAGGTTCCCCGGGATCGCGCCCGCGAGGTTGGCGAAGCCGATCTCGTTGATCCCGATGATCTCTCCGCGGGCATTGACGAGAGGGCCCCCCGAGTTGCCTCCGAAGATCGTGGCGTCGTGAACGAGCCAGCGCACGATCGACCCGACATCCTCGCCGTCGAGCATCGGCATCCGGATGGCATCGGTCATGCGCGGGTTGGCGATGATTCCCCGGGTCACCGACTGGCTGATCGCGGCGGGGGAGCCCATCGCGAACACCTCCGTGCCGATCCCCAGGGCGTCCGAGTCTCCCCACGGCGCGACCGAGAGGTCTCGGGGGTCGAGTCCCGCCGCCGCGAGGTCGATCTGCACGACGGCGATGTCGGCGAGGGGGTCGGTGCCGATGAGGCGCGCCGGGAGGTCCCGGCGGTCGGGGAGATCGCAGACGAGGTAGGTCGCGTTCCCCGCCACGTGGTGGTTCGTGATCACATGGCCCTCGCGGCTGATGATGATGCCGGAGCCGGAGCCCTGGAGCCGGACGATGCGTCCGGGGCCCGGCTCCTCCATCACCGCCCGGATCCGAACCAGACCGGGGAAGATCCGCGCGACGGCGGCCGGGAGCTCGTCGGTGAGATGGGCGTCATCCGCGGGGGCGCCCCGGAGAGCGCCGAGCGCGGGGTCTGTCGCGGGGAGGATGAGGGCGAGGAGGAGGATGCGGAGCAACCACGACGAACGGTGGGGGGAGCCGGATGGCATGGGGAGTCCTCTCGACGGGGGGCCCGTGGAGAGGGGAGTGTCCGGCGGATCGCTCAACGCGGCAAGGAGATCGCGGACCTCGGCCCCGGGTGTCGCGCTCAGTCGCAGACGATGAGCGGGGCGGCGCCGAGGAGCTGGTCGAAGGCGTCGGTGACCTGGAGCGCGATCTGATCGGTGATGGTGCCGATGGTCCCCTGGATCGCGTCGACGAAGATGGTGTTCAGGATCCCCGAGATCGCCCCGAGGCCGCCGCACTGCGAGAAGTCGATGTCGATGTTGTCGACCGAGACGACGATCGACCCCGGCGTGACGCCGACGATCTCCGAGGCTCCATCCGCGACGGGGACGGCGTCGAGGGCTCCGGTGAGGCTCCAGGTCGAGGTGATCGCGACATTGCAGCTCACGTTGATGAACAGCGCGCTGATCGTCACCGGCACGGCGGGGGCCCCGGCGGTCCCCAGCACCGCGAAGGTGTGCGTGATCGGGTCATAGGTCACCGAGTCGACGGTGAGCTCCGCGTCCGCCTGCTGGACCTCGACCGTCACCCCGCTCTGGGAGATCGTCTGCGCGGGGATCGCGCCGGGGAGGGGCACGGTCCCCTGAATGACGGAGAGACCCGCGACGACGATCGCGGGGTCCTGACAGTCGACGGTGGTGCAGGTCAGGGCATCGGTCGTGGGGTCGTTCCCCATCGTCCCGAACGGATCGGGAGGAGCCGGGCTCGTCGGGGTGAAGAGATAGTTGAGCGTGTAGACGGCGTCCGCGATGTTCAGCTGCCCGTCGTCATTGGTGTCCGCGGCGTCGAGGCACTCCAGGGGAGTCCCGGCGGCGAAGAGGTACTCCAGGGTCGCCACAGGATCCGCGATGTTGAGGGCCCCGTCGAGGTTGGAGTCTCCCCGCTGGAAGTAGGCCTCGACCGAGCCGGCGAGGGTGGGGGAGGAGGCGGACAGGGTCGCGAGGAGGAGGACGGCGAGGATGGGGCGCATGGTGGCTCCCTGATCGTATTTCCGGCGATTGCGATGACGGATCACTCCTCCGAGTATCGCGGTGAACCGTCGCACCGACAACCCCGCATACCTCCACTTCCTGTCTTCGGGACTCCGCGGGGCCGGATCGGTCGAATCTCCCGGGGCTTCGTTGTGCGAAGCCCGGGTTGTCGTAAGATCCCGCGATCGACCCCCGCGGACTCCGCAGCGGAGTCCCGCTCCCCCCGATTGGAGGCCTCATGACCATCGAGATCGGCGCGGACGCGCCCGACTTCACGCTGAAGAACCAGGCGGATCAGGACTGGACCCTCTCCGCGAACCGCGGCAAGAAGGTGATCCTCCTCTGGTATCCCCTCGACTGGAGCCCGACCTGCGAAGGCGAGCTCTGCTCCCTGAGCGTCGACAGCGCCCTCGATGTCGACGCGGACACGGTGGTCGTCGGGATCAGCCGTGACTCGGTCTGGTCCCACAAGGCCTTCGCCGCCGAGCGTGGAATCACCCACGACCTCCTCGCGGACCCGATGCTCGAGGTCACCGGGCAGTACGGCCTCGTGCATCCGAAGGTCCCGTTCATCAGCCACCGGGCGACCGTGATCGTCGATCGGGAGGGGAAGGTCGCCTTCTGCGAGATCCAGGAGAGCACCGGAGAGCCCCGGAACCTCGCCACGATCCAGGACGCCCTCGACGAGCTGGAGTAGGGCGGGCGAGAGTCGTGTGAAGAAGGAGGACGGCCGGGACTCGAACGAGTCCCGGCCGTCCTTCGTTCCATTGCCTCAGTCGTAGCAGGCGTCGAGGGAGTCGAGATGTCGCTCGCCCTCCCGGGTGCAGGAGAGCGCGAGCACGCGCGCGTCCTTGCGGCCTGTCCCGACCCAGAGGGAGCCGGACTCGAGGGCGATGAACGCCTCGGACGGGGAGAGGACCCGGACCTCCTCCGCCCCGGCGAGGGCGTCCTCCGAGGGGTGCGTGTCGGGGCCGAGCTTCAGCTCGACCAGGGAGAGCCAGCCGCGCTCGATCCCCGCGCTCACGATTTCACGCGCGAGGGATTCGATCTTCTCGTGCGTCCGGGCCATTCGCTCCGCCCGGAGCTGGGCGAGCAGCTGGGTCGGATCCCCGAAGAGATCGCAGCTGTCGATCAGCACGCTGGTCAGCCAGTCGTTCAGATCGAACGCCGGGAGCGGGTCCAGTCTCGCGATCACCGGTCACTCCGTCTCGACGAGCGCCGCGTGGAGGGCGCGGGCCGCGGGGGCGAGGGAGCTCTCGGGGACCACACAGCTGATCACGAGGTTGGAGGTGGAGATCACATCGATGTTGATCCCCTCCGCCGCGAGGGTCCGGAAGATCGTCGCGGCGATCCCCGGCTCGCGGGCGATCCCCTCCCCGACGACGCTCAGCAGCGCCACATCCTCGTCGAGGACCCAGGACTCTCCACCGACCGCGGCGACCACCTGCTGAAGGAGACCCTCATCGAGGGCGGCATCCGCGGGGAGCAGCAGGGTGATGTCGTTGTGCCGCTCGTAGCTCTGCGCCTGCACGATCAGGCGGACGGCGATGTTCGCCGCGCCGAGGACCTCGAAGACCTTGGCGGCGACGCCGGGCTGGTCCGGGACGTGCACGAGGGAGACCTTGTGGACCGCGGGATCATCGGTGATCGCGCGCACGACGACCTGTTCCATCTTCTGCTCCTCCGCAGGGGGTTCGATCCGGGTGCCCGGTGCGTTCCGGGTCGAGGAAGCGACGACGAGGGGGACATCGAAGCGACGGGCCAGCTCGACGGAGCGCCCGTGCAGGACGCGCGCGCCGAGGGTGGCCATCTCGAGCATTTCGTCCGAGGAGAGGCGCTCGATGCGACGGGCGTTCGGGACGACTCGCGGGTCGGCGGTGTAGACCCCATCAACATCGGTCAGGATCTCGCAGCCGCGCGCGCCGAGGGCGGCGGCGATGGCGACGGCGCTGGTGTCGGAGCCTCCCCGGCCCAGGGTCGTCACATCCTGCCGCTCGTTCTCCCCCTGGAACCCGGCGACCACGACGACGCGGTCCTGCTCGAGCTCCCGGTGGATCCGCGAAGGATCGATCGAGACGATGCGGGCCTGGGAGTAGCGGTCATCGGTTCGGATCCCCCCCTGGCGCCCGGAGAAGGAGATGGCGGGGATCCCCTCGGCCTCGAGGGCGATGGAGAGGAGCGCCATCGACTGGACCTCCCCCGCGGACATCAGGACATCCAGCTCCCGGCGAGGGGGGCTGGGGGAGAGGGCGGAGGCGAGCTCGAGGAGTCGGTCGGTGGTCTTGCCCATCGCCGACACGACCACGACGACGCGGTGCCCCTCGGCGCGGCGCGCGGCGATCCGCTTCACGGCGTTCTTCATGAGGTCGGGGGTGGCCACGCTGGTCCCCCCGAACTTCATCACCCAGATCGTTGCGGTGGAGATCGAGTTGCTCATTGGTCCTCCTCGATCCGCAGTCCCGAGAGATCGATCGGGACCCGGTGGATGGCGGCCCCGATCCCCGCCGCCGAGAGGCAGGCGACCGCGGCCTCCCCGGAGTCGCTGCGCGCTCCCTCCGCGGGGAGGAAGGCCGCGAGGGTCGGTCCCGCGCCGGAGAGCCACGCTCCCCCGAGGGACTCATCCTCGCGAAGGGAGTCGAGCGCCCCCGAGAGCCCGGGGACGAGGGGGAGCCGGTAGGGCTCATGCAACTGATCCCGGCAGCCGGCGCGGACCGCTTCCCAGTCACCGCGGGCGAGCCCGGAGAGGAGCACGCTCATGCTCTGGAGATTGCGGACGGTGGCCGCGCGGGTGTAGCTGGTCGGCAGGATCGCCCGCGCCTGAGCGGTCTCGACCGGGACTTCGGGGATCACGAGGAGCAGCTGGAGCTCGGAGTCGAGGATCGGGCTCGGCCACGAGAGCCACTCCGACCCATTCCGGGAGCAGACCCTCAATCCTCCGAAGACGCAGGCGCTCGCGTTGTCCGGGTGGTTCTCGTGCCGGGAGGCGTCTTCGAAGACGACATGGCGCGGGGGCAGGGCACCGTCGCGGAGCAGGTAGCCCGCCGCCAGACCCGCGCAGCGGGCGGCGGCGGAGGAGCCGAGCCCGCGGGCGACGGGGATCCGACTCGTGATCCGCCACGCGGCCCGATCCGTCGCATCCCCCGCGATCTCGCGGGCGACCTTGAGGATCATGTTCCGACCATCGGCGGGGAGGATCTTCCGCCCCTCGCCCTCGAGCTGGACGGAGAAGCCGGCGGGTGCCTCGGCCTCGATGGAGACCTCTATCCCCCAGCCGACCCCGAGACCGAGGGCATCGAAGCCGGGCCCCAGGTTCGAGGTGCTCGCCGGGGAGATGATCGTCCGCTTCATCCGAGGCCCATCCGCTCGCGCACGGCGCCCTCGGTGGCCGGGATCGGTGCCGGCAGCTCGAGACCGTCCACCGCCCGGTCCGGGTCCTTGAGCCCGTGTCCGGTCAGGCTGCAGACGATCGTCCCACCCTCGGGGACCAGGTCGCGCCCCTCCTCCAGGCTCTTCAGGAGTCCCGCGATCGAGGCGGCGCTCGCCGGCTCGCAGAAGACCCCCTCCGTGGCGGCGACGAGGCGGTAGGCCGCGAGGATCTCCTCGTCGGTCACGGAGTCGATCCAGCCTCCGGAGGTCTCGATCGCGTCGGTCGCACCCTTCCAGCTCGCCGGGTTGCCGATCCGGATCGCGGTGGCGATCGTCTCCGGCTTCTCGACGGGGTGCCCGAGGACGATCGGGGCGGCGCCCGCCGCCTGGTAGCCCGCCATGCGGGGGCGACGGGGGATCCGCCCCGCCTCGTGGTACTCGCGGTAGCCGCGCCAGGTGGCCGTGATGTTCCCCGCGTTGCCGACGGGGAGGATGTGGAGGTCGGGCGGTCCGCCCAGCTCGTCGCAGATCTCGAAGGCCTTCGTCTTCTGACCCTCGATCCGGTAGGGGTTCAGGGAGTTCACGAGCGCGATGCCATCCTGCTCCGCCATCTTCACGACGAGCTGGAGCGCTTCATCGAAGTTCCCGTCGAGCGCGATGACGTCGGCGCCGTGCATGAGGGCCTGCGCGAGCTTCCCCGCCGCGACCTTCCCGGCCGGGAGGACGACCCAGCACTTGAGCCCCGCCCTCCCCGCATACGCGGCCGCGCTCGCGGAGGTGTTTCCGGTCGAGGCGCAGATCACGCCGCAGTTCCCTCCTTCGAGGGCCTTCGTGACGGCGAGGGTCATGCCGCGGTCCTTGAAGGAGCCGGTCGGGTTTAGCCCCTCGAACTTGATGAAGACACGGCGCCCGCCGCCGAGCCTCTCGGCGAGGCGGGGAGCGGGGATCAGCGGGGTGGATCCCTCCTCCAGCGAGACGACCGGGGTCGACTCGTCGACGGGGAGCCACTCTCGATAGCGTTCGATCAGGCCGGGCACGGGGTCGCTCCCTTCGTGGCCCCCGGTCCCTCGTCGACCCGGGTCGACGGGAGGGGAGAGGGCAGAGCGTCGATCCGAATGCGGAGGGGGTCCTCGGAGAGGATCCCGTTCGGCCCCAGTCTCGAGAGGGCCGCGTCGAGCACCGTCGTGGGGACGGGGTGGGTGATGAGGTGGACGGGGACCGCGGAGGGATCGACCGGCTCGGGCTGCTCGACCGAGGCGATGCTCACCCCCTCCTCCGCGAGGGCGCCCGCGATGCGGGCGAGCACTCCGGGGCGGTCCTTCGCGCGGAACCGCACGTAGTGTCGGGACGGGCTGCTCCCGGGCTCGAGGATGCGGAGCTCCTGGCGCGGGGTCGCGGGGGTCCGCCCCTCGCCGCGGGCGGCGCGGAGGATGTCCGCGACGACGCTGCCCGCCGTGGGCAGACCGCCGGCGCCCTTCCCCTGGAGAACGAGGGTCCCGAAGGTCTCCGCCTCGAGCAGGACGGCGTTGTACTCGTCGTGGACGGCGGCGAGCTCGCTGTTGTCGGCGATCCAGGTGGGGGCGACGCGGAGGGAGATCCCCTCCGGCCTCCGGCGGAGCTCGGCGATGGACTTGAGGCACCAGTGATGGCGGGCTCCGAACGCGAGGTCGATCGGCTCGATCCGCTCGATGCCCTCCACCTTCAGGGCGTCGAGGGGCACCGAGGTGCCGAGGACGAGCCGCGTGAGGAGCGCGAGCTTGTGCCCGGCATCCCACCCGGAGAGGTCCAGGGTGGGGTCAGCCTCGGCAAAGCCGTCGCGCTGGGCCTCCGCGAGCGCCTCCGTGAAGGGCATCCCCCCCTCGAGGCGGCCGAGGATCCGATTGGAGGTCCCGTTCAGGATTCCGAGGAGTCGGTCGATCGGCCCGGCCGGGAGGCCGTGCTGGAGGACCTGGATCACCGGGATCGCCGCGGCGACCGAGGCCTCGAAGAGGAGGCGGCAGTCGTGGTCCCGGGCGAGCTCGAAGAGCTCCTCTCCGTGGGTCGCGAGGACCGCCTTGTTCGCGGTGACGACATCCTTGCCGGCCTCGAGCGCGGCGCGGATCCACTCGCGGGGTGCATCGATCCCCCCCACGAGCTCGACGACGAGATCGATGGCGGGATCGCGGCAGATCTCGAGGGGATCGCCGGTGATCCGGGCAGCGCACCCCTCGGGGAGCGCACGAGGTCTGGTGGGGTCGCCGACGGCGATGGCGGTGACCTCGAGGTGGCGTCCCGTCCTCCGTCCGCACTCTTCCGAGGTGCGATGGAGGAGGTCGACGACCCCGCGGCCGACCGTCCCATGGCCGAGCAGACCGAGTCGGTATGGGTCCATGCCTCTGTATCGGCCGCCGAGGGGGGGAGGGTTGAGCCCCCCGCCTGCTTCTCATGGGGTGGGAGAGGAGGCCGTGTTCCGGGAAGGTGCAGCGCGCTGGTGGAGGCTGGCGGGGGGGGAGATCGTCGGCGGGAGGCTCGAGCCGGACCCGAGCGGGGAGGGGACCGCTCAGGCCGGTCTCTCGCTCCCGGAGAGGGCGAGGATCACTCCGGCTTCACCGTATCGATGATGAGGACCACCTGCTCCCCCTTCACCTTGAGGGAGTCGTCGACGAGGTAGGCCGGGAAGCGGTTCGTCTTCAGCTCGGCGAGAACCTTGCCGTCCTTCTCGACCTTCAAGGTCGCGGTCTTGCCGTTCCAGGAGATCTTCGCGGTTCCCAGCTTCTTCGGCAGGGCGAAGGACTTCTCCTTCTTCGGGACGAGCGTCTCGGTCTTCGTTCCGAGGAGAGTGAAGTCGTTCGCGATCCGGAGGAGGCTCTTGCGGTACTCCTTGAGCTTCTCGGGGATGCTCTCCTTCGCCGATTGCCGACCCACGGCGGTGTGCAGGGTGACCTTTCGGGCACCGTCCTGCTCCGCCCCTGCCGCCGGGCTCACAGGGAGGAGGCCGAGGCAGAGGGCCGCGAGGAGCAGCCCGGCGCCGAGGGTCGTGCCGGGGCGGGAGGTCGTCTGCGTGGTCTTCATGGGATGGCCCTTTCAGGCGCCGGCCTCAGGTGGAGGTGACGAAGATGATCACTCCGCCGTCCTCGTCCCCTTCCGGGAAGAGAATGAGGGATTCGGCATCCTCTCGCAAGTCGAGGACCTCCACCACCGGTGAGGGCTGCGGGGGGGCGAGCCCCTCCGTCAGGATCAGGCGGACCACCAGGGCGCAGAGCACGACCGCGGCCGCGAGCAGGAAGCCGGGGGCGAGGGAGCCCCGGGGCGGAGCGGCGCTCGTCGGAGCGCGGAGCGCCTCCTCGATGCCCCGATCGACCCGGGCCCACTCCAGCTCACCGGGCGGCTCCACGGCGAGCGCGCCGAGGTGCTCCTCACCCGGGAGCGGCACGAGCAGCTCCTCCGAGAGGAGGGGATCGGCGGCGAGGGCCCGGGCGAGACGCTCCGCCTCGGCGGGCTCCAGGTCCTCCTCCTCGCTCCGGGCGAGGAGGAGACGGATCTCCTCGGGGGTCGAGGGTCGGGGGTCAGACATCGCGCTCCTCGCTCTCGGTCTCTTCGACGGCTCCCCGGCGGGATGTCTCCCGTCGGCGCTCCGGTCCCCCCGGATCCCAGTCCGATGGCAGCTGCTCGCGGATCTTCCTCCGCGCGTGATAGAGGCGGGACATCACCGTCCCCAGAGGTATGCCGAGGGTCTCGGCGATCTCCCCGTAGCCGAGCCCCTCGTAGGAGAAGAGCACGAAGACCTCTCGATGGTTCTCGCTCAGGCCTGCGACGGCGGCGGTGATCCGCTCCCGGACCTCCTCCGCCTCGATGGCGGCGCCCGCCGCCTCGAAGCGCTCGTGCTGGTTCCGCTGATCGGCGCGCGGCTCGGTGAAGGTCTCGTCGAAGAGCTGCTCCTTGCGCACCTTCCGTCGGCGGATCCGGTCGATCGCGTGGTTCATCAGGACCCGGTAGGCCCAGGTGAAGAACCGCGCCTTCGGGTCGTAGCTCCCGAGGCCGCGGTGGATCTTCACGAAGACCTCCTGAGTGGCCTCCAGCGCGTCCTCGCGATCGCGGAGGGTCCGCAGGAGGAGCCCGAAGAAGCGCTCCCGGTACTTGCGGTAGAGCTCCTCGAAGCCTCGGGAGTCCCCCGCGAGGAACAGGGCGATCGAGCGCTGGTCCTCCTCGTCGGAGAGGCGCCGCTCCTCTTCCAGCGCGCTCTCCGCGCCGTCTGTCGAGGGGGTCGCGGAGGGGCCCCTCTCTCCGAACGAGGGGGTCGCGCGACGATTCAACGCCTCTCCGCCTCCGCTCATGAGGAGGCTCCGGACGGAGGTGGGGGAGGTTCTCCCTCCTCCCGCCGCGCGGCCAGATGGCGCTCCACCCGGCTGCGCACCTCGCGGAGGGTCTCTCCGGTCTCCCGGGCGATGCGGGCGAGGTCCTCATGCTCGGGTCGCTCCCACAGGAGCTCCCCCTCGTGCCAGCCGCGCTTCACTCGCAGGACGCCCCCCTCGTAGGGGAGCTCGACGACCTCCCGCGGGAGCACCGCACGCTCGCAGCGCCGCTGCCGGACCCCGAGAGTCCCGGTGAGTCGGAAGATCCGCCGGCGGAGGTGCTCCACTCCCGTGTCCGGGGCGAGGGCGGAGAGGACGAGGCCGGGGCGGCCTTTCTTCCCGAGAATCGGCGTCATCCAGGCGTCGAGGGCGCCCTCCCGGAGCAGCGCACTGATGTAGTCCCCCGCATCCTCCCCCGGCACCGTGTCGAGGTTCGTCTCGAGCAGGGTCACCTCCTCGAGCCCGGCGCTCTCGACCGAAGGGACCGAGGTCCAGACACGGAGCAGGTT
>JAFMMO010000121.1 GCA_017859655.1 Pseudomonadota bacterium | reverse complement strand
CCCTCGCATCGATCCCGACGACCGCGCAGTGGCGCGATCTCCATCGCGACCTCCCCGCCACCCTCCACGCCGCTGCGCGGCGGGCGAACCGCTGTCGCTTCCGCTTCGAGCCCGGACGGCCGATCTTCCCCCGCTTCCCCCTCCCGGCGGGGACCACCCCCTTCGGCGAGCTCTACGAACGCTGCCACGCGGGGCTCCGTCGGCGGTACCGGAACGTGACCCACGCCGCCCTCGCCCGGCTGACCCGGGAGCTCTCCGTGATCGAGTCGATGGGCTTCGTCGAGTACTTCCTCGTCGTGGGAGACATCGTCGCCAGGGCGCGCGAGCTCGGGATCGAGTGCGCCGGGCGCGGCTCGGGAGCCGCCTCGATCGTGAGCTACGCCCTCGGCATCACGCAGGTCGATCCGCTCCGCCATCGGCTGACCTTCGAGCGCTTCCTCCACCCGGGACGCACCGACCTCCCCGACATCGACATCGACCTCTGCTGGATCGGCCGCGACCGGGTCCTCGAGTGGGTGTACGAGCGCTACGGACACGACCGCGTCGCGATGATCTCCACGCACTCCACGCTCCGCCCCCGATCCGCCTTCCGCGAGGTGGCCCGCACCTTCGGGGTCCCCCCCGACGAGATCGATCGGATCTCCCGAAGGATCCCCCACCGCGACGAGACCCCCCTGCCCGAGATTCTCCGGCGGGACGAGGCCTTCGGGGGGCTCGGCCTCGGACGAGAGGAGAGAGAGCGCCTCCTGACCGAGGCGGAGCAGCTCCGCGGGGCCCCGCACCACCTCTCCGTCCATCCGGGAGGGATCTGCATCTCGGACCGGCCGATCGACCTCCTCGTCCCCCTCGAGCGGGCGGCGAAGGGGCTCGTCGTCACCCAGCTCGACATGTACTCGGTCGAGGACACCGGACTGGTGAAGATCGACCTCCTGGGGAACCGCTGCGTCTCGGAGCTGGGCGAGGTCCGGGACCGCCTGACGCGAGCGCGCGGCATCCCCTTCGAGATCGATGCCATCCCGGAGCGCGACGAGCGGACCGCCCGCCTCCTCCAGGAGGGGCGCACCCTCGGCTGCTTCCAGCTGGAGAGCCCGGCGATGCGCTCGCTCCTCCGTCGCCTCTCCGCGCGGGATGCCGCGGACACCATCCACGCCGTCGCCCTCATCCGCCCGGGACCGGCGGAGGGCGGGATGAAGGATCGGTTCATCCGCCGAGCCCGCGGCGAGGAGCTCCCCATCCCTCCACACCCCGCGCTCACCGACCTCTTCCGGGAGCAGCAGGGGATGCTCCTCTACGAGGAGGATGTCATCCACACCGCCGCCCGCATCGGCGGCCTGACCCTCGCCGAGGGGGATCTCCTGCGCCGGGCCCTGAAGAAGGTGATCCATCTCGATGATGCTCCCGGCGAGGGCCGCCTCGAGGACCGCTTCATCGCGCGCTCGATCGAGAACGGCTTCTCCGCGGGGGTCGCCCGCGAGATCTGGGAGCACCTCCGCAGGTTCGGCCGGTACTCCTTCAACAAGGCGCACGCCGCGAGCTACGGTCTCCTCGCCTGGCGCTCCGCCTACATGAAGGCGCACCATCCCCTCGAGTTCCTCTGCGCCCTCTTCCATCACCACGCCGGGATGTATCCCTTCTCCGCGTTCATCGCGGAGGCGCGCCGCCTCGAGGTCCCCCTGCGCCTCCCGTGCATCCGCAGATCGCAGCGCGGCTTCGAGCCGGACCCTACGGAGGGGGGGATCCGCCTCCCCCTCTCCCGGATCAAGGGGCTCTCCGAGCGGACCATCGACTCGATCCTCGAGAGCCGGGAGCGGGAGCCCTTCTCATCGATCGAGGACCTGCGTCGCCGCACGGTCGCGACCCGGACCGAGCTGGAGGACCTCGCCCTCGTCGGCGCCTGCGACATCCTCGGTCGCCCACGCCCCGAGCTGCTCTGGCGCATCCGGACCGGCGGGCGGCAGCGAGCGCGATCCGGTGACCCGGGAGACCTCCTCGTCCCCGACGGCAGCGCCCCCGCTCTGGGAGAGCTCCCTCCCGAGAGGAAGCTCTCCGAGGAGCTGCGCCTCCTCGGCGCCGGGATCAGCTTCCATCCGATGCTCCTCCACGATCGCCGTCGACGCGAGGCGGGCTGCACTCCCCTCAAGGAGATCCCGCACCGCCGAAAGGGGGATCGGGTCCGGATCGCCGGCGTGCGCATCGCCTCCCGCCGCCATCGCACCGGACGAGGGGAGGCGATGGGCTTCCTTACTCTCGAGGATGAGACGGGGACCGTCGAGGTGGTCCTCTTCCCTGCGGTCTGGGGTCGCTCCCTGCCGTCACTCTTCCGCGAGGGCCCGGTCGAGGTCGCGGGGGAGATCGAGGAGCAGCACGGCGCCATCTCGGTCAACGCCGAGAGCCTCCGCGTCTGGGGGGATCGGGGATCGGCGGAGGAGGCCGCGCCGGGGATGGAGCAAAGGGCCGCTCACCGGAGGTGAGCGGCCCTTCGAGTCTCCCCGCAGCGCATCGAGACCGGAGCCCGGTCGGCTCAGCGCTGGAAGCGGAAGACGAAGGCCAGAGTGGTGAAGATCCCCGCCAGAGCGTAGGAGAGCGGCGGGATCCGGGAGCCGGGGAGCTTCGAGGGCGCATCGCCGGTCGAGGCGAGGGAGCCGTCGGCGGGCGCGCAGCACTCTTCGGCGAGCTCCTCCTCGCAGCAGCCGGTCGAGGACTCCTCCGCGCAGCAGCTCCGCGCGAGATCGTCGGCGCAGCAGCCCGCCTCGTCCCCCTCGTCGGGAGACGCATGGCGAATGACGGCGAGCTCCTCCTTCTCGCAGCAGTTCGGCGCCTCCTGACCGACGCGCTCCGCCAGCTCGGCGACGCTCTCGATCTTGGAGACGCGACGATCCTCGGCCCGCAGGTAGTCCATGAGGGCGTCGAGCTCGAGCTCGTTCAACTGCATGTTCGGCATCGGGACCTTGTTGTAGGCGAGGAACAGCCCGGTCGCGATGGGGTCGCCTTCGGCGAGCATCACATCCGGCTCGTAGATCCAGCGACGGAGCCACTCCTCCTCGTGGCGATCGAACATGCCGAGGAGGTTCGGGCCGATCCGGGGGGAGCCGTCCCCGCTCCCGACATGGTGGCAGGTCGCGCAGCGAGTGCGGAAGAGGCTCTCTCCGCGGGTGATCCGGCGGAGCTCCGGCGCCGTGGAGTAGTCCCCCCCCGTCCCGGTCCGCATCTGGTAGTTGTCGAGGGTCCCCCCCAGGTCCGCGGCGAGCACATAGGGGTTCTCGAAGGGGGAGCGCTTCATCCAGCGGCCGGTGGCCTGGTTGCCGATGACGAGGTTGAGGTTGTGGTCCCCGGACTCCTGATCGATGTCGGGCAGATAGAGCCCGAGCTTCTTTCGGAGGAGGACGATGTCCTCCTCGCTTCCGGTCAGGAACTTCCAGCCCGGTCCGGTCTGGAAGCGCTCGGCGTACCGGGCGAGGACCTCGGGAGTGTCGTGATCGGGGTCGATGGTGATCGAGTAGAAGAAGATGTCGCTCCCCACCCGATCCCCCAGAATCTGCTGCACCTCGGAGAGCTTGGCGGTCTCGAGTGGGCAGGCGTCGGGGCAGGTCGTGTAGATGAAGTTCACCATCACGATCTTGCCCGCGATGAGGTCGTCGAAGAAGCGGACCTGCTCTCCCTCATGGGTCGTCAGGACCACGTTCGGGAAGTAGCTGCCCCCCCAGACTCCCGCGCCGCTCTTCCTCGTCGACTCCGCCTCTTCGGGCGCGGCGACGACGGCGGTCGCGAGGAGGAGCAGCATGAGGCCGCTGCGGAGGAGGTCGTCAGGACGGGTCTTGCGCATGGCGGTGCTTTCGCAGCTCGATCGTACTCACATGGGAAAAGAGAACGGGGAACGGCTCTGAGTGAGCCGCCCCCCGTCGTTGATAAGCGGGATCAGGGACAGGCGGCGTGGCTCGCACAGCCGAGAGTGTCCGGCGTGGAGTCGCCTCCGCAGGTATCGAACGGAGCCGCGATCGGCGCGCCGTTGAACAGGACCTGCAGTCCGTGAATCGCGTCGGTGATGTCGATCACACCATCGTCATTGGTGTCCGCGGCATCCCTGCACGCGATGGACTCCCCGGTGCCGAAGACGGCGCCGAGCACCGTGATGACATCCGAGACATCCAGCTGACCCTCGCCGGTCGCGTCCCCTCTCAGGAACCACGAGTGGCAGGCCACCACGGTGCTGACGGCCGGCAGCGGATCCCCGCACTCGCCGTAGGCGACCATGGAGAGCACGTGCAGGCCACCCGAGGGCATGGCGAAGAGGCCACCGCCGGCGGTGCCGGGCAGCGTGGCGACCAGCTCGCCGTCGGCGAGGAGGTCGTAGCCCGCGTAGATGCCCTGGGGCGTCCAGCTGAGGGAGACCTCGCAGGTCCCCGGAACCGCGAGGGCCGTGAACTGCGTCGGGCTCGAGGCGACCTGGCTCGGGCTCGTGACCACGGAGCAGAAGCGCATCGGGCTCGGCAGATCGTGGCGAACCCCGCGGACGTTGACCATGTGGGCGCCCGGCCCGGTCACCGGCACGACATACTGCGTGTCGGTTCCGACGAGCGTCATGTGGTGCGCGCCGTCGAGGAACACCTCGATCGTGTCGTAGACCTCGGAGTTGGTCCAGTTCGCCAGCAGGCTGGTGCCGCAGGCGTCCGCCTGGACGCAAGACAGGCCGGAGACGGGGCTCGGCGTGACGATGGTATCGACGACGCAGGTGGCGACACCGATCGGGGCCACCCCGATGAGCGGCGTGATGGTGTAGGTGTGCTCACCGTTCCCGGAGAGGCCGAGCTGCGGATCGGTGAAGCTCTCCGTGAAGCCCGGGACCGTGAAGATCAGCGTGCCGTCACGACGGATCTCAATCTGCGAGTAGTCGCTGCCGTTGACCCAGGAGAGGGTCGCCATCCCCCCGTCGGCGGAGCAGGCGAGCCCCGCGACGCCGGCCGCGCCGACGCTCGTGAGGCAGGTGATCTGGGTCGAGTCCACGGCATTCGTCCGGCCGACGATCGTGTACTCATGCACACCATCGAGGGCGAGGGCGTCGCTGTACTGGGTCGCCGTTCCGGGCAGGGTCGCGACCGGCACGCCCCCTCGGGAGATCTCGATCGACTCGTAGGTGTCCATGGCGGTCCAGGTGAGCAGGACCCCCTCGGGGAACGGCGAGCAGACGAGGTCGGTCGGGGCGTTCGGGCGGATCATCACCGCCGTGCTGGCCGGGGCCGAGGGCAAGTTGCCGTTGACCGCCGTGACATCGAAATTCTGCACTCCGGGCCCGAGGCCCGTCTCGGTGAACTCCGTGGCCGTTCCCGGCAGGGTCGCGATCAGCACGCCGTTTCGACGCACGCGGATCGAGTCGACGCCGCTCGGCGGGACCCAGGAGAGGGTCGCCGAGTGGTCGGAGCCGGACCCGCTGACATCCTGAACGACGTCGCAGTCGTTCACGCCGGCCGGCTCGTCGGAGGTGAGCAGCCCCTCGGGCGAATCCTGCGCCCCGACGCCGTCTCCACTTCGGAAGGTCGGGAGGGCGAGGGAGTCCACGTACTCGACTCCGTCCCAGGTCGGGATCGGTGTCGGCATCACGAGGAGCTGGCCCGGGTTCTCGATGTCCCAGCGCACCAGCATCGCGTGATCCTCGTGCTGGGTGTTGTGACAGTGCTCCATGTAGGTCCCCGCGAACTCGCGGAAGCGAATGGCGATCTCCATGGTGCTGCTGCTGTCGACCTCGTTGCCGACCCGGTACATGTCCTTGCGGGCGAACTGCTCCCAGATCGGCGGAGTCTCGCCGTCCCGACTCAGGATGATGCCCTCCTCGAAGTGGATGTGGATCGGGTGGCTCCAGCCGCCGCCTCCGTTCTCGATCGTCCAGATCTCGAGCACTCCCATGTTCTCACTGGTCAGGTCGCCGAGGTTCGCCGCTGCGGAGACGCGGCGCGGATCAGCGACGAGCCCGGAGCCGCCATCAGTCTTCACGGTCCAGGGCAGCTTGTCGGTTCCGCTGGAGCGGCCGAAGGAGAAGGTGCGGTGGGTCGCCTCGTTGATCTCCTGCTGCGTCGGACGCGGGAGCGGGATCATCTTCAGCCCACCCGGCTCATAGAGCTCGGGATCCATGCTCAGGTCCACGCCGTCGTAGGCCTGAACCCGGAACTCGAGGAACTTGCCGACGCAGGGATCCCCGCCGACCCACTCGTTGCCGGAGACCGTCGGGCTGTACTCGCCGGAGAGGATCTCCTCGAGGGGGATCGGATCGCCGGCCTTACGCCCGTTCGGGTGCTCGAGGATGTTGACCATGTAGAGGTTGTCCCCGGGGGCGAACGCGGAGAAGTCCACGATGATGTCATAGCGCTCTCCGATCGCCTGGGTCGGGAGACAGCCACGATCCGTGCCGAGGGATCCATCGAAGTGGATCGCGTGCTCCATGATGTTGCCGTCGTTCCCGATCATGTGGAACGGGACCTTGTTGTAGCTGACACCGGAGCCGGCCGGGCCGGGCATCTCGCCGCCCGAGCCCTGAACCTCGTGGACGAGCGCGAGCTTGAGGTAGCGAGAGACACCGCCGTTGGAGATGCGGAAGCGGTACTTGCGGGCACGGACCTCGAAGAAGGGCTCGTAGAGCCAGTTCACCGTCATCACATCCCCGATGAACCCATCGAGGTTGAAGATGTTGAACCAGAGCTGCCCTTCACTGTCCCACGCCTTGTCGGCGATGAGCAGGTTGACGTCGTAGTCGCGGTTCCCCCAGTCGAGCTCGGTTCCGCTGGGGAAACGCAGGTTGATGCCGTCGTCGAGTCCCTCGTTGCCGCGATCGATGCCGGAATAGTAGTTCATCATCGCAGCGTTGCCCTTGTAGACGTTCTGCGCGGTGAAATCCATCATGTGGTCGTGGAACCAGTGCGTGGACATCGTCTCGCGGTAGTCACCGGGGATCTGGGTGATCCCGCCGTTCCCGTCCGGGGCGCCGGCGCGCGGGTCGGTGGCATCGGTGTTGACCGTGTCGTGACCCGCGAGGATTATCGGCCAGCGGTAGTCGTAGTACTGGCCCGGGAAGAAGAACGCGTTCAGGTATCCGTCGGACTCGGCCGGGTTGTGGCCGTTGTGCTCGTGAGTGCTGATGGTGTGGCAGCCGAAGCCGCGGTTCGCGGAGGGATCGACGGGGAGCGCGTTGTACTGGCGCATGAGGATCGACTCTCCGTAGCGCACCATGAGGAGCTTCGGCGGGAGGGTCCCGTCGAAGGTCCAGAGGGCGTCGGAGGTCTGGAACGGCATGTTCGGATGGAACTTGATGCCGATCCCGTCGCATCCTCCCTCGTAGCCGGGCGCACCCATCGTGTTGTGATAGAGCTTGCCCGGTCCCCACTCACCGCAGGCGTATCCGTGCATCTGCATGGTGTCCCGGTAGCCCTCGTTGAAGCGGGCGCCGGTGATGACAGACTTGTAGTGGACCTGGGGGGGGAACTCATCCCAGCGCTGGTGGGCGTAGCCCTCTCCGGGGGGACGGCCCTCGGCCGGAGGGGTGTCGAGCGGGCGCCCGAGGAACTCCTCGATCAGCGGCTTCCAGGGGTTCTCGTCCGCCGTGTTGGAGAGGCGCGTCGGCTCGGGATAGAGCGGGTGCGCCATGAACGCCTCGAGCTCGACCGGATCCGGGTAGCCCTGCGGGGTCGCCGGCATGGGGAACGAGGGTCCCGGCTCGTAGATCCCCGGCATTCCGGCGGGACCGAACTCCTCGAACCGCAGCATCATCTGCGTGAACGGCTCCGCCCCGTAGAGGGGAGAGGGGTGACCACCCGTCGGGTAGTCCGACCCGGGGAGCTGCTCCTCGGGAATGAAGGCATTCACCCCCATGTCCGCAGTGGTGCCGGTCGCGCCTCCCTCGAATGCACCGTGGTTCGCGTGTTCCGCGTCCTCCGGCAGGTCCTCGCCGATCGTGAAGGGTCTCGGCAGAGACTCATCCGCCGTCGGATCCGCCACGGCGGGCAGGATCACGGACAGCGCTGCCATCGCGACGAACACCAGCGGTACGAAATTCTTCAGTCCCGTCAGCACAGGACACCTCCTCCAGCTCCAGGATCCCGCGCATTGGGAGGGCGTGACGCGTGAGACCTGGCTTCCTGCCACCGCTCACGACGCCCGCCGACGGAGGCACCTCGGCTCGCCAGTCGTCAATCCCCCGACGACTAACAATCCAAGTGCAAGGCGGGCGTGCACGCGCTCCTCGAGCGCAAGATGTAGTTCTTCTCTGGTGGGGTTTTACTTCGCTGTTGCCGCGACACAAGCTGACGAATAAGAGATGTCGCGAGTGTCAGGATAGACAAGATGACTTTCCTGACTCTCCATTCGCATATCGCGGTTAATTTACAAAAAAGGTGACTTCTCTGGCCTGCCCGTGGCAGAAATGCGCGAGAGTTCAGCGCGGCGAGGTGGAGCCCTCGGCCCAGGCGGGGAGCCCTGCTTCGAGTTCCAGCAGCCCCCCCCCAAGCTGGGTCCAGAGGGTGATGAGGAGCACGGCGAGCAGGTTGATCCAGAGCCCGATGCTGGCCATGCGACCGATCGTGACGCGCTCGGTCGCGAAGATGATCGCGTTGGGGGCGGTGGCCACCGGCAGCATGAAGGCGCAGGAGCAGGCGAGGGTACCGGGGATCATGAGGAGGCGAGGATCGACCGCGAGGGCCACGGCAAAGGCGGCGAGAACGGGAAGGAGCATGTCGGTGGTCGCGGTGTTCGATGTGAGCTCGGTCAGGAAGACGAGGAGCAGGGTGACCGTCCCCATCACGATCACCAGCGGCCAGCCGGCCACCCCCCCGAGGCTCTGCCCGAGCCAGAGAGAGAGACCTGAGTGCTGGAAGCCATGAGCGAGCGCGAATCCCCCGCCGAAGAGGAGGACGAGCCCCCAGGGGACCGAGGCCCAGACCGACTCATCCAGCACCCGAACACTCCGCCCGCCGGAGGGGCGCTCATCACTCCCGGGGGAGTTGGAGCGGGCGGGAATGAGGAACAGCACGAGGGAGACCGCGATCGCGACCGTCCCGTCGTCGATGAGGCCCGGCTCCGGCAGCAGGCGAGACCAGCCCGGGAGCTTGAGGAAGCCGAGGTCGAGGTCTCTTCGAAAGAGCCAGAGACAGACGAGGGCCACGAAGTCGACCAGGACCACCTTCTCCGCGAACCGCATCGGCCCGAGCTTCTCCGCCTGGCGCCGGAAGATGCTCGCATCGATCGGCAGGTCCCGGGCGGGCGGGCAGAGACGCAGGACAAGGAACCCCCAGATCACGAGGAGCAACGCGGTACTCAATGGAAAGGCGAAGACGAACCACTGCGCGAAGGAGAACTCCGGGGCGTCGGGGAAGAGGTTCGAGTAGATGCGGACCATCGAGAGGTTCGGAGGCGTCCCGACCAGCGTGGCGATCCCCCCCACCGAGGCGGAATAGGCGATCCCGAGAAAGACGGCGGTGGAGAAGCTCCGCGCCGCGCCCCCCTCCGCCGAGCGCTCCACCTCAAGCACGATGGCGAGGGCGATCGGCACCATCATCATCGTCGTCGCCGTGTTCGAGATCCACATCGACAGGAACCAGGTCGCCCCCATGAAGCTGAGGAGCAGGGTCGAGGGGCGGACCCGGGAGCGACGCAGGATCCCGACCGCGATCCGCTCGTGGAGACACCACCGCTGCATGGCGAGCGCCACCAGGAACCCACCGAGAAAGAGGAAGATCGTCGTGTTCACGTACTGCGCCGCCACCTCCTTGCCGGGGAGGATGCCGAGGAGGGGAAAGAGGGCGAGCGGGAGGAGCGCGGTCGCGGCGAGGGGGACCGCCTCCCCGATCCACCAGATCGCCATCCAGAGCGCGACCGCGGCGGTCCGGGTCACGGCGGGCTGCCCGGGCTCGAGATCGGCGAAGAGGAGGAGGAGGACCGCGACAACCGGACCGAGCAACAGGGACCACCGACGGGATCGAGCCGGCGGGACAGGATCGGCGGGGGCGAGGTCTCCGGAAGCGGGGGCATCGGGCCGGTGCGGTTCCATGGAGGGGAGGATAGCGCGATCCGCCGACGATTCGGAAGCTTCCCGGCCACGCGGCTCCCTTTTCCCTCCGGGCCTCGCTAGCCTGCGTGCCTCCACCGGAGAGGAGGAGCCGAATGCCCGACTTCCCACGAGGCAGGTCCACCCTGCCACTGATGCTGGTGCTGTTGCTCACCGCCACCGTCGGCAGCCTCCCGCTCGAGGCGCAGGTCCACTACCGGAAGGATGGGTCGCCGTGGAG
>JAFMMO010000120.1 GCA_017859655.1 Pseudomonadota bacterium | reverse complement strand
CGGAAGCCTGGATCGAATCCCCTGGGCCCTCGGGAGAGCGGAGCCACTCCTCGAGTCCTGGCTCGAGACCGCGCGAGGTCGGGAGGTGGTCGAGGATGGGGGGCGTGCGCTCGTCGTCGGCTGCGGTCCGGGGGACGACGCGGAGCTCCTCGCCCGGCAGGGTCTTCGGACCACCGCCTTCGACCACGCACCGAGTGCCATCGCCCTCGCGAGGTCTCGCTTCCCGGAGAGCCGCGTCACCTACGAGGAGGCGAACCTCCTCAATCCCCCGGCCGAGTGGACGGGGCGCTTCGACTTCGTCCTCGAGGCGTTCACCCTCCAGAGCCTGCCGGAGTCCCTGCGCGCCCTCGCCCTCCCCGCCCTCGGCCGGTTCCTCGCCCCAGGGGGCTCTCTCCTGATCCTCACGAGGGGTCGCTGCGCGCAGGAGCCGATCTCGGGCTTCCCGATGCCCCTCGCCCGAGCGGAGCTGGAGCCGCTCATCGCGGTCCGCGCCGCGGGCCCCCCGCGCCTCTGGCTCTCCTCCTTCGAGGACCTGCTCGGCGACGAGGCGCCGGGGGAGAGGTGGCTCCGCGTCGAGCTGCGACGGGGGAGCGAGCGCGACCGGCGGAGAGCGACGGAGGACCCGCGCTAGTCGAAGCGGAGGGCAAGATCCCCCCAGAGGTCATCGCTGGTGATCCGCACCCTCCACTGCCCGGACACGCCCGCCGCGCTGGAGGTCCGGATGAGAACGTCATCCCCGTAGCCGACCCACGTCTCATCCAGGATCTCGACGAAGTCATCGTCGAAGATCTGCACGCGGATCACGCCAGAGAAGTCGAAGGCCTCGAACTCGACGAAGACGAGGTCCCAGACGGTGTTCCAGTCGTACTCGTCGAGCGCGTCGTAGGAGATGAGGTCACCGGTCCACTGGAACTCGGTCGGGGACGCGTAGGCGGTGGGGTGAGGGCCGTCGTGACGATTGCTTCTCTCGTGGCAGCCGAACAGAACGAGAGGGATGAGCAGCAGGGGGAGCAGCGCAAGGAGGCGCGCCGGCTGGCGGAGTGAGAGGTGCTGCGGCCGCGTCCCCCCCTGAAGGCTACCCGGTCGACCTTCCAAGCGACGCTGCCGGGGGCCACGGCGAGTCGGCGCTGTCTCCGAGAGCGCTGTCTCCGAGAGCGCTTCTCTCCGCGCCGCGCGCAGCTGGTCTGTCATCACCCCGCTCCTCCGTTCCAGTGGCCTTGGGGACCCGCGCTCCGCGCAGGAGCGCTCGGACCTGTCGAGCGAACGGCGCTGCGGCCGGTCGATTCACGACTTCTCGCTCCCCCCCCCGATTCTGCGCGAATCTCCGGCTCGAAGCGAGTCGGTCCTCCGGACGGTCGAGGTCGGACGACCTCCACCCCCGTCCCCTCTCCCCCCTGCCGCAGGCGTCCGAGTTCAGCCGGACCCCGCGCTCCAGAGGACGCGGAGCACTCTCCTGCGACCGCATCCGGCCACCTGTCTCTTGATCGTGGTTCGGTCCTCTCCTTGCGTAAGGAACTCGCCGTCTCGCCGTCTCGCCGTCTCGCCACCCCGCCGTCACGGCGCTCCAGAGGAACCGGAAGGGAGGAGCGAACACGAGCCCCCGGCGGCGCGAGCGTTCTCCAAGCCCAGTCCCTCGTTCCCGGGACGGTCCCGTGGCTGTCGCAGCAATCCTCCGCTCTCTCTCTCAGCATCCGAAAGGTCACCGCATGTCCCGATCCTCGCTTCACCGGCCCTCGCTTCACCGGCCCTTGCTTCCGATCCTCATCCGAACACTCTCCCTCCTTCTCCTCCTCGGCTCCTGGACGCAGGGTCAGCCGCTTCCCGGTTGGCTCGTCTGTGACAGCAGCGACGACCGGGTCGTGCGCATCGAGGATCTCGACGGAGATGGGACGCTCACCGCGGCCGAGGTGAGCATCTACTACGACGACAGCTCCCCGGGGCCGGACCTCTCCACCCCGAACCACCTCCTGCCCTGGAACGATGGTCATCTTCTCTGCGACGGGGGCACCCTCGATGCGATCCTCCGCCTGACCGATCTCAACCTCGACGGCGATGCGAACGACCCCGGCGAGGTCTCGGTCTTCTACGACAACTCCGCGTCGGGCCCGCCCCTCGCGGTGCCGAGCGGTCTCGCGGTCGGTCCCGATGGCGCGCTCTTCGTCTCGGATGACGGGGCCGGGGTCCGGGCGGTCCTCCGCCTGAGAGACCTGAATGGAGATGGCGATGCGCTCGACGGCGGCGAGAGCGCCATCTTCTTCGACGAGAGCGGGGGCCTCATGCCCCCCCTCACCGATCCGGAGTCGGTCGCCATCGCGCCGGGAGGCGCGCTGCTCGTCGGAGACAGCGCCAACGGCCGGATCGTGCGACTCGTCGACCTCGACGGGGACGGAACCGCGCTCGGCCCGGGCGAGGCGAGCGAGTTCTACAACGTCACGGGAGCCGTCCTCCTCGGGGACATCGACGCGATCCAGGTCGACGCGGCGGGACAGGTCTATGTCGTCGACGAGAACGACGGGACGATCGTCCGACTCACCGACCTTGATGGCGACGGCAGCGCGCTCGATCCGGGAGAGCTCCTCATCTTCCACTCGCCCCTCGAGCCGGCGAGTCTGGTGAGCGATCCCAATGACGCGATCCTCATCGGACCCGCCCGTGTCGTCGTGGTGGATGGTGCTCTGGATGCCGTGGTCCTCCTCGAGGACCTTGATGGTGATGGGGCGGCGCTCGGCCCCGCCGAGACGCGGGTCCTCTTCGCGGATGGCGGGGTGAGTCTCTCCACGCCCCATGGCATCGCCCCGCTCGGCGCAACCGAGGCCCCTCCGCCCGGACTCCAGCTCGATGCGATCGAGCCGGCGATCGGGGATGCCGCCGGTGGTACGGAGCTGCTCCTCTTCGGGGCGGGGTTCAGCGCGCCGCTGTCGGTGAGCTTCGGAAGCGTGAGCGTTCCGGCCTCTGTCATCGACGCCGCGACATTGGAGCTCGTTGCTCCCGCGCATCCCCCCGCGCTCGTCGATGTAAGCCTTCAGAGCTCGACGGAGAGCGCCGCGCTGCCCGGGGCCTTCCGCTTCCAGAACCGCCTGCTGCGGGGAGATGTGGACCGGGATGGTGAGATCAGGATCGGGGACCCGATCTCGACCCTCCAGCTCCTCTTCGTGGCCGGCACCCCCGAGCTTCCCTGCCTCGATGCCGCGGACGCGGACGATGACGGGGAGATCTCCATCGACGATGCGATCCTCGTTCTCCTTCATCTCTTCGCCGGAGGTGCTCCCCCCGCGGCACCGTGGCCCAGCTGGGGCTTCGATCCCACGCCGGAGGGTCCCGGCTGCGCGGTGGCGATCCCCTGACCGCCCCTGGTTCCCCGGGGGCTCCGCCGGCGCGGACGGACACGAAGAAACCGGGAGGTGCGGGGCAGACGCACCTCCCGGTCAAACGGGGTAGGGAGTGTCGAGTGGCTCTTGCCCCGATGAGCTCCCTCTCCGGAGGTCGCTCGATCGGGACCGGGTCGGGGAAGGCGCGAAGCGTCCCCCGACGCGATCAGTAGCGCTTTCGCAGCCGGGCCTGGGGAATCCCCGCCCGCTCCCGGTACTTGGAGACGGTTCGACGGGCGATGTCGATGCCTCGCTCCTGAAGGCGGCGCGTGAGCTGCGAGTCGCTCAGGGGGCGCCGAGCATCCTCGTCGGAGACGATCTCGCGGATCACCCCGCACACGTTGTCGCGACTCTCGATCCCGCCGTCGGCTCTCTCCACACCACCGGTGAAGAAGCGACGAAGCTCCATCGAGCCGTAGGGGGTCTCGATGTACTTCCCGTTCGCGGCTCGGCTGACGGTGGAGATGTGAACACCGACCAGATCGGCGATCGTCTGCATCGTGAGGGCCTCGAGATGGCCCGGGCCGCGACGGAAGAACTGGTGCTGATGATCCACGATGGCCTGGGCGATGTCCCGGATCGTGCGGTTGCGCTGCTCGACCGCGTGGAGGAGCCAGCGCGCCGACTCCATCTTCTTCCGGACGTAGTCGAGGACCTGGGGGTTCTGCGCCCCTTCCTGGAGAAGAGTCGCGCAGTCCGGAGAGACCCGCATGCGGGGGACGGACCCCTCCTCGATCCGGACGGTGTAGCGCCCGTCGATCTCGTCCACGAAGATCTCGGGACGGATCTGCTGCGGGTCGCCCGGCTCGAAGCGGCGCCCCGGCTGCGGGTCAAGGGTGCGGAGGAGGGCGACCCCCTCGTTCACCTCGTCGAGGCTCATCTCCAGAGTGGTGGCGATGCGCGGGAGGCGATTCTCGAGGAAGTCGGGGAGGCAGCGACGGACGATGCGATGCTCGATCTCATCGCCTTCCCCGAGCTGGAGCAGGAGACACTCCCGGAGATCCCGGGCCCCGACTCCACAAGGGTCGAGCCTCTGGACCACCGCCAGCGCTCGCTCGACCAGCTCGCAGCTGACACCGACGCAGGCGGCGATCTCCTCGACCTCCGAGTGGAGGTAGCCGCGAGGATCGAGCTCGTCGCAGACCTTCTCGCAGACGGCGGCGAGATCCGGGTCGAGTTCGAGCTCGCAGAGCTGCTGGTGGAGATGGTCGGCGAGGGTGGCGCTGTCATCCGCGTGGTTCGCGAGGGCTTCATGCTTGTTGTCGGAGGCCGCGCTGCTGACCGGGCGCGGGCGCTCCTCCCCACCGAAGCGGCGCTCGTAGGAGTCGAGGAGATCGAAGAGCTCCTGCACCTCCGGGTCGCGCCCCTCGGAGGGCTCCTCCGGCGCGGGGGTCGGAGCGGTCGGCTCGATCACCTCGAGGGCGGGGTTCTCCATGAACTCCTTCTCGACGCGCGCGGCGAGATCCAGCGAGTTGAGCTGGAGGATGTCCATCGAGAGGATCAGTTGCGGCGCCAGGATCTGCTGCTGCTCGACGCGAGCGGAGAGCTGGAGCTTCATCTCGGTCCCTTCTCCTCCGCCCGGGCAGGGGCGGACGGCCGACGGGACGGAGGCACGAGGCGCTCCTCCCCGACGACTCGGGTACGAGACGAGAGACGTGGTGTGGATCTGGGTCCCCGGAGGGAGCCCCTCTCGTCGGCCAGGGTCCTTCGACCCTGGCTCTCCGGACCATCGGGTCCGGCGTCAGTTCACGAGAGCGGCCCGGAACGCACCCTCGGCCCGTGATCCGAGGATCACGGCTCGGGCGCGGTCGACCCCGGATTCAGAGACGTCGCGCTCCCATCGGTCGATCGCCATCCGGATCCCGGAAGACGCGATCCACCGGCGTCTCGACATAGAGGAGCTCGTCCTCGACATCGATGAAGACGCGACGACCTTCGGCGAGGGCAGCCTCGATGCGATCGGAGCGCTGGGGGTCATCCGACACCGGTCGTCCGCGCACCGCTCGGTGACGCAGCTCCCTGGTGATGTCGAACAGGAACTCCCGACTCATTCTCGCCTTTCAGCCCCGCCCCTCTCGGCGGGTGCCCTGCCGAACGGTCCCAACCGGAGGAGGGACCGTGAACCGGGTTCGAGAGAGAGATGGGGGGCGTGGGAGGACGGTCCGTCCTCGAAACCCCTCTCGGATCGCCGCCGCGCCACGCGCGGTCGACGTCTCCCGGACCGTTCGTTCGAGAATACCTTGCCCGAGCGTGAACCGTCAAACGACGGGGGGCGGCTCCTCGCAACTCCGGAAGACGAAGATCTTTCCGTCGCCGATCCGACCGGTCCGCGCCGCATCCGAGATGAGCGAGACCGCCTCCTCGAGGAAGAGATCCTCGACCCCGACCTCGATCCGCGCCTTCGGCACGAATTCGAAGCCCCACTCATCCCCCTGGTAGGCGTCGAGGTGCCCCTTCTGCCGCCCGTACCCACGCACCTGCTGCACGTGAAGAGGCGTGGCGGCGATCGGGGCCAAGGCCTCGACGGTCGCCTCCAGACGGAACGGCTTCACGATGGCGATGATGTGGAACAGGAACCACCTCCAGAGACGGGAGTGGCGTCATCGTGCGAGGCCGGGACCCGCTTGTCCAGCGCGGCCTCAGGCCCGGGGAGCCCGTCGGGAGGAGACCCCGATCAGCTCGCTGGCGTTCTCCACGACATGAAGCCCGTTGAGGACCCCGAGCTCGTCGAGGATCCGTCGGACCGGGGCGGTCGGCTCGACGAGGGAGACCGCCCCCCCCCGCTCCTCGATCCGACGAAGACAGATGAGGAGGGAGACCGCACCGACGACGGAGAGATCCTCCAGATGCGCCATGTGGATCACGAACTCGGTGTGCCCGGCGGCCAGACGACGCCCGAACTCCGCCTCCAACGCGTCGATCGCGCCGGAGGCGAGGGATCCTCGCAGATCCACGCGGATCCGCTCCCCCTTCCAGTGCTGGGATCGAATGTGACACTCCCGCGGCATCGGGCTCCTTCCGGTCCATCGGAAGTCTTCGATGGATGCCCGGAGCCGTCCAGCGGCGTGCGGAGGCTCAGTCGCGGCGGATCACGAGGAGGGTGATGTCGTCCGATTGCTCCGCTGCACCCACATGAGCCGCCAGATCGGCGTTCACCGCGGCGACGATCGAGGCGGCATCCCGCTCGCGGACCCCCTCGAGGGTCGCGACAAACCGCTCGGGGGAGTACTCGACTCCGCTGGGGTCCATCGCCTCGACGACCCCGTCCGTGTAGAGGACGAGGAAGTCCCCGGGCTCGAGCTGGAACTCCCCGACCTGCAGCGCCTTCTCGAACAGGGGGCCCGGGTCCATGCCGAGGGCGATCCCCTGCGGCTGGATCTGCCCCACCGACCCTCTCGATGCCTGATAGAGGTAGAGGGGGTTGTGCCCCGCCCGGCCGACCCGGACGCGCCCCGTCCCCGGGTCGAAGTCGAGATAGACCAGCGTCACGAACATCCCCCGGGACATGTCGCGACTCAGGTTCTCGTTCACCCGCGCGAGGAGCTCGGAGACCTCGGCGTGATCATGGGCCGCCATCCGCAGCAGACTCCGGGTCATCGTCATCACCAGACTCCCGGGGATCCCCTTGCCGCTGACATCGGCGACCACGATCCCGAATCGCCCGCCGGGGAGAGGAATGAAGTCGTAGAGATCCCCCCCGACCTCCTTGGCCGAATCGTAGCGGGCGGCGAGGTCGTAGCCCTCGATCTCGGGGAGCGCCTCGGGGAGCAGGGATGTCTGGATTCGGGTGGCGATCGAGAGGTCCCGCTCGAGGGAGAGGCGCCGGAACTCCGCCTCCTGCGCCTCGGCGAGCTGGTGCGTCATGCGATTGAAGGCGGTCGCGAGGCTCCCCAGCTCGTCCCGAGTCCGCACCACCGACTGGTGCTCCAGATTCCCCTGAGCGACCACCTCCATGTCCCGCTTCAGCAGGCGGATCGGCCGGGTGAGGTACCGGCCGACGACGAGGACCACCGGGATCCCGATGAGGAGGGCGATGAGGACGGTGCGGATGACAGCCGAGCGGAACTGGTCCTCCACCTGCCGGATGCTCTCGGCGGAGAGGTAGACCTGGACGCTCCCCACCGTCCGTCCCTCCCAGAGGACCGGCTTCGCGTACATTCGCACGGCGCGCCCATCGAGGGAGCCGGCCCGGACGGTGACCCCCGCGGCCTCCGCCCGTTCGGAGCGGAGCGATCCCCCCATGCGGACCGCGAGGCTCCGCCCTCCGCGGGCATTCGCCTCGAAGCTCCTCCCATCGACCCCGAGGACCACGACATCGAGGACACGATCAGCGAGGGCCGGATCGGCGACGCGGGCGGCGAGACGCGCGGCAAGCGCGCCCTGGGCGCCGGAGCCTCCTCCGTCGCCGTCGGGGCGCGCCCAGTAGGGGTCGACCTCCGCGGCGAAGAGCATCGCGGCGGCGACGCCGCTCTCATGGATGAGCTGATCGACCTTGCGGAGGGAGCTGCGCAGGTCGGAGCGAGCGACGAGGACCAGGAAGATCACCAGAAGAACGGCGGTGACCCCGGCGTACTTCGCCGCGATTGGCACCCCACCCGAGAGCCCGACCTCTCCTCTTCGTCCCCTCGTCGCGGGGCCGCTCGTGGGCCTGCGTGTCCGGGGACCGGCCGGTCCTCCGGCTCCGCCGGGGTGGGGGGTCGGGTTCACGCGCGGCCTCTCGCTTCGGGAGACGGGGACCAGCCGCGTGGACACCGGCCGATCGGATGGGGAGGGAAGGCACGGCAGGCTTGCCACCCTCCTCTCCGCCCCCTACGGTACTCCGCCGCACGGCTTTTGCCACCCGCGGGCCTCCTCGGGTGTCGGCGACCTCCCTCGTTGAACGGACTCCCCCGTGAGCCCTCCCGACCCGAGCTCCTCCGAGACCCCCCCCACACCTCCGCCCGTCGGCGTCGGGGGCGAGGCAGCGGCGCCGCGATTGGAAGAGCCCCAGGAGTCCCTCGTCGTCCTCGTCTCCCTCTGCCGCTTCGCGGAGGCGGTCGCGGCGGGGATGCTGGTGCCGATCCTCCCGCTGTTCATCGCGAGCTTCGAGGGGGGAGAGGCGGGGCCGATCGTCACCTGGCTGCGGGAGCAGCTCCCGATCCTCCTGAAGATCCTGCCAGTCCTCTCGGCGGACAGCGCGGAAGCCTGCACCGCCGTCCTCTTCTGCCTCTCCGGGTTCTCGATGTCCCTCTCTCAGGTTGCGGCCGGCCGGCTCTCCGACCGCTTCGACCGGAGGAAGCCGTTCATCATCTTCGGCATGCTCGGGGCGGCGATCTGCTCCGCCGCGTTCGCGACCGCCGATGGCTTCCCGGAGATCCTCTCCACGCGGCTGATCCAGACCGCCTTCCTCGGGCTCACCTTCCCGCCGATGATGGCGATCGTCGCCCGGCACTCCGCTCCCGGTCGGGGAGGACGCATACTCGGCCTGTACTCGACGATCCGGCTGAGCGGCTTCGCGCTCGGGCCCTTCGTCGGGGGAGAGATCGCGAGCGGTTTCGGCTACGGGACGACCTTCCTCGTCTCCGCGTCCCTGCTCTCCATCTCCATCGGGTTCGTCGCGTGGCTCGTCCCCGACCCCCGGGAGTCCCGACCGGCGTCCGAGGGACCGAGGGTCCGCCCGCCGGTCCCGTTCCGACTCCGCCTCCTCGTCGTGAGCACCTTCCTCATGATGGTCGGGATCTCCGCGATGATCTCCCTCTTCCCGACCTACGCCGAAGAGTGGGGAGCGACCGAGCGCCAGCTCGGGTTCGTCTTCGGCGCGTTCCTGATCTCCCGGCTGGCGCTCCAGTACCTGAGCGGGTGGATCGGCGACCGCTTCGACAAGAAGTGGGTGCTCCTCGCGGCCCTCTTCCTGCTCGCGCCTCTCGTCACGCTGCAGGGGTACGCGGGCTCGGTGGAGGAGATGGTGAGCCTCCGGATCGGCCTCGGGGTGGCCTCCGCCGCGCTGAGCTCCTCGATCGGCGGGATGAGTGCCGAGCGGAGCGAGCCGGGCAATCGGGCGCGGGTGATGGGCCTGAACACGATGAGCTTCACCCTCGGAGTCTCGATCGGCCCCCTCCTCACCGGCAGCCTCCGGGAGTCGCCGGAGCTGGCGTTCCTCGTGCCGGGGGTGGCGACCTTCCTCTGGACCTTCGTCATCCTCTTCGCGATCCCGAGCGATCGCGTCTTCGAGGAGCGCCGTGCCGCGGAGCAGGGGTCGGGCGCGAGGGGCTGAGAGGGGCTTCCCCCGCGGCTCAGCGCGCGAGGTCGAGGGGGAGCCCGAGGCTGTGAAGCCCGGTCAGGACGAGCGCGGCGAGAACCCCCGCGAGGACATCGTCGAGGAGGACCCCCCACTTCCCGGGGATCCGCTCCAGCCGCCCCACTCCGAGGATCTTCGTGATGTCGAAGAGCCGGAAGAGAGCGAAGCCGAGCAGGAGCGGGAGCACGATCGTCGCGGTGGAGCCCGGCCCCGGGCCCACGACCCCGAGCCAGGGCAGCGGCGCGAGCGCGATCCACTGCCCGCACGCCTCGTCGCTCACGACCGAGGGAGGATCGACCTCCCCGAAGAGCACCTCGGTTCGGTCCCCGACCGCGAGATGCAGGAGCGCGATGGCCGCGGCGAGGGCGGGGAGGATCCACCCGGCGGTCCCCCCGGCGAGCCAGAGCCCCCCCACCACGAGAGCCGCGGCGAGGGAGCCGAAGGTCCCGGGAGCCGCAGGAGCCTCGCCGCTCCCCCCGAAGGTGAGCACGAGGCGGGAGAGGCGGTCGGAGAGGGATCGCTCTCCAGCGGTCAAGGCCCCCCCCTCCCGGCGGCGGTCGAGCGGACCGCGACCTTGAGGTAGTCGAGGAGCGAGATGAGGGTCGCGAGGAGGGTCGCGTGGAGGAGCACCACCCCGAGGAGGTCGGGCAGTCCCGCGGCGGCCACGCCTCCGTCCCCGGGCCCCGCCTCCATCGCCGCGTCGGCCAGGAGGACAGGGATGAGAATCGACTGGAGGA
>JAFMMO010000119.1 GCA_017859655.1 Pseudomonadota bacterium | reverse complement strand
GAAGACGGGGACAGGGAGGCCGGTCGTGGCGTCGGTGATGCGCCCGAGCACCTGACCCGGTCGCCGGGCGACGAGCTCGACCCCCTCGCTCCCCGCCGGGTAGGTGTGAGGACCCTCGCCGGCCAGGGTCCAGCCCTCCCCGGAGAGGGAGAGCGCGTAGTCCCGATCGTCGAGCCCATCGAGGAGGAAGGCCCCATTCTCATCCGTGGTGGCGCCGCCCTTCCCTTCCGCCGAGACCTCGATCTCCGCACACGGCACACCGAGCTCATCGACGACCGTCCCCGCGATCCAGAGCGCCGGAGGAAGGACGAGGTCCATCCCGCTGACCGAGGCATCCCCGACGACGAAGGGCTCGCTCGTCTGCTTCTGGTAGGAGTCACGAGAGGCCTCGACCCGATACTCCCCGAGCTCCTCCACCCGGAGCGTGTAGCGCCCCGCAGCATCGGTCGAGGTCCGGGAGAGGGGAGGCGCGTCGATCGACCTCACCATCTCCACCATCTCCCCGCCGAAGGACCCCCCGAGGGAGAAGACCTGGCGGGCTCCCGTGTCCGCCTCCGCCTCCGCGCCGCGCAGCAGCGCGACGCTCGCGGACTCGATCGGCTCCCCGCGCTCGTCGCGGATGGTCCCGCGCACGGTCCAGGCCTCGGCGAGGACGATGTCTCCGACCAGGACCTCCTCCCCGGCCTCGATGTCGAAAGGCTCGCCGGTCCAGAGGGCATGGGAGTTGTGGTCCACGCGAAGACTGCGGGCAGCCCGGGATCTCGAGGGGACCCCCTCGAGGAGGAACGCCCCGTCCGCCCCCGTGGTCGTGGAGTTCCGCCCGGGGAATTCCGCGACCCCCGACTCTCCGGTGAAGAAGAGGCCGGGGCCGTCATCGCCGTGGACGGCGAAGACGACCGCCGCGCCCTCGATGGGGGCTCCGGCGAGATCCACCACGCGGCCGCGGATGGATGCGCCGCGGTCCATCACGAGGTCCAGCGCCTTCTGCTCCCCTTCCTCCACACGGAGGTCGCGCCGGACCCGGGTGAAGCCCTCCGCCTCCGCCCGGATCACGAGCTGCTCGGGAGGAAGGCCGGAGAGCTCGTAGCGCCCCTGCCGATCGGTCACGGTGGACCCGAGGCGGGTCCCGTCCCCCCCCAGCCGGGTGAAGGGATTCAGCGCGGCGACGGTGGCCCCCTCGATGGGGACACCATCGCTGTCGCGGACGATCCCGAACGCTCCGCTCCCGGGTCTCAGTTCGAGGACGATCCGCGCCTGGGACTGCATCAGGTTCACGGGGCGGCTGGGCGCCCACTCCTCGTGATTGGCGACGAGGCTGAACTCTCCGACCGGGATCCCCTCGAGCCGGAAGCTGCCGCTCTCCGTCGCGTCGCTGACCGGGAAGATCAGGCTCTCGTCCCCTTCACCCCAGCCGCTGGGGACGAACAGGCCAGCCCCCCACTCCTGCATCGTCGGTCCGGAGCGGACCGAGGCGAACGAGGCGGGACGGCCGGTGGGGTCGACCACCTGTCCTTCGACGATCACCCCCGCGACGAGGGCGATCGTCAACGGCTCGCCGTCCGGTCGCAGTCGCTCATGCCGCTCGCCGACCTTGCCGGAGGCTCTCGCAAAGAGGCGATAGGTGCGCTCGGTCTCCAACCCCTCGTAAGCGAAGGTGCCGTCCTCCGCGGTCTCGATTCGCTGCTCCGGATCCTCGAGGTCGGGAGTGCGCGCTCCCCCGGAGACGGGTCCGGCGCTCGCTCGAAGATGGAGAACCGCGGCGACGAGCGGCCGCCCCTCCTCATCGACCACCTTCCCGCGGATCACTCCCCTCGAGCCGGGTGTCTCCGCGGCCCCGGAAGGGGCAGCCCCCACCGCGGAGGAGCCCGCGGTCTCCGGGCTCGAGGAGACGGAGTCCGCCTCGAACTCGAACTCACTCACCTCTCCTGAAGGGCTCTCCGGGAGGGCCGTCTCGGACGGGAGCGACGCCGGAGCGGAGCCAGAGTCGAGGACGCCGAGGGCGCTGAGCGCGAAGAGGACGAGAGCCACGGCGATCAGGGCTGCGACGAGCTTCTGCATTCCTACCTCCAGCGGGTCGGAGTGAGCGGTCGGGATGCAGGATGATGCCCCAAGCCCCGAAGCGGCACCAGACCCCGCACCCCCGTCAGGTTCGCGCTGCGGTGAGCAGCTCCCGCTCCCGATCGGGCCCGAGACCGCAGGGGGCGGGAGAGTCGGGAGTCCGGCTCTCCGCGATGACGCCGTGGCGGCGATCCCAGGCGAGGGTGTCCCGGAAGGTCTCCTCCTCAGGACGGTGGACCAACCCCGCTCCGATCGCCCGGTCTATGGAGAGCCGATGGAGTCCGAGCCGATCGGGGGGGTGCCAGAGCGGAAGGTCCCTCCCGCCGAGGGAGTGCGCGGCGATGAACGCCGGATCGACCCAGCACGGTCTCGATCCCGCCCCGAAGGTCCGCTCCATCTCCGCGAAGAGACAGGACCATGTCGAACGCTCGGCCGGGCCGGTGACGGTGAACACTCCGCCAAGCTGCCGCTCCAGCCCGTCGATGGCGAACCCGGCGAGGTCTCTCGCATCGATCCACTGGATCGGCCCCTCGGGGGGGCCGGGCGCGATGAAGTCCCCTCCCGCCGCGACCCGGCGCAGCCAGGCGGTGAAGCGATCGGTGTGATCATCGGGCCCGACGATGTAGCCGGGCCGGAGGATGAGGGATGAGCCCCCCCAGATCTCGGAGACCGCTTCCTCGCAGAGGACCTTCAGCCCGCCGTAGGTGGCGACATCGATCCGCTCCACCTTCGGGTCGTCGAGGACGGCGAGCGGGGAGTCCTCATCCTGCCCCGGCGGACCGGGGTCGGCGAGGACGCTCATGCTGGAGATGAAGAGATACCGCTCGGCGGCACCCCGCAGTCGGGTGGCGGAGTCCCGGACGAGGCGGGGGAGGTAGCCCGAGACATCGACGACGGCATCGAACTCGCGACCGCCGAGGGCATCGAGCCCTCCGTCGCGATCCCCGAGGATCCGCTCCACCTCCGGATGCACCTCCACGCCGGTCCTCCCCCGGTGGAAGAGGGTCGGGCGATGTCCCCGCTCGAGGGCGGCGGTCACGAGATGACGCCCGACGAAACGGGTCCCTCCCAGGAAGAGAATGTCCATGTCGACCCTCCCGCGTCCCTCGGTGCCCCCGCCGGGAGGACGGCGAAGCCTCGGGAATCCAGCGTCGAACCCCGCTCCGCCGGGTTCGTGGGCACCCGTGCATGGGAAACCCCGCTTCGGGTGTTACCATGAAGACGGGCCGAATTCTCAGGACAAACCTGCCGCGGAGCCGCTCTGGGTCATCAGGGGAGCTTCGACGGAGTGTGGGAGCACGAGGAATCAAAGAGCGATGGCACTGCTGACGCGCCTGAAATCCGAACTCCACCCGAGCTTCATCGCGGCGCTCTTCGCGACCGTGCTCCTCAGCGCCTGCACCCCGGCAGTGCGCGCCCAGGCCCCCGCCGGGTACTACGACCCCGCGGTCGGTCTCAGCGGGACCGCGCTCCACGCGGCGCTGCACGAGATCATCGACGACCACACCCGCTTCCCCTACACCTCGACCGCCACCGACACCTGGGACATCCTCGAGGCCGCGCATCAGGACCCGGGGAACGCCAACAATGTCCGCACCGTCTACAAGAACGCCAGCGTTCCGAAGAGCGACCACACCCAGGGGACCGGCTGGAACCGCGAGCACACCTGGCCGAAGTCCTACGGCTTTCCCAACGACGGCAACAGCTCCCCCTACACCGACTGCCACATGCTGATGCCCGCCGACTGGGACTACAACAGCGCCCGGTCGAACCGGCCCTACGACACCTGCGGAGGAGGCTGCACCTCCTACCCGGTGGACGGCTTCCCGGCCGACCCGAACTTCGGCGGAGGCGCGAACACCGCGGGAGCGTGGGAGACCTGGTCCGGGCGTCGCGGGGATGTCGCCCGCGCGCTCTTCTACATGGCGGTCCGCTACGACGGGGGGACCAACCTCGTCACCGGGGAGTCCGAGCCGGACCTCCGCCTGACCGATGACCGCGGGCTCATGAACACCTTCTCCACGAACACCACCGGCGTCGCCTACATGGGAGTCCTCTCGGTGCTCATCGAGTGGCACCTCGCGGATCCGGTCGATGCGCAGGAACAGTCACGCAACAACACCGTCTACTCCTTCCAGGGGAACCGGAACCCGTTCATCGATCATCCCGAGTTCGTCTGCGCGATCTGGACCTGCCCCGGGGTCGACACCACGCCTCCCGCGGTGCCGAGCGGGCTCGCCTACACCGGGCTCGACTGCGCGATCTCCCTCTCGTGGAACGCGAACACCGAGCCGGACTTCGCCAGCTACACCCTCTGGCGCGCGCCGAACGGGGGGACTCCGACCGTGCTCGCGAGCGGGCTCACCGCGACCAGCTATCTCGACGACACCGCGGAGAACACCAGCCTCTACGAGTACTCGCTCTCCGCCCTCGACAGCTTCGGCAACGAGAGCAACCGCAGCGCGAACCTGCTCGCGACCCCCGCCGGCACGACCCCCTGCGGAGGCGGTGGGCCGATCACCGGCGAGCCGTGGATCAACGAGATCCACTACGACAACGCCGGCGCCGACAGCGGCGAGGGCTTCGAGATCGCCGGACCGGCGGGCACCGACCTCTCCGGCTACTTCGTCCTCGGCTACAACGGGAGCGGCGGGGCGGTCTACGCCCTGGTGACCCTCGCCGGCACGATCCCCGACCAGCAGGGGGGCGCCGGGACGCTCTGGTTCCCGCTGACGGGGATGCAGAACGGCGCGCCGGACGGCCTCGCCCTGGTGGATCCCCTCGGGACGGTGCTCGAATTCCTCAGCTACGAGGGGACCTTCACCGCCACCGGGGATGTGGCGAGCGGAATGACGAGCCTCGACATCGGAGTCGCGGAGAGCTCGGCGACCCCGGCGGGCTTCTCGCTCCCCCTCCTGGGCAGCGGCTCCTCCTCGGCGGACTTCACCTGGAGCCCGGAGATGACCGCGAGCCCGGGGCAGCCGAACCCCGGTCAGGTCTTCGTGGGGGCGGGGGGTGGGCCCTGCTCGATCCCCGGACCGGACTGCAACGGGAACGGGATCACCGACCCCTGCGACATCGCGGATGGAACGAGCCTCGACTCGAACGGCGGCGGGGTCCCGGATGAGTGCGAACTCGACTTCGAGCGCGGAGACATCAACCTCGATGGAGTGATCGACATCAGCGACCCGATCCGGATCCTCGCCGGCCTCTTCGAGGGTCAGACCCTCGGCTGCCGGGACGCCGCGGACACGAACGACAGCGGCGCGATCGACATCGCGGATGTGATCTCCCTGCTCGGCGCGATCTTCGAGGGCTCTCCCGCCGTCCCGGCCCCGGTCATCTGCGGGGCGGACCCGACCGTGGACTCCCTCGACTGCCTCACGAGCACCTGCGTCCCCTAGGGCGCCCGATCAGAGGTCGACTCCCTTGCCGGGAGCCCTCTCCTTCGCATCCTCCGGCGGAGCACCCCAGCTCGGCACCGCCGGGAGGCGATCCGCGACGAGGGCGAGGATCGCCATGGCGGTCGAGTAGGACTCGGTCCGCGGGAAGATCCGATCGTTCCAGCGCCCCTCCCCCTCGATCGTCCGCCAGAGCAGCTCGCGCATCCGCTCCCGGTAGCGGGAGCGCTCCTCCTCCGGGAGTGCCTCGACCGCGAGGGCCGCGTAGGTGTGGCCGAAGAAGAAGTAGTACGGCGCGACTCCGTAGGGGGGGACATGGGTCCCCTGCCGGGACTTGCGGACGAGGAGCTGCTCCCAGTTCCGCTCCTCGAAGAAGCCGTCGACCGCCTTCCGCAGACTCGCGAGATCGCTCCGCCCCGCCTTGTAGAGACAGAGCTCCGCGATGGCGGAGCGGGCGCTCGACCCCTCCATCGGCTCCGCGGGGTCGCGGAGGCGACCGGAGTAGGCGTAGGCCATCGACTCTCCCCGCCCGCCCTCGAGAGCATCGAGGGCGCCCTCGACCAGCTCCTCCGGGATCCTGAAGCCCTGACGCTTCGCCTCGAAGAGCGCGAGGAGGGTGGAGCCGGTCATGAAGGGGCTCACCCCCCGACCGGCGTAGTTCCAGCCCCCCCCGGGGACCTGCCCCTCCTCGAGGCACGCGATGAGATGCGGGATCGCCTCACGCATGCCGGCGCGCAGCGGCGCGGCGGAGACGAGGTCGGTCTCGAGAGCGCGGAGGAAGAACTTCAGCGCGTAGGCCTGGCCCCAGCCGCGGACGTCGTAGTTCGTCTGCTTCCGCGGCTGCATCTCGGGGTCGTCCGCCAGCATGCGGAGCATGAAGCGGATCCCCCGCTCGACCGCCGCCCGTCGCGCCACGCGCAGGTCGTTCGGGGCGCCGACCGACGCCTCGAGGATCGCCTCGCAGACGATCGCCGTTCCTCCCACCCGATACCCGGGGGGAATCCGACCGTCGGGGCGGACGCGGTAGACCCCCTCGTAGGGCCACTCCTCTCCCCCCTGCTCGGCGGCGGACTTCCGCAGCCCGGCGAGGCGGACCCGCTCCTTCTCCTGCCACTCGGGGAGCACCTCCTCGGGAAGCCCGCCCACCGGAGGATCGGGCTCGTAGCGCTCCTGATTCGCGAGGAGGGTGGCCACCGCGTGCGCGACCGCGGCCGCGACCTGCTCATCGGTCGGCGGGCCGGGATCCGCTCCGAGGGAGGTGACGAGCAGCATCGGACCCAGGAGAGCGACGGAGACGAAGCGCATCGACGGTTCCTTCCGCGGAGGTTGCAGAGCGCACGGGGGTCGCAGGGCGCACCGGCGGGCATCGGACCCGGGCGCGCAACGGGGCGCAACCCCGCACCGCGCCGGATCACGACGGAGGGAGGCGCGCTCGGCCCCCCCTACTCCTCAGACGGACCGTCCTCGACGCGCCGAAGGCGGGCGCGGCCCGCCGTCGCATCCCGAAGGGTCCGCTCCACCTCGGGGACGCGGCTCTCCTTGATCGCGAGGGTGAAGACCGGCTCCGGGTCGAAGCGACGGGAGACATCGAGGAGATGAGCCTCGAGCTTCCGGAGGACCCCCTCCACCGCGCCGAGGTCCTCGAACGCGACCGGGACCTCCCCCCGGGCGGTCCTCCACGTCGTCGTGACCGGGGCGGCGGCGATCGCCTCCTTCGCCGCATCTCCGTAGGCGCGGATCAGGCCGCCCGTCCCGAGCTTGGTTCCCCCGTAGTAGCGGATCACGACGCAGCAGGCGCCGCGCACCCCGGCACCCTCGAGGACCCGGAGGATCGGCGGCCCCGCCGTGCCCATCGGCTCTCCGTCATCGTCGCAGCGGTCTTCATCGAGGAGGCGCGCACCCCAGCAGTGGTGGGTGGCGTCGGGGAACGCCTCGCGCTCCCGGGCGAGGACGTGGTCGAGGGCGAGGCGGTCCGGGCAGGGGTGGACGCGCGCGAGGAAGCGGGATCCCTTCTCCCGGAGCTCCGTCAGCGGGGACTCACCGAGCGCGGTGACCCGATCGGGGTCGGCCGGATCCCGCGACTCCCCCGGGGATCCCAAGCCGGTCACCGCCGCTGGAGGGGGAGCGAGACCGCCTCCCCGATCCGCAGCACCCGGGACTGCATGTCGACCTCGACCGCGTGGCCGCGCAGGAGGGGGAGCCCGAGCAGCATCGGCCCCCCGCCGAAGCTGAGGAAGGGGCGCTCGATCACGAGGTCCCCGACCTCGACCGAGGACTGGAGCCGCCGGAGAGTGAGGGTGCGGGGCCCGTGCAGGGAGCGCGAGAGGACGGCGCTCCCCCCCTCCGCGAGGGGGAGTCGGTCCTCCCACTCCCCCGGGAGGATCAGGGTGCCGGCGCAACCGGTGTCGAGGGTCGCCCGGAGGGTCTCCTCCCCCACGGTGAACTCCACGGTCGGGACGCCATCCGCCAGCCGCAGGGGGACATCCCCCGGCCCGGGCGCGCTCGCCTCGCTCGCGAGCCACACCCTGCGGTGCTCGGGGCCGATCTTCAATGTGCAGAACTCGAGGATGCCGTTCCCGAGCAGGCCATCCGCCTCGGAGGGGATCTCGTGCTCCACGAAGCGCATCGTGGGAATGCGGGCGCGATCGCCGAGGCGCAGCTCGGAGACGACCCCGCTGCGGCACCAACCCCACTGCGACTCCATCGCTCCGTTCAGGTACCACGGGAGTCGACGCGTCTCGAGCCCGACCTCATCGATGACCCGCGGGCTCAGGGTGAGGACGCTCGCCCCTGTGTCGATGATGAGGCGGTACGGGCCGTGGCCGTCGATCATCGCCTCGACGGCGAGCACTCCATCGACCCGCTCCACCTCCAGCTCGACGATGGGAGCCGCGAGCTCGACCCCATCCGGGATCGACCGCACCGTGACGCATCCACTCCCCCCGAGGAGGATGAGCAGCAGCGCCGGGAGGATGAAAAGGCGCGCGGGGATCCGGAGGCGATTCGCGCACTCCCGATCGCTGGAGTCTCCGTGCTTGGAGTCTCCGTGCTTGGGGTCTCCGTGCTTGGAATCTCCGTGCATGGGATCTCCTCCAGCGAGATCGGCGAAGGGAGGCGCGTCCGCCGCTCCCCGGCCCTTCCTGCCCCGCCCGCTCCGCCGCGATCGAGGGGGCGTGAGCCTACCGCCGCCGCGATCCAAGGTCCACGGGAGTCCCCTCCCCCCCGGGGCGGTTGCCTCGCCGAGCGAGGCTGAGTAGCCTCCGGAACCTGCGTTTCCCCCCTCGATCGATCTGGAGGCCCCCATCCACCCCGCGCTGCCCGCCCTCTCTCCCCTGCTCGCCTGGACCTCCGCCGGAGGCGCCGCCTCCGCGGCCACGGATGCCACGCTCGGGGGTCTGATCCTCTTCGTCTCGATCGCCCTCGGCGCGTCCTTCCTCTGCTCGGTCCTCGAGGCGGTCCTCCTCTCGACCAGCGCGTCGTATGTCGAGGTGCAGATCGAGAAGGGACGGCGCTCGGCCCGGGTCATGCGCCGGCTCATCGATCGCGAGAACATCGACCGGTCGATCGCGGCGATCCTCACCCTCAACACCATCGCTCACACCGTCGGCGCGGCGGGCGCGGGCGCCCAGGCGGCCGGTCTCTACGGCAGCGAGTACATCGGGCTGATCGGGGCGGTGCTGACCGTGCTCATCCTCGTCGTCTCCGAGATCATCCCGAAGACTCTCGGCGCGGTGTACTGGAAGGGGCTGAACGGCTTCTCCGCCTACGCCACCCTCGGCCTCGTCCGCATCCTCGCTCCCATCGTCTGGGCCTGCCAGCTCCTCACCGACCTCCTGAAGCCGAAGCGGAGCGAGCCCTCCATCACGCGCTCCGAGCTGGAGATCCTCGCCCGTCTCGGTCAGGAGGAAGGGGCCATCGGCGCGGGAGAGTCCCGCGTCTTCCGCAATCTGCTGCGCCTCGACCAGGTGCCCGTGAAGGAGATCCTCACGCCCCGGACGGTCCTCTTCACCCTCGAGGAGGAGCGCACCGCCGCGGAGGTCGTGGAGAACACCTCCCTCTCCTACTCGCGGATCCCGATCCACGACGAGAGCCATGACGACATCTCCCGCTTCGTCCTCCGCTTCGACATCCTCGAGGCGGTGACCGACGGACGGGGGGAGACCACCCTCGCGGAGCTGGCCCGCCCCCTCCGCCCCATCCCGGAGACGAGCTCTGTGGCCCAGCTCCTCGAGCGCTTCGTGGAGAAGCAGGAGCACATGTTCCTCGTCGTCGACGAGTACGGAGGGACGGCGGGGATCGTGACCCTCGAGGATGCGATCGAGTCCCTCCTGGGAGCGGAGATCACCGACGAGTCCGACCTCGTGACCGACCTCCGGGCCCTCGCCCAGGAGAGGGCTCGGCGGCGGGGGCGGTGGGTGGCGCCCCGCGGGCGACCGGAGGAGTGAGCCGGCCGCTCGGGGAGATCCTCACCGAGGCGCGCGCCTGTCGCCTCTGCGCCCCTCGGCTCCCCCATGAGCCGCGCCCGGTCGTCGTCGCCGACCCCCGGGCGCCGATCCTCATCATCGGGCAGGCCCCCGGCCGGCGTGTCCACGAGAGCGGCATCCCGTGGGACGACCCGAGCGGGGACCGGCTCCGCGACTGGCTCGGGGTCGACCGCTCCACCTTCCACGACCCTCGACGCTTCTCGATCGTCCCCATGGGCCTCTGCTACCCGGGGACCGGCCGATCCGGGGACCTCCCCCCGCGCCTGGAGTGCGCCCCGACCTGGCACGAGCCGATCATCTCCCGCCTCCCCCGCGTGGAGCTCACCCTCCTCCTCTCCGCTCACGCGATCCGCCACTACCTCGCGCACCGAGCGGAGGGGACGGTCGCCGCGACCGTCGCCCGCTGGCGAGAGTACCTCCCGACCCTCCTGCCGCTCCCCCACCCGAGCCCGCGCAACCGTCGC
>JAFMMO010000118.1 GCA_017859655.1 Pseudomonadota bacterium | reverse complement strand
GTTCGATCCCCGGTCCGGGCCCACGGGAGCACAGGGGACATCGGGGGCTAGGTACCTTGGTCGAGAGACGGTTCGGAGAGACGATCTCGGGATTTTCCCACCCCAGCTTCGTCGAGGGTCGGAGAGGCTACCGAAGGCCCTCTTCCGAGTCAAAAGGCGCGCCCGGCGGCTCCTCAGGCTCACTCAGGGTGGCGGAGCTCTCCACGAACCCCGTGTAGCGGGAGTCGAAGGTCGCATCGGCGAAGAAGTGGCCGTAGCCCTCGGTTTCGAGCCACGCGCGCACCGTCTCCAGCGGGACGAAGAGCCCCATGTGGGGAACGACCATCGGCTGACGCTTGCCGTAGGTGTAGATCATGCTGCTGATCCCCACGAGGCGACCGGTGCCGTGGTCGAAGATCCCGCCGCCCGAGTTCCCGAAGAAGGTCGGCGCATTCACCATCCAGAACCGAGTGCCGGAGACCATCTTCTCCTGGCTGGAGATCTCTCCCACCGAGGGGAGCGGCTTGTTCCCGAGCGGGCAGCCGACCGCATAGACCGGATCGAAGATGTCGAGGAGGGTGACCTCCTTGCGGCTGGCGAGCTCCGCGACGAAGGGCCACGGGGCATCGAGGTCGACCCGCAGGAGGGCGAGGTCGTGCTCAGGATCCTCCTCGAGCACGACGGCCCGATGGGAGCGAAGCTGGAGGCGATCGGTCTCCGGGTCCAGGAACCGAAGATCCTCCACGAGATCCCGGCGGACGGCGTCCGGGTCCATCACCTCGTGCACGACGTGATGCGCGGTGAGGATGAAGGTCCGGGAGATCCCCTCGCGGTTCGGCGGATCGGACCGAACGACGACGCCGCTGCCGACGGTCCCGTTCCCGCGGAGCTGAACCACGGGGTAGATCATGCGGCGCTTCATGTCGTTCGGCTGACGGTCGAGGCGCGAGGCGAGCGAGTCGACCCGGGAGTGGACCTCCTGAGTGGCGTTCGCCGCCACACCGTCGATCCGGGTGAGACCATGCTCGATGAGGCTCCGCATCTCCTTGGAGTGATCCGCGAGGGTCTCGAGCAGCGCGTGCCGCTCCCGCTGCAGACTCGTCTCGGTGCTGGCGCGGAGGTCACTCTCGACTTCCAGGACGCTGCCATGCGCCGCCTCGATCTCGTCCCGAGTCTGGCACTGCTCCAGCTCGAGGAGGGCGAGGCGGGCCTCGGTCGCGCGACGCGCCTGGTCGATTCCCTCGGTCGCGGCGTGGGCGACGCGCGTGGAGCTCTCCTCCAGTCGGGCATCGAACCAGAGGAAACAGCTGAAGACGATGGCCGTGACCTTCAGGATCTCGGCGATGATCCGGGTGGAACGATCCCCCATGGACACTCCCTCGAGCCAGCTCTCCCCCGCCGGGGCGGAAGAAGAGCGCGCGTGCGGACGCGCCTCCCCCCGCCCACATGGCGACGGGGAGCAGCGTCCGATCGGACGACTTGCTCCTGAAGGGTACGATGCGTCCGACGATTTCGGCAAAAGCCGGGCCCGGGGGCGCGGAAGGGCCGGCTCGACGCCTCAGGGCGAGGGAGGAGCGCCTTCTCCGGCCCCCGTCTCCGGAGCGGACTCCTGCGCTTCCGCGGCGGGCCGCTCCTCGCGGAAGATGAGATTCACGAGGCGGTCGGGGACCACCACCACGCGGCTGGCTCGGCGTCCCTGCGTTCGAGCGAGCACCCGGGGGAGCTTCTCGATCCGGTGGAGGAGCTCCGTTTTCGACAGCTCCTCCTCCAGTCGGAGCCGATCCACGACCCGGTCATCGACCTGAATGACGATCTCTGTCTCCGCCGGCTTGAGGAGCTCGTCGGAGTACTCGGGCCAAGGAGCATCCTCGAGCGGCGAGGTCTCTCCGAGCATCTCCCACAGCTCGCAGGCGAGGTGGGGCGCGAACGGATGGAGCAGGATCACGAAGGCCTTGAGCGTGTCGCGGTCCACCTCCTCCGGCGTGAGCCCCTCGCCCCGAAGCTCCCGGACGAACTCCATGAAGGCACTGACCGCCTTGTTCAGATGGAAGGTCCGCAGCGCGCGGGTGACGCGACGGATGAGTCGGTGCTTCAGGACCAGGGCGCGACGACTGACGAACCGTCCCTGGTCCGCGCGGGCCGCGATCGTGTCGTGAGCCCTGTGCAGGAACCGAGCGCAGCCGCGGAGCCCGCGCTCGCTCCATTCGGTGTCCTCGGAGGGCGGGCCGAGGAAGAGCAGATGGAGTCGCAGGACGTCGGCCCCCCACTTCTCCAGAATCTCCTCGGCGGGAATGCGGGGGCCGCGGTGGGGCGCGGTGAAGTCCCCCTTCTCCACGCTCTGGCCGGGCGCGCGGATCCTGCCCTGATTGAACAGGCGGCGGAACGGCTCCTCGCGAGTGGTCAGACCGAGGTCGTGGAAGAAGTAGGAGAAAAAGCGGACATAGAGCAGGTGGAGGATCGAGTGCTCGATGCCGCCCACGCACAGATTGACCGGGAGCCAGCGGGCCCCGATGGACGAGTCGAAGGTCCGCTGATCGTCTTCGGGACTCAGATATCGCAGGTAGTACCAGCAGGAGGCGGCCCACTGCGGCATGGTGTCGGTCTCCCGCTCGGCGTCCCCTCCGCAGTGCGGGCACTCCGTTCGGAGCCAGTCCTCGAGGGTGCTCAGCGGCGACACCCCGGGCTTCGTCTCGGGGGCGCTGGCGAGGCGCGGCAGCCGGACGGGGAGGTCCGTCTCCGGCACAGGCACGACCCCGCAGGTCGAGCAGTGCACGACCGGGATCGGCTCCCCCCAGTAACGCTGTCGAGCGAAGATCCAGTCCCGCAGGTGGAAGTCGGTGCGGGAGTCGAGGACCCCCCTCGCGTCGAGGCTGCTCCGGGCGCGACGCCTCAGGTCGGCCACGGCCCCGCCCTCGGAGGAGCGGCTTCTCCGGCCGCCCCTGCGCCGCTTCTTCCGTCCCCGTCCCTCGAGGCGGCCCAGGTTCTGAGCGATCTTGAAGTGCTCCGCGAACTCCTTCAGCCGCGGGTCGGAGGGGGGGTGCGCGAGGATCGCCCCGAGGCCGATGGAGGGAAGAACGGAGGCGCTGACCCAGATCGGCATCGGCTGCAGCGTGATCGGGTTCAGGGCCCAGGCTCCCGTGGGCATCCCCTCCGGGGTCCCCTGAGCCGCGAGGCGCTCCCGGTCGGTGCGTCGGCGGCTCTCCTCGCGATAGGCCTCCACGTCGTCGCGGTAGAGCTCGTCGCACACCTCATCGATGAGCGGATGCTCGGGGGCGAGAAGGACATAGGTGCACTCTCCCACGATCTCCAGCCGTCGGGTGAAGACCTCGAACTCGTGGGACTCCTCCTGGAACTCGCTCTTGGCCTTGAGGATGAGCTGAAAGCCCTCCTTTCGACCGATCCAGTTCCTCTGGAGCGCCTTCACGCGGGCCGGCCACTTCAGCGACCGCAATCCCTGGTGGAGGCGGTCCGCGAAGGCGGTGGTCCTCACCTTCCACTGCCGACGGCGACGTTCCTCGGACGGGCTCCCGCAGTGGACGCAGCAGCCCTCCGAGACCTCCTCGTTCGCGAGGTTCATCGCGCAGGACGGGCACCACTTGATCGGAGTCTCCTCGAGGACCGCGAGGTCCTGCTCCAGGAGCTTGAGGAAGAGCCACTGCGTCCAGCGGTAGTGCTCCGGCTCCGAGGTTCGGATCTCCGCGTCCCAGTGGACATAGGCCCCGAAGCGCTCCAGCTGGCTGCGCATCCGGGTGATCCCCTGCTCCACGACCTCATGGGGGGCGAGCCCGAGCTCGCTCGCCTCATTCTCGATCCCCACTCCGAAGGAGTCCCAACCGATGGGACGGAAGACCTGCCGCCCCCGGGCGCGTTGGTAGCGCGCCACGGCATCGGTGACGGCGATGCCCCGAAGCTGATTGACGCTGAATCCCCGCGTGGATGGATAGGGGAACATGTCGAGGCAGTAGAACGGTCGCAGGGACGGCTCCTCGTTCCGCCGGGTCGCCTCGACCGAGGCGGGCGCGGGAGTCTCGGACTTCTGAGGGAGAGGCTCGCGCTCTGCGGGGGGGGCGTCCACCGCCTCGGCCTCCGCTTCGGCTTCCGGCTCGGGACGGGCGTACGCGGAGATCTCGCCGTCGAGCCCGGCGTCGAGTGCGTCCTCCGCCGCGTCCTCACGGTCCTCTTCGGCGGGCTCGTCCTCGCTGCTGGCGTCCAGCTCCTCGAGCTCCGGCTCGTCGTCGGGGTCTTCCGCGAGATCGAACGGATCCTCGGGCTCCGCCGGTCCCCTCCAGGGAGCGAGGGAGAGGTCGAGGGGCGGAGGATCGTCCGGTCGACGAACGGCGGGAGAGGACTCTCGACGCGCAGCCCAGATCGCCTGCCACTTCGCCTCTGTGGCCTTGCGGTCGAAGCGAGCAGGGCGCACTTCCGCACCATCGGGGTCGGGCTGGACCGAATCGTCCGGCTGAGGGTCGTCCGGCTGGGACATGCCTGGGGTCCGTTCCGCGCGGCAGAGCCGCCGTCTTCAATGGAGTCCGCTCCGGGCGGGGCCGGGGAGCGGGCGGAGTTCGAGGGTGGTGCGTCCCGTGCCGGGGAGCGCTCGGACCGGGGACCGGCCGAGAGGCGCGGGAGGGTCGGAATGTTAGCGATCCGCCTCCGCTCCCGCAATCTTTCCGCTTGACTCAACTCCGCCCCCGCCTAGACTTTGGGCCGCTCGGGGTCCCCTCTCGCCCTCGACCCGCCCCCAGGCGCGGGTGGGCCGGACGGAGAAGGATCGGGTATCCTGAAGCAGCCTTGAGCCTGGCTGCGGTCGCGTCTCTTGAAGCAGCCGTTGGCCTCCAAGGGAGCAGGGTCGCCGCACGGGATCGACTCACAGGATCGACGCACGAAAAATCCGGGGGATTAGCTCAGCTGGGAGAGCGCAACACTGGCAGTGTTGAGGTCAGGGGTTCGAGCCCCCTATCCTCCATTCGAAACTCGAGGAGCCTCGCGGGAGACCGCGGGGCTCTTTTCGTTCCGAAGTCAGGCCCCTGCGAGCGCCTCTCCGGTCGTCTTGCAGTTCTGCTCCCCTTGCCGACAATGCGCCTGCAACATCCCGACTCGCATCCCGGGTCTCCCGAGCCCTGCTGCTCGTTCCCCTGCGAAAGGAGCGCCTCCTTGAGGTGCCCGAGGCTCGCCCTTCTGCTTCTCGCCTGCAGCGCTCTGCTGATCGTTGCGTCCCCCTCTCTCGCGCCCGCCCAGATCATCGCCCCCGGGAGCGAGCTCGAGAACGTGCTCGTCTACATTCCGGTGAACGGGGAGATCACTCCGCGCCTCTGCGAGCGCGTGGAGGCCGACATCGCGGCTTGTCTCGAGCGGGGCGTTCGCCACATCGCGTTCGAGATCGACTCCATCGGCGGGGATCTCGCCGCGGCGCTCCAGCTCGCTCGTGAGATCGGACGGGGGCGCTACGCGAGCTACGCGGTGATCGACAATGACGGCGCGGCGCTCGACGCCGCGGCGCTCCTCGCGGTCGCCTGCGAGACCCTTGTCCTCGGGGTGAAGACGAGGATCGGCGGCTTCGATCTCACGCGGCCCCGCTCCGTCCCCCCCGAGGAGCTGGCGGTCCAGCTCGGCCTCTTCGGCGATGCGAACCCCGCCTACCCGTCGGCGATCCTGCGTGCCTGGGTCACCCCCGGGACGCCGGTCACGGCCCTGCGCTACGCGAACGCGAGGGGGCGCCGCACCGAGTACGTCCTGCCGCAGGAGCTCCCGTCCCGACGCGGACCGAACGTCGTGGAGGAGGTGGAGATCCCGTGGGTCGAGATCGCCGAGCTCGACGATCAGGAGGCCCTGAAGTTCGGCCTCGTGAGCGAGATCCATGCGAGCCGGAGCCGCTTCATCACCAGCCACGCTCCAGTCCGGAACCTGAACCCCCTCGACCTCGATGAGGCCCTGGGGCGGAGGGTCGAGGGGGGCGGGGCGGCTCTGGATGTGTTCCGGGACAACCCCTTCCCCCGCTGGTTGAAGTTCCTCCTCATCCTCCTCGGCACGGTCGGGCTCGTCGTCGAAATGAAGCTCCCCGGGACCTTCTTCGGCGGCGCGGTCTTCACCGTCGCGTTCTCGCTCTTCTTTCTAGAGGGCTTCGCGAACCAGATGGTCGGATGGACCGAGATCGTCCTCTTCCCTCTCGCCTTCGTCCTCATCGCGCTGGAGCTCTTCCTCATCCCCGGCTTCGGCGTCGCGGGGGTCCTCGGACTGGTGCTCCTCTTCACGAGCCTGACCCTGGGCCTGATGCCGCAGGAGGCGCCGCTCAGCTGGGGGAGCGTCACGACCGAGCTCTCGAACGTCATCCTCGCTCTCGCCGGCTCCGGGGTCGTGGTCGTCGCGATCCTGCGCCTGCTCCCGGGCGGGAAGGCGGAGCGCGGGGGGGGCCTCATCTCCACCACGCGACTGGACGGGGATGGCCGGGTCCCGGAAGCGGCTCGGGCGATGGGTGACGACGGGGGCGAGCTGGTCGGGAGACGCGGCACGGTGGAGCGGGATCTGAGGCCGGCCGGAAAGGTCATCTTCGACGGGGAGTCGCTCCCCCGGGATGTCGTGGCCCGGGGGGCGTTCGTACCCCGCGGGAGCCGCGTGGAAGTGCACGAGGTCGAGGGGAATCGAGTGGTCGTCGACACGATCGAGGAGACCCCATGAGCCCCTGGTTCCGCGAGGTCCTGCTCGTCCTGTTCTCGATGGTCCTCCTCTTCGTCGAGCTCTTCGTCCCTTCGGGTGGAGCCCTGATGCTCGCCGCGGTCCTCTGCTACGGCTACGCGGTCTACACCGTCTTCGCCGATGGCGAGACCACGGTGGGCTGGGTCCTCGTTCTCTCGATGGTCGTGTACTCTCTCGTGCTCTTTCGGTTCTGGATCTCCAAGGTCCGCCTCCCGGACACCCTCGCCGAGAGTGAGGCGACCGGACGGGACGTGGAGGCGGCCACCGCCCTGATCGGGCGGGAGGGGACCACGATCACGCCGCTGCGCCCGGCGGGGCTCGCGAAGATCGCGGGGGACCGCTACGACGTCGTCACCGACGGCACCTTCCTGGAGAAGGGCGTCAGCATCGTGGTGGTCGAGACCGCGGGGAACCGCATCCTCGTCCGCCGCGCGGGTAGTTGAGTCGGCGGTCCGCCCCGCGCGGAGTGTCGCCGACGCCAAGCAGGGAGCTCCCGCTCCTCCAACACACCGGAAAGGCCGGACGTGGGAATCGAATCGCTCGCTCGTCTCCTCCCCCTCGCGCAGGCGGAGGACCCCGGACTGCTGAACATCATCGCGCTCATCGTCGGCGGGCTGCTGGTGATCTTCCTGTTCGTCTTCTTCATGACCTTCGGGCGCCTCTACATCCGCGCCCTGTCGTCAGGGTCGAGGGTGGCGATCTGGACCTTCGTCGGCATGTGGCTGAGGAAGGTCTCCCCCAACACGATCATCGACTCGCTGATCATGGCGGAGAAGGCGGGCCTCACGGATGTGAAGATCAACAAGCTCGAAGCGCACTTCATGGCGAAGGGGAACGTCCGTCGCGTGGTCCAGGCGCTCGTCGCATCCTCGAAGGCCAACATCTCCCTGAACTTCGATCAGGCGGCCGCCATCGATCTCGCGGGCCGGGATGTCTATGACGCGGTGCGAACGAGCGTCCAGCCCAAGGTGATCGACTGTCCCAGCCGCGAGCAGGCCCGCACCACCGTCGACGCGGTGGCGGGGGACGGGATCCAGCTCCGGGCCCGCGCGCGGGTGACGGTGCGGACGAACCTCGCCCGCCTCGTCGGCGGTGCGACCGAGGAGACGATCATCGCGCGGGTCGGCGAGGGGATCGTGACCACGATCGGCTCATCGGAGACCCACAAGAACGTCCTGGCCAACCCCGATCTCATCTCCAAGGCGGTCCTCGACAAGGGCCTCGACTCGGGGACCGCCTTCGAGATCCTCTCCGTGGACATCGCGGATGTGGATGTCGGCGAGAACATCGGCGCGAAGCTCCAGGCGGAGCAGGCGGAGGCGGACAAGCGGGTGGCGCAGGCGCTGGCGGAGAAGCGTCGCGCTCTCGCGGTCGCGCACGAGCAGGAGGAGATCGCCGAGATCGCCGCCAACCGGGCGAAGCTGGTCCTCGCCGAGGCGGAGGTGCCGCTGGCGATCGCCGAGGCCTTCCGCAAGGGCAACCTCGGCGTCATGGACTACTACCGTCTCCGCAACATTCAGGCGGACACCTCCATGCGTGAGTCGATCGGGGATCCCTCCGAAGGCGGAGAGAGCGATGACAGCTGACGACTGGAAATCACTCCTCTTCTTCTTCTTCATCATTGTCCTCCCGATCCTCCAGCGGATCTCCGAGGGGGCGGCGAAGCGGAGGAAGGCGAGGCAGGCCGAGCCCGCTGCCCCCACCGCGAGGGAGCTGCTCGGCGAGGCCCTGGAGGACGGTGAGGAGCCGATCCCCGAGTGGTACGACGCGTCCTTCGAGGACTCCGTGGACGACTCCTTCCGGGATGATGAAGAGTGGGAGGAGATCCCCCCCGAGGAGCCGGTTCTCCCGGCGGAGCGAGCGCCGCAGCCTGCCCCTCCGGTCCGCGTGGAATCTTCCCCCCGTCTCTCCAGCATTGCTCCGCTGCTCCCCGGCGGGCAGATGCCGATGGACGCCCTGACCGCATCCTCCCCCTGGGATGAGCGGAGGGATCGGTCGCAGAACGCCTTCCGCCAACGGAGGAAGGGGCGGTCCGGACCGCGGACGAACGGCCTGAGCCGCCTTCAGGCGCGCAGCGAGCTCCAGAAGGCGATTCTCTACGCCGAGCTCCTCGCGCTCCCTCGCGCGCTCCGCCCCTACTCAGACGAGGACTGAGGCTGGGTGCTCTCGGTGCCGGGCTCCTTGGCTGTCGGGGGCCTTGCGGAGGTCCGGGGCATCGGTGAGGATCCGCGTCGCGGATCGGGCCGGGGTGGCGGAACTGGCAGACGCAGTGGATTCAAAATCCACCGGCCTTCGGGCCATGAGGGTTCGAGTCCCTCCCTCGGCACTTCCATCTCGCACAACGAAGCGGGCGGGGGGATCGACGATCCTCCCGCCCGCTTCTCGCACTCTCCTCGGGCCGCCGTCGCTATCGGACCCTGAAGATCCTCGAGTTTCCGGTATCGACGACATAGAGGCTCGTCCCGTCGAAGAAGAGGCCCTCCGGCCGGGAGAGGGTCGAGGGGCTCGGATTCTCGAGCCCTCGATTCACCGAGCCCTGCCCGAACCCGCTCTGCCCAATCACCGCATGGAAGGACACGCTCCCGGCGGCCGCGAGGGAGTCGAGGAGCACGACACGGCTCGAGCCGGTGTCCGCCACGAAGAAGCGCTCTCCGTCCGTGGCGAGCCCGGACGGGCCGTTCAGAGAGCTCGCGTCGAGTCCCGGGGACGAGGAGTGGAAGTCGGGCTGCCCGAGGACCCGTGTCGCCGCGCTCGAGCTGGCGAGCGGGTCGGGGAAGCCGACGACCCGGTGATTCGCGGTATCCGCGACCCACACCATCCCCTGCGCGACCTGCACATCGGACGGAGCGTGGAGGGAGGAGGCCGTCGTCACATCCCCCTGGTTCGGCAGTCGTGAAAAGAAGTCGTCCTGTCCGAGGACCAGGTCCGCGGGGGACCCGCTCACGACGGTGGTCAGGTCGCTCCAGACGAGCACCCGGTGATTGTCCTGATCACAGACGAGCAGGTCGGTGCCGGAGATCTCCACTCCTCGTGGGGTGTCGAGGGTCGAGGCGGTGACGCCCCCGGAGTTGGAGAAGCCTCCGAGGAAGTCCGCCTGCCCGAGGACCACATCCGCCGATGCTCCGGTCGCCGTGGGGATCGTGTCGAAGATCAGCACCCGGTGGTTCCCGGTGTCGGAGATCACCAGGCGTGTGCCATCCGTGGCGACCCCGGTCGGTCGACGGAGGGTGGCCGCGGTCGGCCCCGAGAGCCCCTGGTTGGGGCTGGTGTCGTAGGGGCTCGGCTGCCCGACGACCACGCTCGGGGTCGGGTCCCCGCTCTGGGGCGTGGTGTCGTAGATCAGGACCCGATGGTTGTCGGTGTCGGCGACGATCATGCGGCCCCCGGCGAAGCAGATCGCGCGGGGCAGGTTCATCGTGTGGCCGTTCGGCATGGCGGTCGTGAAGTCCGGCTGGCCGAGCTGCGCGCTCGCCACCAGCTCGGGCAGCCCACCGGAGACCGGGAACTCCAGCACCCGATGGTTCCCTCGATCGGTCACGAACAGGAATGCCGCGCTCCCGATAGAGAGGCTCACCCGCTCCGGAGCGGCGAGGGTGTCGTCGGCCGGAGGTCCCCCGCCGCCGAGGACGATAGAGGCGGCTGGTCCGCTGGGCAGGGAGACGCCGAAGTCGTACACGGCGATCCGATCGTTGCCGCTGTCCGCGACGAAGATCGAGGGACTGGAGGAGGGTCCGGCCGCCACGGGGAACACCTCGACGCCGCGCGGGGAGTGGAGCCCGGCGGCCCCGGCGCCCGGTGCGCCCGTCACGAAGTTCGGTTGGCCGATGACGCGATCCGCCGGGGCCCCCCACGCGGGGTTCGTCCCGTG
>JAFMMO010000117.1 GCA_017859655.1 Pseudomonadota bacterium | reverse complement strand
TGGCGGAGGGAGCCCTCTCCGGGGCGCTGGTGCCCTCCCTGAGCCAGACGAGGAAGGAGTCCGGGGCCGCAGGGGTCAACTCCCTGACGCAGGCGCTCCTGACCCGCCTGAGCCTCCTCACCGGCACTCTCTCGATCCTCGGGATCATCTTCGCCCCCGCGCTCATCGACCTCTTCGCCGGGGGGTTCCTCGAGGGGCCCGCCGGAGCGGAGAAGCGGGCGGAGACGATCCGCCTGACCCGGATCCTGTTCCCCTTCCTCTGGCTCGCCTCCCTCGCCGGGGTGGCCCGCTCCGTCCTCAACCTCGAGCAGCGCTTCCGGCTCCCGGCCCTTGCCCCACCGGCCGCGAACCTGCTCGCCATCGTCGTGGGCGGGGCCCTCCTCCTGAGTCACCCCTCCGGCTCCACCTCCGCCACCGCCTGGGCGCTCGCCCTCCTCGGCGGCGGCGCGCTCTCGTTCCTGATCCAGCTCCCGGTCCTCCGACGAGGGGGGCTCTCCCTGCGCCCCTCCCTCCGCGTCCGTCACCCCGGGCTGCGCGGGATCTACCGTCGCCTCCTCTACGCCGGAGTCGCGGCCGCGGCGGTACAGGTGAACATCCTGGTGGGGACGAGCCTCGCCGCGTTCCTGGAGGAGGGATCGGTCTCCGCCCTGAACTACGCCTTCCGGCTCATCTACCTCCCGATCGGGCTCGTCGGGGTCGTGATCGCCGCCGTCTCCACGGTCGACATCAACCATCGGATCGCCGGTGAGGATCGAGCCGGGGCCTCGACCGATCTCGAGGGGGCGCTTCGCCTCGCGGTGCTCCTCTCCCTCCCCTCGGCGGTCGGTCTCTGGATCCTCGCGGAGCCGGTGGTGCGCCTGATCTACGAGTACGGGAGCTTCACCCCCGCGGACACCGCCCGCGTCGCGATCGCAGTGCAGGGATACGGGGTCGGCCTCCTCTTCTACTCCCTCGCGAAGGTCCTTTCCCCCGCCTGCACCGCGGTCCGACGGGAGCGGGCCCCCGCCGTCGCCGCGGTCCTCTCGTGCGTCGGCTACGTGATCTGCGCCCAGCTCACCTACCGGGAGCACGGTGTCCTCGCCCTCGCCCTCGCCGCCTCCGTCGCGGCGGTCCTGAACTGCACGATGCTGCTCCTCGTCCTGCGGCGTGAGCTGGGCCCGCAGTTCCACTTCTTCCGGGGAATCTCCCGCGCCGCGCTCCTCACCCTCGCGATGGCTCCGGTCTGCCACTGGACCTGCCGCGGTCTGGACCGCCTGTGGGGAAGCGAGGGGTTCCTCGCCCGTCTCGGGACGGTGGGAGGAACGGTCGTCGCAGGGGCGATCATCGTCCTCGGGGGCGGTCTTCTCCTGCGCGTGCCGGAGGCCCGGGAGTTGCTGCGGATCCGGAGTCCGAAGCCCGAGCCCGGAGCCGCTCCCGAGCTCCGCTGACCCCGCCTCGATTCGGTTGGCCGACCGTTCGCCGATGCCTAAGATCGGGCCGGAACGACCGGCTCCCCCGGTCGGCCGGGACGCCCCTCCGCCCCCTTCATCCATGGTCCCTTCATCCATGGGCCGTGCCCGACGGGCGATCCCCCCGATCCACCCCCGGACCCCGCATGATGCTCCTCCCCGAGGAGCGGAAGAGGAGGGATGCGATGTCGAGTCCCGAAGCCCCCACCGGCGGCGCCTCCGGCCCCGTCCCATCCCTCGACGCCCGGGTCGCCGAGCAGGCCGCCCTCGGGCGCACGGTGATCGACGAGATCGGCAAGGTCCTCGTGGGCCAGGAGATGATGGTCTCCCGCCTGCTGATCGGGCTGCTGACCGGCGGACACGTCCTGCTCGAGGGGGTGCCCGGCCTGGCGAAGACGCTCACCGTCCGCTGCCTCGCCGACTCCATCGACACCGGCTTCTCCCGCATCCAGTTCACGCCGGACATGCTCCCGGCGGATGTGATCGGGACGGAGATCTTCAACCCCCGCGAGGCGACCTACTCCGTGAAGAAGGGGCCGATCTTCTCGAACCTCGTGCTCGCGGATGAGATCAACCGCGCCCCGGCGAAGGTGCAGGCCGCGCTCCTCGAGGCGATGCAGGAGCGCCAGGGGACGATCGGGGGGCAGACCTTCCCGCTGGAGGAGCCGTTCCTCGTCCTCGCGACCCAGAACCCCGTCGAGCAGGAGGGGACCTACCCCCTCCCCGAGGCGCAGGTCGACCGCTTCCTGATGAAGGTGCGGGTCGGGTACCCGACGAAGGGGGACGAGCGGAAGGTGCTCGACCGCATGGCGAGCGGCCAGCCGATCCCCGAGGTCCGCAAGGTGGCGAGCCCGTCGCAGATCCTCGAGGCGCGCCGCACCATCGAGCAGGTCTTCGTCGACGACAAGGTGCGCGACTACATCGTCGACCTCGTCCACGCCACGCGCGAGCCGACCGCGGCCGGCCTCGGCTCCCTCGAGGGGATGATCGAGATGGGCGCGAGCCCGCGCGCCTCCATCAGCTGGATGAAGGCGTCGAAGGCCCACGCCCTCCTGCAGGGGCGGAGCTACGTCACCCCCCACGATGTGAAGACCCTCGCCGGCGACATCCTGCGCCATCGCATCGCCCTCAGCTTCGAGGCGGAGGCGGAGGGCAAGGACCCGGACAGCATCATCGGAGAGATCCTCGACGGGATCCTCGTCCCCTGAGCGAGCCCGCCGGGAACCCCGGGCGAGGGACGGAGTGCGCGCATGCTCCCCAGTGAGATCATCCGCCGGGTCCGCGAGATCCAGGTCCGGACCGGTCGCCAGGTCGCGGATGTCCTGGCCGGGGAGTACATCTCCGTCTTCCGGGGCAGCGGCATCGAGTTCGACGAGGTGCGCCCCTACCTCCCCGGCGACGATGTGCGGACGATCGACTGGAACGTCACCGCCCGCACCGGGGAGCCCCATGTGAAGCGCTATGTCGAGGAGCGCCAGCTCACCCTCTCGTTCCTCGTCGACATCTCCGGCTCCCAGGAGTTCGGCTCCGGGGCCCGCTCGAAGCGGGAGGCCGCGGCGGAGCTCTCCGCCCTCCTCGCCTTCAGCGCGATCCAGAACGACGACAAGGTGGGGCTCACCCTGTTCCACCACGACATCGAGCAGTACATCCCCCCGCGCAAGGGTCAGCGTCACGCCCTCCGCGTGGTGCGCGAGGTGCTCGCCCACGGCAGCGTCGAGCGCCGCCGCCCCCGCGCGCTGCGCCGGGGGCGCCCGGCCGGGGCGCCGCGGCGCCGCGGCCGGTCCGGTCGACGCGGGACCTCGATCCAGGGCGCGCTGGAGTTCTTCCTCTCCGTGACCCCGCGCAAGAGCGTCTGCTTCGTGATCAGCGACTTCCTCGACGAGGGCTGGGAGTCCGCGCTGCGGTCCGCCAACCGGAAGCATGATGTCATCGCGGTGCTCATCACCGATCCCCGGGAGCTGGAGCTCGCTCCGGTCGGGCTCATCGAGCTCGAGGACGCCGAGACCGGGGAGCGCCGCCTCGTCGACACCGGCAAGGGCGCGTTCCGCCGGGAGGTCGCGGCCGCCTCCCGGCGTCGAATCGACGCCCTCCGGGCGCGGCTGACCCCGAGCGGGATCGACCTCATCCATGTCGATGCCGCGACCTCGGTGGTCGATCCCCTCGTCCGGTTCTTCAAGGCCCGGGAGAGGAGGCTCCGGCGATGAGCCCCCTCCGCCGCGCGCTCCTCCTGACGCTGCTCCTCCTCGTCGCCGTCCCCGGGTCGAGCTCCTGTCCGGCCTCGCAGGACGCGACCGGGGTCGCCGACCCGCCGGAGGAGGCGGCCGGGGAGCCCGCGGGGATCACGCGGGAGACGACCCGAGGCCCGGTCACCGCGGCCATCTCCCTCGCCCCCGCCACGCCCCGGATCGGGGATGTGATTACCCTCTCCCTCGAGGTGACGGCCGCCGCCGACGTCGAGGTCCTCATGCCCGCCTTCGGGGAGTCCCTCGGGAGCTTCTCGATCCTCGAGTTCGCCCCGCGGGAGGAGCTCGCCGCCGACGGTTCGATTCTCCACTCCCAGCGCTACTCCCTCGATGTGCCGAACTCGGGCGAGTGGCGGATCCCGCCCCTCATCGTCGAGTTCGTCGACGGTCGCGAGGGGAAGCGCCCCGCACCGGAGGGAGAGGATGCCTACGAGCTCCTCACGGAGGCGCTGCCCTTCACCGTCGCCTCCGTCATCCCCACCGACGCTGCGGCGGAGCTCCGTCCCCCGCTCGGTCCTCTCGACCCCCTGCCCACCGCCCTCGAGCGCGCGACCCCCTGGATCGGCCTCGCGCTCCTCCTCCTGGTCGCGCTCCCCCTCGGCATCGTGCTCATCGTGCGGGCCCGCCGTCGGGTGCGCCGCCGCAGCGCCTACGACCTCGCGGTCTCGCGCCTGGGCGCGCTCGCCCGCGCGCCGCGGGGGACGCCGGAGGAGATCGACCGCTTCTTCGTCGAGCTCTCCGCCATCGTCCGGCGCTACCTCGAGGACCGCTTCGAGATCCGCGCTCCGGAGAGCACGACCGAGGAGTTCCTCGACCGGGCGAGTCGCTCCGCCTCCCTCTCCGATGAGCACGGGGACCTCCTCGACCGCTTCCTCCGTCGGGCGGACCTCGTCAAGTTCGCGCGGACGATCCCCGGAGAGACGGAGATCGAGGACTCCCTCGCCTCCGCCGAGCGCTTCCTGGAGGAGACGCGCCATGACGCGCCGCTCCTCGAGGTCGCCGAGGGGAGGGGCGCGTGATCGTCGCCACCTCGTGGGAGCTCCGGGACCCGGCGCTCCTCCTCCTCGCCCTCGTGGTGCCGGTGCTCTGGCTCCTCTGGCGGCGCTCCCCCGGCGTGGTGCTCTTCTCCGACCTCCGCATCGTCGAGAGTGGTCCCCGCGGGTGGCGGGTGCGCCTCGCCGGACTGCCGGCGCTCCTGCTCGCGGTCGCCGCCATCTCCATCGCGGTCGCCCTCGCCGGGCCGCGCCGCGGAGATGCGACCACCCGGGTGAGCCGGGATGGGATCGCGATCCAGATGGTGATCGACCGCTCCGGCTCGATGGCGGCGCTCCCCGCGAACGACCCGACCAAGAACCGCCTTCAGACCTTGCAGGAGGTCTTCCGGCGCTTCCTCCTCGGCGATGGAGGCGCACCCCGCCGCCCCGACGACCTGATCGGCGCCGTGGCGTTCGCCCGGTATCCCGACAGCATCTGCCCCCTGACCCTCGACCACGCCAGCCTCGCCCTGATCGTCGATGACCTGGAGCCGATCCTGGACGAGAGTGAGAGCGCGACGGCGATCGGGGACGGGCTGGCCCTCGCGGTGGAGCGCATGCGCGAGCACCCCGCCCGCTCGAAGGTGGTCGTCCTCCTCACCGACGGCAGCGACAACGCGAGCCTCATCGATCCCCTCACCGCGGCCCAGCTCGCGGTCGACCAGGGGGTGCGGGTCTACACGATCGGAGCCGGTCGCACCGGCAGCGTCGTCTACCGCTTCTTCGACCCCGGGCTCCAGCGGGAGCGGGAAGTGGAGCGCTTCGAGCGGTTCGACCCGAGCCAGCTGATGGAGATCGCGGAGCTCACCGGCGGCCAGTACTTCGCGGCGGAGGACGAGGTCGCCCTCGAGCGGGTCATCCGCGAGATCGACCAGCTGGAGCGAAGCGAGATCACCGAGACCCGCTACCTGCGCTACACCGAGTACTTCTCCTCCTTCCTCCTCCTGGCCCTCGTGAGCCTCGCGCTCGGGGGGCTCCTCGGCGGTACCGTCCTGAGGAGGCTGCCATGAGCGACTTCCGCTTCGCCGAGCCCCAGTGGGTGCACGCCATCTGGGGGGTGCTCCTCCTCGTCGGGGCCCTCGTGCTCCTCGAGCTTCGCTCCGGGCGCTCCCTCGATGCGTTCGTGGGGCGGCTGCTGCAGCCCCGCCTCGCGGCCCGGGCGCCCCGCCGGCGGCGGCTCGCGCGGATCGGGCTCCTCGGGCTCTCCGGGGTGGCGCTGGTCCTCGCCCTGATGCGCCCTCAGCTCGGCCTCACCTTCGTGAGCACGCCGAAGGCGGGAGCGGAGATCTTCTTCTGCCTCGATGTGTCCCGCTCGATGCTCGCGGAGGATGTCGTGCCCAATCGCCTCGAGCGCGCGAAGGACGAGATCGAGCAGCTCCTGCCGCTCCTCGACGGGGACCAGGTGGGGCTGATCGCGTTCGCGGGGCGCGCGTCGATCATCTGCCCGCTCACCCCCGACCTCAGCTTCTTCCGGCTCGTCCTCGACGAGGTCTCCGCCAACTCGGTCGGTCGGGGCGGGACGCGCCTCGAGGAGCCGCTGCGGAAGGCGGTCGATGCGTTCGGGCTCCGGGAGGATGCTTCGAAGATGATCATCATGATCACCGACGGTGAGGACCACGACAGCTTCGTGGAGGAGGCGGCCGTGCTCGTGAAGGAGCGCGGCGTGCGCTTCCTGGCGATCGGCATCGGCGACGAGGCGGGGAGCCCCATCGAGATCACCGATCCTCGGACCGGGGCGCGGGAGCCGCTGCGGGATGGGAACGGCGCGCCGGTGCGCTCGCGACTCGATGGGGAGACTCTCCGGGCGATCGCGACCGAGTGCGAGGGGCGCTACATCCTCGCGGGGACGAGGGCCCTCGACCTCGAGGACATCTACGAGCGCTCGATCGAGCCGATGATGCGCAGCTCCAGCGAGAGCGGTGGGCGCTCGATCCGGCAGGAGGCGTACCAGTGGCCCGCCCTCCTCTCCCTCCTCGCCCTCTTCGCCGCCGCCCTCGTCACCGGGCGGCCGCGCCCTCCCCTCGCCACGATCGCGGGGCTGCTCCTGCTCCTTCCCGGCCCGGCCCTCGCGCAGGATGCGACGACGGTCGGCGGCGGCGAGGAGAGTCCCCCCCGTCTCTCGGCCCCGGAGGAGAACGAGGGAGCGGAGGGCGGCGTGGCGGGGAGCGCGGCGGAGAGCGAACCGCCACCCCCGTCGGCAGCCGCGGAGGCCGGGCGGGTGGAGCCCGAACTCACGCCCCGGGAGCTGCACAACGGCGCGCTCGAGGCGCTGCAGGAGGGAGACCTGGAGGCGGCTCGCGCGCTCTTCGAGCGCGCGGAGGAGGCGTCCGGCCTCGATGCCCTTCTCCGCTACCGCTGTCGCTACCACCTCGGATGGCTCCATGTGGAGGAGGCGAACCGGCTCCTCGGTGGCGAGGAGGCGGAGGGGGCGATCGAGGAGCTGGAGGCGGCCGCGAACCGCTTCCGCGACGCCCTCCGGGTTCGCCCCGAGGGAGAGGAAGCGCGCCACAACCTCGAGGTGGTGCTCCGCCGCATCCGCGAGCTCCGCGACTCCCTGCGCGCCGAGGAGGAGGAGACCCTCGAGGGTCGCCTCGACGGGCTCATCGAGCGCCAGCGGGAGCTCCTCGCGGAGATCCGCTCCCTCATCGACGGCGAGGTCGCGAACCCGGACGCATCCCTCGATGAGCGGGCGCGCCGACGCTACCGCGCGCTGTCGGTCGTGGAGCTGCAGCTCCTCTCCGACCTCGGCGTCCTCGCCGGAGACGCGGAGGAGGAGCGCCGCTCCATCGAGGGGACTCCCGAGGAGGAGCGCACCCCCGAGCAGGAGGTCCGCCGGAACCGAATCGAGCGCCTCGTCGAGCACCTCACCCGCGCTCAGGAGCGCCTCGGTCAGGCGCGGCGCACCCTGCGGCGCCAGCAGGGGGAGCGGGGGGCGCGGCGCGCCTCCCTCGGCCTGAGCGCCCTGAAGCGGGCACGGGAGCAGCTCCGAGAGCCGCTCGAGGTCCTCGATTGGATCCTCCCCGACGCCCGCTCGCTCCTCGAGCAGGGGACCCTCCTCGCGGTGAGCTCCCTCCCGGACCTCACCGGGGAGCGTCCCCCTCTCCCTGCGTGGATCGGGGCGGAGTCCCTCGGGGAGGAGTCGACCGAGATCGGAGAGCGGGTCGGCGAGCTCGCGGACATCTTCCGCGGCGCCGCCTCCGCGGACGCTCCTCCTCCCGACCCCGCCGATCCCGAGGCGGCCCAGCGGGAGCGGGCGATCGCGATGGTCCGCGAGGCGCTCCCCTCCCTGGACTCCGCCACCGCCGCCTTCGACGAGGCGGCCGTCGAGTTCCCCGCCGAGCGAGCGCGCGAGGGGGCGCGCGCGACCGGCCGCGGGGTGGCCGCCCTGATGGAGGCGCGGGAGCTGTTCCTTGATGCGAAGGGGCTCATCGAGCTCCTCTGGCAGAGCGAGAGCGCCGTGCTCCAGGCGCTGCGCGGCGAAGAGGGGGACGATCGGGAGTCGCGCCTCGCCCTCCTCCCCGAGGCTCGGGCGCTGCATGAGAAGGCCGAGGCGCGCCTCGGTCGGCTCCGCTCCTTCATCGAGGAGGAAGCGGCCGAGGTGGAGGAGATGCGAGCGGCGGTCGATGCCGCGGATCCCGCCGCGCCTCCCGCCGAGGGAGCCCCCACCGAGGAGCAGGTCACCCGCATGGAGGAGCGCATCGACCTCGTCCAGAGGCTCCTCGGGGAGGTCGAGCGGACCACCTCGACCGCCCGCGCCACCTTCGATGAAGAGGCGGAGCGGGAGGAGTCGGAGATCGACCTCGACCGAATCGCCGCGGATCTGGACCGCGTGCTCCCCCCCCTCGAGCTCCTGCGGCGGATCTACTTCACCCTCATCGAACATCTCCGGGACCTCACCCGCCGTCAGCAGGAGCTGAACGACCGCACCGCGGATGGGATCGCCCTCGCCCGCGGCACGCCGGAGGAGGCGGGGCGCCACCTCATCCCGCTCCGTCGCGACCAGGAGGAGCTGCGGGCGATCGCGACCGAGCTCGCGCCCGCAGTGCGGGAGCAGGGGGAGCAGATGCCGGAGTCCGATGGAGCATCTCCACCCGGAGGAGCCCCGGGCGCCGGAGGCGGTCCGGGGCGGGCGGAGTGGCTGCGGGCCGCGGAGCTCATCGAGAGCGCCGCCGGGGAGCAGGGGACCGCCCTGAGCAGCCTCTTCACCGAGCCCCCCGAGGGGGAGAGCTTCCCCCTCGATGCGGGGGAGGCGGCCCAGCAGGCCGCCCTGGAGCAGCTCGCGGAGGCGCTCTTCCTCCTCGATCCTCCTCCGGAGACCGACCCCGGGGAGGACTCCGGGGAGGAGCAGCCCTCGGAGGCCTCCGCCGGAGAGGAGGGTCGACCGGAGGGCGGAGATCCGGGACAACTCCTCCAGGAGGTTCGGGACCGCGAGGCCCAGCGGCGCGCCGAGCAGCAGCGCGAGGGCGGTGCGGACCCGAGCGTGGAGAAGGACTGGCGATGAGACTCGATCGGCTGCCGCGAGGATGGACGCTGCTCCTCCTCGGCCTCCTCGCCCTCTCCCCGGGGGCGGAGGTCGCGGCGCAGGAGCCGGCCCGGGGTGAGCTCCGCCTCTCCCGCGGCCCGTACTACGTCGATGTGCCGATCACCCTCGAGCTGAGCGTCACCGGCATGAACGGGCCGGAGGAGCCGCAGGTCGAGCCGGGCCCCCTCCCGGCCGGGGCGACCCTCACCGGCCCGAGCTACAGCCGGAACTCGATGCGGACCGTCCGCACCGGTCCCGATGGTCGGCTCGTCTCTCAGAGTCGGATCACCTGGACGATGCGCTACCAGTTCTCCGCCCCCGCCGAGGGGAAGGTGCGGATCCCGGACTTCCGCGTGACGCAGGGCTCCAACGCGACCACCGTCTCCGGCGCGGTCATCCCCCTCTCCGTGATCCCCGTCTCCGATCAGGTCGGCGTCGAGGTGGTGCTTCCGGAGCGGGCGATCTACCCGGGGCAGCGGGTGCCGATCGAGGTCCGGATGCAGTTCCGCACGGAGCTCGCGAACACCAATGTGGAGTACGCCCTGCGCGTCCCCTTCAGCGCCCTCGAGCCGCGGTTCAGCTTCGTCGACGCCGAGCTCGCGCGTGGGGACAAGGGGCTGCGGATCGAGACCGGCTCCGGCACGGTCGAGTTGAAGCGGGAGACCCGCTCGCAGCAGGGGTCGGACCGGGGATGGACCTGGCTGGTGGCGGAGCGGGAGCTCGTCCCCCTGCGCGCCGGCACCTTCGAGCTCCCCGCGAGCACGCTCCTCTGGGTGAACGGGAAGCGCTGGCGGCGGACGATGTTTGGCCGCGAGGCGACCGAGACCGAGCTCCTCCTCGCCAAGGGGGTCCCCCGCTCCATCGAGGTGCGTCCGATCCCCGAGCAGGGGCGCCCGGCGAGCTTCGCCGGCGCGGTCGGCCGGGGGTTCACGATCGGGGTGGAGGTGGACCGCAGCGTGGTCCGCACCGGAGACCCGTTCCAGCTCACCTTCCGCCTCCAGGGGGACGGGAACCTCGCGGCCGCGGGGCTCCCGGACCTGTACGGGGCGGGGCTCCCCGAGCGCGGGTTCAGCTACAGCGGGGGGTCTCCCCCGGGGCTGCTCGAGGAGGGCGGGAAGGTCTTCTCGGTGACCGTCCGCCCCACCGACCCCGCGGTGAACGCCCTCCCCCCCCTCGAGTACTCGTGGTTCGATCCCGAGACCGCCTCCTTCCGCACGACGCGCACCGCGCCGATCGCCCTCGCGGTCGAGGCGGGGGAGGTCGTCGGCGCCGAGGCCGTGGTCGGGGGGCCCGAGCCGGGCGAGGGCGCGGA
>JAFMMO010000011.1 GCA_017859655.1 Pseudomonadota bacterium | reverse complement strand
CTCACCTCCGCGGTGCGCTCCGGGGCCATCGACCTCGAGAGCCGCAACCGGATCCTCGCCGGGATCGAGGACGAGGTCTGCCTCCAGGTCCTGCGGAACAACTCCAGTCAGGGGAGGATGCTCTCCCTCGACCAGCTGCGCGGCAAGCAGGACCCCTTCGCCTTCGAGCGCGTGATGAAGACCCTCGAGGACCGGGGCTGGATCGACCGCGACCGCGAGTCGCTCCCCAACCTCGAGACCCTGACCAACCGCCAGGCCCAGGGGAAGGGGCTCACGCGCCCCGAGCTGGCGGTGATCGGCTCCTACGCCAAGATGCATCTGTTCCAGAGCCTTCAAGAGGACTCCGCCCGTCTGGAGCCGGAGCTGCAGGTCGAGCTCCCCGCCTACTTCCCCCGCTCGATCCAGGAGCGGTTCGGCGCGGACATCCCCGACCATCTCCTCGCCCGGGAGATCGCGCTGACGGTTCTCACCAACCGGATCGTCGACAACGCGGGCGGGACCTTCCTCATCGAGGCCCAGCGCGAGACGGGACGCAGCGCGGCGGAGATCGCCCACGCCTACCTGATCGTCGATCGCATCTTCGACCTCGAGGCGCTGCGACGACGTGTCGATGAGCATGATCCTCCCCTCAAGGCTCCGGCGGAGTATCGCGCCCTCCTGACGATCGAGGAGGCGAACCGTCGAGCGGTCTCCTGGCTCCTCGCGAACATCGGAGAGCGCTTCGAGGGACTGGCGAAGGAGCGGGACGAGTACCTCGCGCGCCTCCGCGAGTACCGAGAGATCCTGGTGGATGCGCTCCCCGAGGATGGGCGCGCCCGCCACGCGGCCTCGGTCGACGAGTTCCGGGAGGCGGGGGTGGACGCGGCGCTCGCGGTCGACCTCGCCGACTGCCTGTACCTCACCGCGGGGCTGAGGATCGCGGACATCGTCCGTGAGACCGGCGCGCCGATCGCCGCCGTCACCTCCCTCTACTACGGCCTGGGGAACTCCTCCTACATCCACCCCCTCGTCCGCCGCTTCGACGAGAACGTCTTCGTCGGCCGCTGGGAGTCGTTGGCGCTGCGGATCGTCCGGAACTCCCTCCTCGACTCCCTCTGGGCCCTCGTGGCGCAGATGGTCCGCCTCTACGGCCCGGTCGAGGGGAGTGACTGGGTGGACCGCTCGATCGAACGGGTCGGCAAGGGCGCCCTCTTCCGAGAGCTCAGCCTCGACATGCGACGGCTCGGGCGCGAGGAGATCACCATCGCCGCCCTGCAGGTGCTGAGCGTTCGGCTCGCCCGAATCGTGAGCTGAGCTTGGCGCCGGCGGAGAGACGCCACGAGCGGGTCGCCCGCGTCCTCTGGGTGACCCTCGCCCTGAATCTCCTCGTCGCCGCCTCGAAGCTCGCCTACGGCATCACGACGGGGAACCTGGCCGTCTCCGCCGACGGTTACCACAGCGCACTCGACGGCTGCTCGAACATCTGCGCGCTCATCGGCATCACGCTCGCGCGTCGCCCCCCCGACGCGGATCATCACTACGGTCACCAGAAGTACGAGATCCTCTCCGCCATGGGAGTCTCGTTCCTCCTCTTCCTCGCCGCCGGGCAGATCGCGCTCGAGTCGATCGACCGGATCGGAGAGGGCGTCGATCCACGCCACTCTCCCTGGGGCTACCCGCTGCTCCTCGTCACCCTCGCGATCAACGCGCTCGTGTACCGCTGGGAGCGGAGGGAGGGGGAGCGCCTCGGCAGCCCGATTCTCCTCGCGGACGCCCAGCACACCCGGAGCGACATGCTCGCCACGATCGGCGCCCTCGCCTCCGTCGCCGCGGTCGGTCTGGGCTGGGTCTGGGTCGACCTGGCGGTCGCCCTCGGGATCGGTGTGGTGATCGTGCGGGCCGCCTACGCGATCATCGGAGACTCGATCCAGGTCCTGACCGATCGCGCGCCGATCGACGCGAGCGAGATCGAGGCGGTCGCCGCCTCCTTTCCCGACGCACACGTCGTCCATCGCATTCGGAGCCGGGGCACTCCGAATCAGGTCTTCATCGATCTCTCGCTGAGGGTGGCGGCGGACCTCCCGGTCCGCGAGGCCCACGAGCTCAGCCACGAGGTCGAGGACGCGATCCGGCGCCGCTTCCCCGGGGTTCGTGATGTCGTGATCCACATCGAGCCGGGGGAGGGATCCTGAGGGATCGCTCGATCAACCGCGGACGATGAGGGAGCCGATGTAGGCGAGGTAGGTCGCGAGGATGACGCCCCCCTCGAGCCGTCGGATCCTCGTGTCGGCTCGGAAGAACAGCGGCACGAGGAGCAGGGTCAGGGCGAGCATCCACCAGACGTCCCACTGGAGGATTTCCATCGGGGCGGCGAGCCCGCCGATCGAGGCGCCGACGCCGAGAATCGCCAGCAGGTTGAAGATGTTGGAGCCAAGCACGTTTCCGACGGCGAGGTCCGCCTTCCCCCGACGCACGGCGATGATGGAGGCGACGAGCTCGGGAGCCCCGGTTCCTCCCGCGACCACGGTCAGGCCGACGATCCTCTCGCTGATTCCCATGGCCAGGGCGACATCGATCGATCCGTCGATGAGCCACTTCCCTCCGAGCCACAGCCCGGCGGCCCCCAGGATCACCTGCGCGATCGGCCACGCGAGCGGGACGGTGGGGGAGACCTCGGCCCCGGTGACCTCGGAGACCTCCGCCTCGAACTCCGCCCGCTCCGTCTCGGTGACGAGCCGGCGCGCCGAGCGAATGGTGGCGGCGACGAAGATCACGAGGACGACGAGCATCCCGCGCCCCTCCGCCGGAGAGAACCACCCGTACCCCTCGTCGAATCCGGCGGGGGGCTGCCCCCGCCCGAGCCAGAGGATCGAGAGGCTGGCGGCGAGGAGGACGGGGAACTCGATGCGGGCCGTGCTGCCAGGAATCGGGAGCGGGCGGATCAGGGCGAGGAGACCGAGGACCATCCCGATATTGAAGATGTTCGACCCCACGACATTGCCGACGGCGAGGGCGGGGCTCCCCTTGAGCTGGGCGATCACGCTCACGACGAGCTCCGGCAGGGAGGTGCCCGCCGCGACCACCGTGAGGCCGATCACCGTCGGGGTCAGGCGCAGGCGGAGGGCCAGTCGCGAGGCGCCACTCACGATCGACTCACCCCCGATGCTCAGGAGGAAGAGCCCGCCGAGGATGAGGCCGACGGAGAGGAGAAGCGGGCGCGAGGGGTCGTCCCCGGCCTGGGCGAGGAGAGGGAGGAGCGGTGTCAGGGGGCTCTCCTTCAGAAGGGGGCCAGCAGGATGCCGAAGAAGGTGCTGATCGGGGCCTGCTCGCGGGCGTCCTCGGTTGTGTCGCGCAGGAGAGTCACCGCCTCGGTCGCCTGCTCGTAGAGGCCCACCTCGTAGACGAGGCTGTGCAGTGTCCCCGGGCCGCTCTGGACCCGGGTCGTGATCTCGTTCAGATTCGACAGCGTGGCGGTGAACAGCTCACGGGTCGTGGGGTCGGAGGTCAGGGCGTGCAGCAGGCTGCCCTCGTTTCGCAGGTCATCGGAGAACCGTCGGAGGTTCAGGACGATCTCCTCCCCCATCTTGCCGAGGCTCTTGTCGTAGAGGAGTCGCCCGAGGAGTCCCTCGGACCGGGAGATGTCATCGGTGATCTGGTCGGCGCGCTGGAGGATCCGTTCGATGGTGCTCTCGATGTCGGGGTCGTAGATCAGGCGTCCCACGACCCCCTCCCCGGAGCGGACCTGCTCGACCGCGGCCGCGATGCCGCTGAGGGTGCTGCTGATGTCGGACCTCCACTGATCGTCGGAGATCAGCGCGCCGAGGGTCCCCTCCCCCTCCTCGATCCTGCCCGTGATGGTGGCGAGGTTCTCGATGCTGCGGACGAAGTTCTCCCGGAGGTCCTCCCGCTTGATCAGGGCCGAGACGACCCCGTCCTCCTCATCGAAGGTCCGGAGGATGTTCTGCAGGCTGGAGATGCTCTTGCGGATGCTCTCGCGGTTCTCGGAGATGATCTCGTTGATGGTCCCGAAGAGGTCTCCTCCTGCGCGCCCGACGAGCCCGGTCACCGCGACTGCGTCCCCGTCCCCCGGCGCGTAGCGGAGGTAGGTCCCGCCCAGAGGGCTCGAGGGAAGGACCTCGATCGCGTAGCCCTCCTTCGGCAGGATCTCGCGGAACAGGCGGAGGGAGACGGAGACCTTCTCCTCCGAGAAGGTGATCTCCTCCACCTCGCCGAACTTCATCCCGCGGACCCGCACCGGGTCTCCGCGCTGCAGCCCGCCCACGTCCTCGAAGTCCACGACCAGCCGGTAGGCGGCCGCTCCGGCGGGCACGCCCTTCACCATGAAGGTGATCATCCCGACGATCAGGATGGCGGCGAGGAACAGGAGCCCGACGAGCAGGTCGCGGGTCATGGCTGGTCTCCCTTCTCTGACTCGGTCTCTCGCGCTTCCGATGAGTGATACCGGACATCGTGACTGAGGGGGCCGTTGATGTGGCCGTGAATGAACTGCTGAACGGCGGGGTCGGGGCTCGACTGGATCTCCTCAGGAGTGCCGACCGCCCGAATGCGACCATTGTGGAGGAGCGCGCAGCGGTCCCCGATCTCGAAGGCGGAGCCCATGTCGTGGGTGACGACGACCTGGGCGACACCGAGCCGGGCCCGCAGGTCGTTCACCAGGCGGTTGATCAGGCTGCTCGAGATCGGGTCGAGGCCGGAGGTGGGCTCGTCGTAGAGGACGATCTGCGGGCGGTTCACCAGGGCCCGCGCCAGCCCGGCCCGCTTCCGCATCCCCCCCGAGATCTCCGAGGGGAGCTTCTCCATGTGATTCTCCAGCTCGACCATCGCGAGGCACTCCTCGACCCGCTCGGACACCTCCCGTCGGGAGAGGGACTCGTGCTCGGTGAGCGGGAGCGCGACGTTCTCCGCGAGATTCATCCAGTTGAGGAGGGCGCCGTCCTGGAACAGGTATCCGATCTTGCGCCGATGCTGGAGGAGCGCGCCCGGGTCCAGCCCGGCGAGGTCGCGGTCGAGGACGGTCACTCGCCCGGAGTCGGGCTTCATCAGACCGACGATGTGACGCAGGGTGACGCTCTTGCCGATCCCGGAGCGGCCCAGGATGACGAGGGTCTCTCCGGTGCCGACCTCGAGGTCGAGGCCGTCGAGGATCCTGCGCCCGCTGAGGGTCTTGTGGACCTGCTCGATCCGGATCATGAAGTCCTCATCGATTGAAGAAGAACCAGGTGATGTAGTAGCCGAGCATGATGATGAGGAGGAACGAGACGACGACCGCCCTCCGGGTCGCGCGCCCGACGCCGGTGGCGCCGCCGCGTGTGACCAGTCCCTGCGTGCAGCCGACGATCGCGATGGTGATCCCGAAGACGATCGATTTGAGGAGACCGGTGTAGAGGTCCTTGTGGGTGAGGGTCGTGAGCGCGTCCAGCTGGAAGGTGGTGGGGGAGACCCCGAGCTGGAAGTTCGCGACGAGCATCCCGCCGAAGATCCCGAGGATCCCGGCGAAGACCGTCATCATCGGGCAGATGAGCAGCAGGGCCACGAGGCGGGGGATCACGAGGAAGCGAATCGGGCTGATCGACATCACCTCGAGGGCATCGATCTCCTCGGACACCTTCATCGTGCCGATCTCCGCGGCGATGCCGCTCCCGATGCTCGCGGCGAGGATGAGCGCCGTCATGAACGGACCCATCTCGCGGATCATCGACACCGCCACGATCCGACCGATCATCCCCTCCTGGCCGAAGTCCTTCAGGGAGATGCCGCCGTTCAGCGCGAGGATCATGCCGGTGAAGATCGAGACCACGACCATCACCGGCAGGGCACCGAGGGCGTAGTTCTGGAGGAGAGCTCGGATGTCCCGGAGTCGGCGGCGGTTGAAGGCGTGACCGATCCGGAGCGTGGCGCGGGCGAGGAGGAGGAGCCCGAACCCCGCGTGCTCGGCGGAGGTGACAATGAAGTGGCCGAGGCCCTCGATCGGTCCGAGGGCCGAGGCGGCACCGCGTTCACGGCCGCTCAATGGACGGTCTCTCCCCGCACTCTCGGTCCCGGAGGCGGCTCACCTCGTGGGACGGAAGGAATCCCCTGCGTCCGCAGGGTCGGCGTCCCTCGGACGTGCGCCCTGCGCGCGGGCATCAGAACGGAAGGAAGAGGAGCCGCCAAGTGGTTTCGTCCTCCGCGTCCCCCTCGCCCGAACGAACCGTTCGGGCGATGAGTCCGCCGAGGATCGACCACGAGCGCTCGTCGGGGGTGCTCTGTCCGTGGGCGAGGCCCCAGAGCGCCTCCCAGGCCTGCCGCTGCTCCGCCGGATCCTCCACCGCGCGGTAGATCCGCCAGAGGCGGGAGTAGAAGGCGTCGAAGCCGGGGGGGTCCGGGAACGGGAGAGGGTCCAGCAGGCTCCACTCGCGTCGGCCATCCTCGTGGAGGACGTGGCGGTAGAGGGGCCAGATCCTCGTCTTCGACTCCGTGATCTCGGTGCGCGTCGTGCCGTCCCGTCCCTCCCTGCGCGCCTCCTTCTCGGTATGGCGGTAGAAGGGGAAGAACCAGCGGGAGCGTCGCGTCGCGTTCGCATGGTAGAGCTGCTCCTCCGCGCCGAGCAGCGGCCAGAGAATGAAGGTCCGACGGAAGTCCTCGGTGTGCTTGTGGCCGTAGAGCGGGAAGAGGTCGAACTGCGCGAGCTCCTCCCCTTGCCAGGAGAGGCGGAGGAGAGGGAAGACCGCCACGCTCGTCCAGCCCCGTCCCGGGTAGACATCCTTCGAGAAGAGCGGCCAGAGGACGCTCCAGCGGCGGAGTCGCTCGCTCTCGATCGTGCCGTAGAGGGGGAAGACCCACCGGGTGAGGGTCGGCTGGTCCGTGTTGAGATCCGCTTCGTGCCGGTGGATGAGGGGCCAGAGCCACGAGGAGCTGCGGAAGCGAGGCTCCCCGTCGCTGGTGTAGCCCTCGTAGTGGGAGTGGAAGGGGAAGACGCGCCACCCCTGGAGTCGTGTCCCCGAGGTCCAGTGGATGAGGGGAAAGAGGACATGGTGCGCGACCCGGTCCCGGTCGCGGGTCCGGGTGTAGAGGGGGAACAGCACGAACTCGATCCGATCGAGGCCGAGGAGACCCGTGATCGAGCCCCCGATCGGGAAGACGCCGAAGTACGAGCCGAGCTCATGATCCCGGCCCCAGAGGAAGGGGAGGAGGAGGGTGTGTCGATCGACCCGCCCCGGCCCGCCGTGCTCCCGCAGGGTCCGCAGGTAGAGGGGCAGGAGCCACGTCTGCGTTTCCTCGGGGGTGACCTCGTGCTTGAAGATGGGGTGGAGGACCCGGGTGGTGGTGCGGTTCGGGCTCTCCGTGTGGGAGTAGAGCGGCCAGATCCGCGTGACCCGGCCCGGATCGGAGCTCCGCGCGAACTCGGGGCCCTGTCCGTCGAGGTCGGTGGAGGAGGCCGGGCCGCGCTCGAAGAAGGGGGGGAAGCCCCGCGCACCGTCGATCGGCGAGGCGCAGCCGGTCAGCAACCCCGCGAGGAGCAGGCTGAGGAGCAGGGCACAGCGACCGAGGACCCGTCGGTCGGGCCGACCGCCTCGATCTGCATCGTCCTCCCCCGTCATTCTCCTCCACCTCCCGATGGGCGCCCGGCGGCGACCGCGGGGAGGATCCTCGCTCCGGATCGCGCCGGCAAGCGGAACCGCGCTCCGCTCCTCATCAGCGACCGAGGATGATCCGGGGGAAGCGCTCCGGCGCGAACACATCCCACACCGCGCTTCGCTCGTCGCGGAGCATCTGACCGGTGGTGAGGCTCAGGTAGGAGGTCGCCCCGCGCCCGCTGTCGTCGTCGGTCAGGAGGAGGTTCATCCGGAAGCTCATCCCCGGGTGGGGGACGGCGAGCTGGTCCCGCGCCTGCTGGAAGGTGGACCAGGGGATCGTGGCCTCGTACACGACACCGGAGTTGTCCGCCTTGCGGAGGACCTGGAAGGTCCCCTCGGGGCGGTCGTCCTCCTCCTCCTCTCCGCCGGGAGGGGGGGCATCCCCGTCGGCCGGGTCGCCCCCGCCGCCGGGGGGCGGGCCCCCCGGAGCCTGACGACGGGGCACCACCAGCGCGAGGGTGAAGAGCTGGTCATCCGGGCCGGCGCGGGCTCCTCCATCGCCGAGGAGGTCGAGCGCGAGCAGGAGGCAGTCCCCGATCCAGTCGTCCGCCTCTCCATCGTAGGCCTGGATGCTGTCGTCGGTGACGTCGAGCGCGAGGTGGAAGCCCTCGTCGGACCAGCCGGCGAGGAGGAGGGCGGAGAGGTCTCGACGACCCTGCCAGGCATTCGAGTCTTCGCGCGAGCCCTGAATCGGGTGGAAGTACCGGGGGTGCTCGACCAGCCAGGCGTTCGCCGCGTTCCAAGCCTCCCCGAGGGAGCCATCGATCCGGGGGGGGCTCTCCAGCCGGGGGATCCGCCACTGCGGGGGACCCGACTCCCCGACCGCTTCACCGTACGCCTCGAGGCTCTCGAGGAGTCGCGCGCGCCGGGCGAGGTCGAGCGAGGGGCGCTCGACCGCCTCGCCGACGATCCGGAGAGCCGTCTCCGGGTCCTTCCTCCGGAAGGCGCGGGAGGCATCGGTGAGGGCGCCTGCGGGGGCTCCGGCCCCTCCCGACGCGCCGCCTCGAAGCCGGCGCCAGAGTTCTGCGCGCTCCGCCACCGGATCGATGGCGCGGAGGCCGAGCGCGCCCCGCGCCGTCTCGAGTACGAGGGTGCCGTCGATGAACCCGGCGAAGTCGAGGCGCTGGCGCTGGGGGAGGAAGGCGTAGGCCGCCTCGAAGCCGTCGCGTGGGGGGATCGGGAGCCCGACCTCTCGCGAGATGAAGGTGAGCTCGCAGCTCAGGGTGTCGACGACGATCAGCCAGTCCTGGTGCAAGGAGAGCTTCGGCACATCCCAGCTCTGCGCGAGGGGGGTGGTCCAGCGGGTGCGGAGCTCACGGGCCGGCCCCGCTCCCCGGTCGGCGAAAGCACGCGGAACCTCGAGACACCCGGCGACGCGCCGGTTGTAGTCCCCCTCCACGAAGTAGAGGTCGTCGTCCGCGAAGAGGAGCTGGTGCAGCGGTCGGCGGCGCGCGGCGAAGGTCTTCTGCCACAGGAGCTCCCCGCTCTCAGGATCGAAGCCCACGAGGGTCGGGGTCACTCGGGACCAGAGGAGCTCGGCGGTCCAGAATCGCGGCTCTCCGGCGCGATGGATGGCGCGGATCCGCGAGGGGAAGGTGTGGCTCCAGCGCTCCTCGCCGGTGGCGAGGTCGACCCGGCGGAGGGTTCCCGAGCTCTCCGCGATGATGATGTCGTTCCCGGAGGTGGGGTCTCCGTCGTCGATCGGCGCGAAGCAGGGCTCCTGTGCGAGGCGCGCGCCCCGCCAGGAGAGGTCCTCCTCCCCGATGGTGCTCCCGTCCTCGAGGGACCAGATCTGGACCGAGGCGGGGCCGATGAGTCCGAGGAGGATCCGCCCGTCACGGACCGAGAGCGGCCCCTCGAGAGGGCCCGGCAGCGGGCGCTGCCAGCGTTGCGCGCCGCTCTTCAGCTCGAGCACGTGGAGGGTCTGCCCCTCGCCGACAATGAGGAGGTGTCCCTCCGCGAGCTGCGCCCGCTCGATCCCCTGGATCGTGCTTTCCCCCTCCTCGGTCTCGATCGGAGGGAGGGAGTGTCGGCGGAGGACCTCTCCGCTCGAGAGGCGGATCTGCAGGATCTCGCGGCGGTCGGAGATCCAGAAGGTCTCCTCGTCGATGGCGATCGGATCGGTGAACCTCCCGATGTCGGACCAGCTCGGGATGCGCTCGAGGGTCGGAGATCGTGGCAGGGTCCGGTGCCAGACCCGCTCTCCGGTGCGAGCGATCCGGACGCCGAGAGAGCGTCTGGAGACGGTGAGGTAGCGCTCCCCGTCGAGCAGGGGGGTGACGCGGAGATTGCGGATGTGGTCGAGCTCGGTGCGTGCGCGCCAGACCGGCTCGAGGGGAAGGGCCACGGCGTCACGCCGCCTCGTCTCCCCCTCGGGAATCCGGCGGGCCAGCGCCGTGGCCCTCTCCCGGACCGTGACCGTGCGGGGCCCATCCGGGGTGGAGACCTCGAGGGGGAGATCTCCGAAGTCGCGGGAGAGCTCGGAGATGAGCTGCAGGGCCCGCGCGCGGTCCCCCCGCTCCGCCGCGAGCTCGACGATCCGGAGCCGAGCCTCGACCGCCTCCGCGTTGAGGGGCTCGAAGAGCACGAGGGACTCAAGGAGCTCGATGGAGGCTCGGAGGTTCCCGAAGCGATAGAGCTGCTCCGCCGCCTCGAGGGAGACGCGACGGCCGACCGCGGTGCCGGGGTGGAGCCGGGCGAGCTCGAGGCGCGCGTCGATCCGGTCGCTCGGCAGCGAGCGGAGCGCGGCGCGGGCGCGGAGCTCGAGCTCATCCTGGAGGGGGAGTCGCTCCTCCCCATCCCGAAGGCCCGCGAGGATCGCGTGGATCGCCACCTCGAGCTCCACCGGTCCGACCCCGGGTCGGTCGATGGAGGCGTCCGGGTCACCGATCCGAAGGGCGAGCCAGCAGAGCTCGACCGCGAGGGGCCCTTCGCCGCGTCGCGCCGCCTCCTCTCCCTCGGCGACGGTGGCGCGGGTGCGCTCGTCCGCGCGGAGGATCCGCCCGAGCGCCGCGGGCACGAGGCGGCGACGGATCTCCGCCTCGACCCCGGGGCGGCGCAGTTGAAGGAGGATGGTTCGGGCGATCTCCTCCTCATCCCGCCGCCGCTCGATGCCCGCTTCGGTCGGAATCGCGGGGAGCGGGTCGGGGAGGACGGACCACTCACCCCGGGCGATCGCGGGCCACCAGTGGAGAAGGGAGTCCGGCTCCGCCGCGCAGGGCTGGCGAAGCTCGATGGAGCCTTCCCCGATGATGAGCATGCCGGTTCCCGTCGGCAGCACTCGGCGGATCGTGTCTTCGGTGTGCACCTCGATCGCGGCCGTGATGGCGCCGCCTTCTCCCACGGAGTAGGCGCCGCTCCGGTGAGGGAGCCACCAGCCGGCAGAGGTGGGCTCGGGGGGGCCCGTGAAGGACGGCAGGGCCGGATCGAGCACGAACTCACCGAGGCAGGTCGGCGACTCCCCACGCCGGTCGGCGTCGGGGATCGTCCACGCGGACCACTCTCGCTCCCCTGCGATGAGCAGCTCGATTCTCCCCGCCTCGTCGAAGTCCGCGCACCACCAGCGGCCGGCGCCCAGAGGGATCCGGAAGCGCACGCGCCCGTCGCTCGGGTCGATGACATGGAGTCCGCTCGAATCCCGCGTCGTGAGCAGGGCGGAGCCTCCGAGGCGCTCGAGCTTCGCCTCTCTCCGGGCGGGGAGCGCGCGGAGCGCATCCTGCTGGGCCGTGGGTGCGTAGGCCGGGTAGGGGGCGGCCCAGGCGAGTGCGCCGTCGAGGAGGGAGTGGCAGAGGAGGGAGCCCCTTCCGGATGCGATGAGCGCCGTGTCGCCCCGGGTCCGGGGAGGCACGATCACGCTGCTCAACGCGAGGTACCCGCTTCCGAGCGCGGAGCCCGCGTCCCTCGACCAGAGGACCTCGCCGTCGGGATCGATGTGCAGGAGGCGCAAGTCGAGAGTTCCCTCGAGGTCTCTCGCGACCACGAGGAGCGCGCCGATCTCCGTGAGGATCGGCGCTCCGATCGCGAGGATCGGATTCGACCTTGAGGAGGGAGCCTGGGCGGCGGTTCCCTCGTCGGAGGCGCCCTTCCCGGCGGGGGAGGGAGCGAAGAGCTCCCGCCCCGAGAGGCGGAAGCGGGTCGCCCCGCTCTCCCGATCCAGCCCGACCACGCCCCGCTCGGTGGTGACGATGAGCGTGGGGCCGCAGAGGACCGGCCTTCGGAGGCTGCCGGGCAGGAGGGGGGGAGAGTCACCCGCGAAGGGGAAGAACCAGAGCTCGCGCCCGCCGACGGTGTCCCAGCAGTGCACGCCGTCGGGGGTCGCGAAGTGGACCCGGTCGGCGGTGACCACCGGCTCCACCTGCAGCCCGCCGTCGCTCCAGGGGGAGCGGTCATCGGTTCCTTCCGGCCAACCGACCCGGAGGACCCCGTGCAGCGGCTGACCGAGTGAGTCCGCCGCACGCATCGGACGCCGCGAGCGGAGCCAGCGCTCGAGGGTGCTGCGCTCGAGGGTGACACCGGCCGGCGCGCCCCGCCTCGTCTGCTCGACCCAGGTGTCGAGGCGGCCCTCCTCGAGGGCGCGAGCCGCCACCTCCGCCCGGAGGGGGTCGAAGCGGTCGGAGAGGGGGAGGTCCCGCAGCCAGCGCTCGATCTCCTCGAAGGCCGGCTCTCGCTCGAGGCGCGCCTCCACGAGGAGGTCGATGGCATCGATGAGGAGGGTCCGCTCATCCGGGGGAAGACCGGCCGCCGCGGCCCGCAGGTAGGCTCCCGGGCCCGTCCAGCGCCCGGCGCCGGTGGGGAACCCGCCGTCCGGCACTTGCTCGAGCAGGGCCTGAGCGAGGCGCTCCAGGGCGGCGCGCTCACGCCTCGGCTCTCCTTCACCCCGGGCTCTCTCGATTCCGTCGACGATCCCCTGAAGCGACTCCGCCGGGACCGGGAGCCACGCCGGCCCCGACGACTCCTGGGCCGGGAGCCCCGCCGCGAAGCCGAGGAGGAGGAGCGGGAGGAGCCGGGGGGCCCGGCGCGCGCAGCGCGGACGCGAAGGGCGGAGACTCGGGCCCGGGCCCGTGGGTCCCCCCGAAGAGGGGGATCCGTCGGGACGGGGAACGGCACCGGCGTGAGCGAAGGGGTCGGCGGTCACGGGGCTCCTCCCGAGGCGGGCGTTCCCGTGGTTATACGGGGGGGCGACCCGCCCCTCAACCGGAGCCGGGATGAGGAGGAGCGAAGGTCTCCCGGATCAGGGAAAGGAGAGCGGGACGCGGGTCGGGTCGACCTCTTCGCTGCTCAGCGGTCGCAGGGCTCCGGTCAGGAGAATCCGGAAGATCGTCTCCTCGCCCTCCTCGACCTCGATCGCTCCTCCCGCCTCGGCGACGATGCGCGAGACGACATAGAGGCCGAGCCCGGTTCCGCCGCCATCCCCCCGCCCGGTGACGAGGGGCTCGAAGATCCGCCCACGAAGCTCGCTCGGGATCCCCGGTCCGTTGTCGGCGATCTCGATCTGCACCTGACCGTCGGTGCGGCTGTCGGCGGTGATCCGGATGCGGCGGGGAGCTTCGGCCGGGAGCTGCGCGACCGCCTCCGCCGCGTTCACCACGAGGTTCATCACCACCTGCTGGAGGGTCGCGCGGTCCCCCCGGATCTCGAGGGTGGGGGAGGCCTCGATCTCCACCGTCGCGCCGGCTCGCTCGATCGCGCCCGCGCAGATCGGGAGGGTCCCCTCGATGACCTCGCGGACCCGACAGGTCTCCGCGCCCTCCGGCGGGAAGGGGCGGTGGCGGGAGACGGTGAGGAGGTTGCGGCAGAGGGCCCGGCAGAGGTCCGCGGCCTGCTCCGCCCGGTCGAGGTGGGTGAGGAGCTTCTCGTCCGCCGCCCCGGAGCGGGCTCGCCGCCCCGCGAGCTCGAGGAAGCCGAGGACGGTCGCGAGGGGATTCTGCAGGTCGTGCGCGAAGCTCGCCGTCACGCGCCCGAGGGTCGCGTGGCGCTCCCGCTCGGCGAGCTGCTCCTCCGCGTCCCGAAGCCGCTCGTGCGCGCCGCGGAGATTCGCGAAGAGGCGGGCATTCTCGAGATGCCCGGCGAGCTGGGTCACGACCGCCGCGACCCATGCGAGCTCCCCCGGTCCGAAGGTCGGGAAGCGGGGGTCCCTCTCCAGATAGAGGAGGGAGTCGTCCATCCCGCGGGTCCGCAGCGGGAGGGCGAGCGCGGAGGCCGGGGTCGCATCGGAGCGGACCCCGACGACGCCGCGGCCTCGACGGATCGCCCGCTCGACCAGCGTCGCCACCGGCTGCGGAGGGAGACCCTCCTCGGCGCCCCCGTCCACGACTTCGAAGGGTCGCTCGATCCCATCCGGCCAGCGGAGCCAGGCCCACCGCGTGAAGGCGACCCCCTCCTCGATGATCGGCAGGGTTCGGTGGATCAGATCGGCCGCGGAGCGGGAAGGGTCGGCGAGGAGACCGACCTCGAAGAGGGCCTCCTGGAGGAGCTTGCCCCCCGCGCTCCACTCACCTCCGTCGCCGAGCGCCCGGCGGAGGCTCTCCGGGTCGAGGCGGAGGGACAGGACCTCTCCCGTGTGCTCGTCCCCCGGTCCGGGAAGAACATCGATCCGGGTGTCGCCGAGCTGAATCTCATCCCCGGCTCCGACCCGGGTGCGACTGACCCGGCGCCCGTTGACGAAGGTGTGGTTCGTGCTCCCGAGGTCCTCGAGGATCCAGACTCCGTCGGCGCCGGGGCGGAGCTCGGCGTGCTCCCGCGAGACCCGAGGGTCCCGGAGCGCGAGGTCGACTCCCTCGTCGCGACCGATCCGGAGGCGCGTGGGGCCGAGCACGATGGTGCGGCCCTCGACCGGGCCGTGGGTGACGGTCAGCTGCAAGGTCGGGACCCCCCTCCCGCCCGATCCCCGGCTCCCGGCTCCTCGTCCTGGGGCGCGGCGCCGAAGGAGAGCTCGGCTTCGAGCGCGGCGAGGAGCTCGGGGGACTCATGAACGGGGGCGGCGAGGTGCGCGGAGAGCGGGTCGATCCGTTCGGTCGGCGCATCGACCGGGACGGCATCCCCCTCGAGGGCGGCGAGGCGGGCGAGGACGCGGTGCTCCAGCTCATCGAGGCGGTGCTCGAGGGCGGCGCGGACGAGGCAGACTCCCGCCGCATCGCGGGGCGGGGCGGGCATCCGCCTTCCCTGCCGGCGGTTCTCCTCGATCTGCTCGAGTATCGTCGTGGCCATGGGCATCCCTCCGCGCGCGGTCTCCCGGGGCGGAGCCGTCGGGGGGTGGGCGGGGGACCTCCGGGCTCCTCGCAAGAGTACGATGGCCGGGGCGGGGTGCCGAATCGACCGCCCCGAACGGGAGAGCGGCCGCCCCGGTCCTGCCGGTGCGGCCGCTCTTCCCGTGAGGGGGACTGGGATCGGGGCTGGGAGGATCCCAGCTCAGAGGATCGCAGCCAGCTCCTCCTCGAGACGAGGCACGACCTCGAAGAGATCCCCCACAATGCCGTAGGTCGCGATCTGGAAGATCGGGGCGTTCGGGTCCTTGTTGATCGCGACGATGTTCCGGGAGGAGCTCATCCCCGCGAGGTGTTGGATCGCTCCCGAGATTCCGACGGCGATGTAGAGCTTCGGGCTCACGGTCTTGCCGGTCTGACCGACCTGGTCGGAGTGGGGGCGCCAGCCGGCATCGACCACGGCGCGGGAGGCGCCGACCACCGCGCCGAGGCGGGCCGCGAGGCTCTCGAGGAGCGCGAAGTTCTCCGGGGAACCGAGGCCCCGACCGCCGCTGACGATGATCTCCGCCTCGGTCAGGTCGACCGCCTTCCCCGCGGAGGCCTCGAAGGACTCCACGGTGAGGCGGAGGTCGCCGTCGGTGAGCCCGGGCTCGATCGCCTCCACCTCGGCGGCGGGGGATCCGTCCGCCCGGGGGCCGTAGTTCGGGCGGATCGATGCCACGGCGACAGGGCCGATGGTCCGGAGCGTCTCGACCGCCTTGCCGGCGTAGACCGGTCGCTCGATGAGGACGCTGCCTCCGTCGAGCCGCACGGCGGTGGCATCGTTCGCGGCGGCGACGCCGAGGGCGCCCGCGGTGACCGCGGCGCGCTCCTTGCCCGCCACGGTCGCGGCGAGGAGGACGAGGCCGATCCCCCGCTCCCCCGCGATCCGGGCGTACTCGCGGCCGAGGGCCTCCGAGGCGGTCCGGGAGTAGACGTCCGCCCCGCAATGGAGGATGCGGTGGGCTCCGGCGGTGGCGATCGACTCGACGATCGCCTCGGCGCCGGGGGTCAGGACGAGGGCGATCGCCTCGCCTCCCGCGCCTTCGGCGAGGGAGCGGGCGAGGCCGAGCGCTTCCAGCGAGGGCTTCTTCACCTCACCGCTGCGCACTTCGATCGGAACGAGAATGTTCATGGGCTTCTCCGTCAGAGGGGGTTCAGACGATCTTGGCTTCCTCGCGCAGCAGTCGGACGAGCTCGGGGACGGCGTCGACGCCCTCTCCGACGATCCGTCCATCCGGGCGCGCGGGAGGGGGGGCGAGGGAGACGGTCTCGACGGTGGGATCACCGCAGGTGGCCTCCACGGTCTCGATCGGCTTCTTCTTCGCCATCATGATCCCCTTGAGAGAGGGGTAGCGCGGCTCGTTCAGCCCCTTCTGGCAGCCGATGGCGAGGGGGAGGTCGCCGCGGAGCACGACATGCCCACCCTCGACCTCGCGGGTGATCTTCGCCGAGCGGCCTTCGATCTCGAGGCCGACCACATCCCCGACGTAAGGGATCCCGAGCAGGCCGGCGACCTGGGCCCCGACCTGTGCGCTCTGGCCGTCGACCGAGGTGCGGCCGAAGAGGACCAGGTCATCGCCCCGGTCCCGCAGCACGCCGGCGAGGGCCTCCGCGGTGCGCCGGGGGTCGAGGCTCTCCTCGGTGGTGGCGAGGACCGCATCGTCCGCGCCCATCCCGAGGGCCTTCCGAATCACATCCGTGGAGGCGGCGGGGCCGACCGTCACGATCGTCACCGACCCCTCCCCGGCGGCCTCCTTGCGGCGGATCCCCTCCTCCACGGCGAACTCGTCGTAGGGGCTGATCACATACTGGACCCCCGCGGGGTTGATCGACTTCCCGTCCGCTCCCACCTCGATCTTCGTGGTGGTGTCGGGGACGCGCTTCAGGCAGACCGCGACCTTCATCGCTGCTCCTCCTCGGGTCAGGAGTGGTTTTCGATGTGCTTTGGCCCGCGGCGGCTCTCTCCGCGGGCTCTCCCGATGCTTCGCCGAAGGGCCCCTTCCGGACGCAGGATCCCCCCGACGGGGAGGGATTCATCGGGTCGAGGAGGGGGCGAACGGCGCTCCGACCCCAGTTGGGGGAGGAGCCGCACCGTTCCGGATGTTGCGCCCCGCTCGGGGGGGATTGCAAGCGGAACGGGGGGAGGGGAGTCAAGTCGCGCGGACGGCGGGGGATCGGGGCAGACCCGGGGTGGGAGCGATGCGCGCCTCGTCGATGGCGAGGGCGCGAAGGAAGGGGCGGAGATCGCGATCGACGGGGGCGCGGAGCTCACGCTCCGTCCCCCAGACCGGGTGCCGGAAGCGCAGCTGCAGGGAGTGGAGCAGCGCCCGATCCGGGAAGGAGAGTCCCTCGGGGAGGGCCGCGCCCTCGGGAGAGCTGCCGTATCCGGTGTCGCCGAGGATCGGGTGTCCCACCGAGGCGAGGTGGACACGGATCTGGTTCTGTCGTCCCGTCACGGGGAGGCAGTGGATGACCGCGTGCCCCGGACCGCGCCCGAGGACCCGGAAGCGGGTGAGGGACGCGCGCCCCTCCTCCTCGTCGATCCGGGAGAGCCGATTCGAGTGGGCTCGGGAGCGGTCGATGGCATCGCTGATCGCGGCATCGACCTCGAACCGATCCGCCGCAGGCTCCCCCTCGACCACGGCGAGGTAGCCCTTGCGGACCTCGTTCGCCTCGAAGGCGACCTGGACCGCCCGGCGGATCGCCGCGGTCTTCGCCACGAGGAGGAGGCCGGAGGTGTCCCGATCGAGGCGGTGGCAGAGCCGCGGGACGACGGCGCGCCCTCCGCGGGCGTTGAGCGGCGCGAAGCGACGGTGAACCTCATCGATGACGGTCCCGCCGATCGTCCTCCCGGTGGGATGGACGAGTCGCCGGGGTGGCTTGGCGATGGCGAGGAGGTAGGGGTCCTCCCAGAGCGGCGGCGCGAGGGGGGGGTGCTCCTCCCGCTCCGCGTTCTCGAGGACGAGGCGGATGGTGATCCGGTCTCCGCGCCCGACCTTCATGGCGGGCTTGCCGGGGCGTCCCTCCACCTCCACCCGTCCCATGGTGATGAGGCGCTGCACCTTCGTGCGGGACTTCCAGCCGAGGCTCGACTGGAGGTAGTGGTCGAGGCGGATCCGCTCCGCGGCGCGGACGACCAGCTCCAGCTCCTCGACCACCTCGGAGAGGTCCCGGCCCGCGCGCAGGTGCTCCTGGGGGGGGCTCATCGGTGGCTCCCTTCCACGGCCGGGACACTCGGGGGGAAGAGCTCCCCCGTGGCGTCGGGCGGGGCGGTGCCGGGGAGGGCGGTCGTCACCGCGGCGACCGCCGGACTCCCGCGACGCAGTCGCTCCGGGACCGCGCAGGGGCGTCCCTCGATCCGGGTGCGCAGTCGGGCGACCACGGCGGCGGCCTGCGCCCGGTAGTGATTGTTCGCCCCCACGAGGACCCGTGGGCAGCGGGTGAGGAGGTCCTCGATCGTCTCCGCCAGGGTGTCGATCTCCCGCGCGTCGTAGTCGTGATCGTAGCGGACATCCCGGGCGCTCCGGCGCGCCCAGCCCGCTCGATTGCGACCGTGGAGACGCAGGCAGCCGGTCGGGGTGGTGTTCACCGCCGTGAGGGTGGGGAGGCGGCGGACATCGGGGAGGTCCACGTTCACGAACCCGATCCCGGCCTCCTCCAGCGCGGAATAGAAGTCCGGGTGACAGAGAGCGCGGTCCCGAACCTCCGCGAGCAGGGAGTGAGGGGCGAGGGACCCGGACAGGTCTCGCAGCAGGCGGAGCGCCTCGCCCGGCTGTCGGAGATGGGGGGGGAGCTGGACGAGGATCCCCTCCAGGCGTCCCTCCCGCGCGGCGGGCTCGAGCAGGGCGCGGAACGCGGAGAGCTCCTCCGCGCGCACGGGCGCCCCCTCGTGGGTCCACCCCTTCCACGCCTTGAAGAGGAAGGTGAAGTCCGGGGGGGTCTCGGCGACCCAGCGCTCCGCGGGTCCCGGGGGGAGAATGCGGTAGTGGCTGACATTCACCTCCATGAACTGGGTGAAGCGCGCGAGGAGCGGGAGGGCTCGGAAGTCGGGGGGGAGGGACTCCGGGTAGAGAGGACCGCGCCAGTCCTCGTAGTCCCACCCGCAGAGCCCGAATCGGGCGATTCCCCGCGTCCCCATGGCTCCTCCTCGGCCGCCGCCACCCTCCGACCGCGGCTCCCTCGACCCGGTCCACCCCCCCTCCGCCGGGCGGCCTCACTTGACCGTGCCGGGGGGCGCTCCTAATCTACCCGGCTCAAGGCTGCCTCCGGAACCCGTTGCCGGACATGACCCCCCGTCGGACACCATTCCTCTTCGGATCGGATGAATCCCGTGGACCTCGCGCGCCTCAAGGAACTGATCCAGCTGATGGACCGCAACCAGCTCGTCGAGCTCGAGGTGGAGGCGGAAGGGTCGAAGGTCCGCCTTCGCAAGAAGGGGGACACCATCCGGGAGGTCGCGGCGCTCCCCGCCATGGGGCTGGCCCCGGCGGTCGGCGTGGCGCCGCTCGGCGGAGCCGCGCCCGCGGGCGAGGCGGGAGCCGGGCCGGAGGCGATCCCCGAGGGGAGCCTGATCCGCGCGCCGATGGTCGGCACCTACTACGCGGCCCCGAGCCCCGAGGCGCCCCCCTTCATCGAGGTGGGGGACAAGGTGGAGGAGGGCCAACTGCTCTGCATCATCGAGGCGATGAAGGTGATGAACGAGGTCAAGGCGGAGCGATCCGGCACCATCGAGGGGATCCTGGTCGACAACGGCGCGTCGGTCGAGTTCGGCACCCCCCTCTTCCGGATCAACTGAGGGGGCGGAATGAAGCCGTTCTCCCGTGTCCTCATCGCCAACCGGGGCGAGATCGCCCTGCGGATCATCCGTGCCTGCCGCGAGCTGGGCATCGAGACGGTCGCGGTCTACTCCGAGGCGGACCGCGAGGCACCGTACCTCGCGCTCGCGGATGAGACGGTCTGCATCGGCCCTGCGCCGAGCCTGCAGAGCTACCTCGACATCCCCAAGATCATCGCCGCCGCGGAGATCACCGACGTGGAGGCGGTCCACCCCGGCTACGGCTTCCTCTCCGAGAACGCCCAGTTCGCGGAGATCTGCCAGTCCTGCCACATCCAGTTCATCGGGCCGACGGTGGAGAACATCCGCCAGCTCGGGGACAAGGCGGCGGCCCGGGAGCTGGCGATGGCGGTCGGGGTCCCCTGCGTCCCCGGCTCGAAGGACATCGTGCCGGACGAGGACGAGGCCCTCCGCATCTCCCGGGACATCGGCTACCCGGTGCTCATCAAGGCGGTGGCCGGAGGGGGCGGACGCGGGATGCGGGTGGCGCGGAACGACGCCAGCCTCGTCACCGGGTTCCACCAGGCCCGGGCCGAGGCGCAGGCCGCGTTCAAGAACCCCGATGTCTACATCGAGAAGTACATCGACAAGCCGCGCCACGTGGAGGTGCAGGTCCTCGCCGACAGCTACGGCGAGGTGGTGCACCTCGGGGAGCGCGACTGCTCCCTGCAGCGGCGGCATCAGAAGCTGGTCGAGGAGGCCCCCTCGCCCGCGGTCGACGAGGACCTCCGGCGTCGACTCGGGGAGAGCGCCGTCACCCTCTCCCGGGGCGCGGACTACCGCGGGGCCGGGACGGTGGAGTTTCTGCTCGATCAGGACGACAACTTCTACTTCATCGAGATGAACACGCGGATCCAGGTGGAGCATCCGGTCACCGAGATGGTCACCGGGATCGACCTGCTCAAGGAGCAGATCCTCGTCGCGGCCGGCGCTCCGATGCGCTTCCGGCAGGAGGATGTGCGAATCCGCGGGTCGAGCATCGAGTGCCGGATCAACGCGGAGAACGCCGCGGACGGCTTCAAGCCCTCTCCGGGGCTGATCACCCGCTACATCCCCCCGGGCGGCTACGGCGTCCGGGTCGACTCCCACGTCTGCGCGGGCTACACGATCCCGTCGAGCTACGACTCGATGATCGGCAAGCTGATCGTCCACCGCGACACCCGGGAGGAGGCGATCGTCACCATGCGCCGGGCCCTCGACGAGTTCGTCATCGAGGGTGTGCACACGACGATCCCGTTCCAGCGGGAGATCTTCCGGCACCATCACTTCATCCAGGGGAACATCGACACCGGCTTCCTCGAGGAGTACTTCCTCGACGGTTGAGGAGCCGGTCGGTGGGGGGCCCGGGCCCTCCCCCGCTGTCCGAAACCCTTGTCAATCTCCGGTTTCCGGCGCAAAATACGCGGTCTTGGAGTCTCCCGGCGGGTGATCCGCCCGGGGACCGTGTCGGCATTCGGAGGCGGCTGCGCCTCTGGGTGGGGGGGCACGCGCCGATCACGCCGGCCGGGGGGCCGGAGTGCGGGATCGAAGCGGCTCCTGCAACGGGAGGCCTCTGCGCTCGTCTCTCTGGTGACCTTCTGCCGGGGATCTGCTGCCGGGGGCCGAAACCGGGCAGCAGCGCTCCGCGGCGGGGTCCCGGAGCGTCCGGCCCTCCGCACCGCTCTCGAGGATGATCACGCCGAGCGTCCGTCCCACCGGCGCTCCCACTCCCGCCTCTCCGGCGGGTGAGGAAAGGAACGCATCGCCATGCTGAGTCGCCAGGGATCCCGGTCCAGCGAGGACCGTCGCACCGTGCCCGCCACCCGCTCGCGCGCCCGCGCCGAGGGCTTCACCCTCGTCGAGCTGCTGATCGTGATCGCGATCATCGGGCTGCTCTCCGCGCTCGTCACCGGCGCGGTCGCGAAGGTGAAGGACCAGGCCAAGGTCACGGAGACCAAGTCCGCGATCACGACCTTCGGGAATGCCCTCCAGGTGTTCTTCTCCGACAAGTCCTACTACCCCGGCTACGACGTCAAGACGGACGAGGACGAGCTGGAGGAGTTCAACGCCTTCCCCGTGCTCTTCACGACGCTCTACTCCGGCAAGAAGAACTACATCGACGACATCAACTACAAGAGCCTCGTGATCATGGACTACGACACCGACACCTACGTCGAGGCCCTGACCGACGACATCGAGGACAAGGACGTCGAGAAGTTCTACCTCGACTCCTACGGCGCCCCGATCTACTACCGGGAGAACAAGCAGAAGAAGCCTCAGGACTGGATGATCAAGAAGAGCTCCTTCGATCTCTGGTCCATCGGTCCGAACGGGATCAACGAGGCTTGCTACGGACTCGATGCGACCAAAGAGGCGGGCTATGACGACATCACGAACTGAGCCCCGCGGGGGCTTCACCATGGTGGAGCTGCTCATCACGATCTCGATCATCACGCTGCTCTTCTCGGTCCTCGCCATGAGCGGGGGCGGCCTGAAGCAGAAGGCGCGGATCGAGAACACGAAGAGCATGATCAGCCAGCTCGAGCTCTACCTCGACACCTACAAGAGCAAGTCCGGCGCGTATCCGCCGGACGGCCTCGACGGCAAGAAGATCTACACCGAGGAGGGGACGCAGCTGATGAGCGGCGCGGCCCTCTCCTGGGCGCTCACCCGCCCGATCGATCAGATGAAGCGGCAGCCGGACGGCACGATGAAGGCGATCGGCACCACGAGTCCGGTCGCGGAGTTCAAGCAGGGCGAGCTCGTCGATCACGCCGCGCTCGGGGTCGACCTGTTCGACCCGGAGGCCCTCGAGGTCTGTGACGCCTGGGGCTGGCCGATCCACTACGACCGCCTCGGAGGAGGGCGGGAGTCCTACTCCCGTCAGGACACGAGCGAGGTGCACCTCGGCTGGGAGGACATCGGCTACGAGGATGTCGATGACCCCCGCACCTTCGAGGGGATCTCGGTGGAGCTCGTCGGGCCGCAGAACCTCGGCGAATTCGACATCTGGAGCCACGGACCGAGCGGTCACATCCTGAAGGACCTCGACCCCGAGGAGCATGCGGCCCAGGTGGTCGCGAACTGGGACCTGCCCCTCGAGGGGGCGGGGAGGGAGGACTGATGGACGCGGCGAGCCGCCCCCAGCGAGGAGGTCGCCCGGGGAGTCGCCTCGGTGGCTTCACCCTCATCGAGATGATCGTCGTGATGGGGATCATCGTGATGATGGCGAGCCTGATGGGCCCGACCCTCGCGACGATGTTCTCCAACCGGCGGCTCGAGAACGCGGGGACGATGGTCTCCTCGGTCCTGAACGAGGCGCGGAACACCGCGGTGACGCAGAAGCGCCGCGTCGCGGTCATCTTCTGTCGTGACGGACTCCGGACCTACCGGGAGCCGAAGTACGGCGAGGGCACCGAGGGCTTCCAGTACCTCAACGCCATGCGACGCTACAACGTCGATGGCCGCGGAGAGATCAGCTACGACCTCCACTTCGCGGACCTCGAGTACGAGGACATCCCCGAGGAGCTGGGGAGCCTGGTCGACGGGGATGGGAACATCGACAACCCGTCGGTCGGGGGACGCGATGTCGTCCTCTGGTTCGACCGGGACGGTACCGTCGACTTCGGGGAGTACCGCGATGTCCCCACCTACGAGTTCAGCGCGACCCCCTGCCAGATCGCCGACGTCGAGATCCGCATGGCGGGGAGTCTGGAGATCTGCTGGGTCGACATCCGGGCCACCGGGAGGACGGTCTCCAAGGTGGAGGAGCCGGACGGAGGGGACGAGTGATGGCACGGACGGTCCGGACCCTCGAGCGCGGCTTCACGATCCTCGAGATCATGCTCGCGACGGCGATCCTCGTCATCGGCCTGCTCGGGCTCCTCGCGCTCTTCCCGGTCGCGATGAAGCTCGGGAAGATGACGATCGAGGAGACGAACGGCGTGCTCATCGCCCAGTCAGTGGAGCAGGCGATCCGCGACGGGATGCAGAACCGCAAGGGGCATCTGAACAACGGGACGACCTCCTACTTCATCTTCCAGCACGACGGCGTCGAGGACGCAGCGCCGATCCTCGGGAACATGAAGAACGTCTCGGCGCAGATGGACTACTTCATCCTGCTCCCCGACCCCGACGACGACGTGCGCTCCGAGGTCTCCCGAAACGACGCCTACGCTCGGGGCAAGCTCTTCGTCTACCCCGAGAGCGATGGGAAGACCTGGACCCCGACCCTCGGCGGGGACCCGATGCCGCCGATGAGCGACGAGGGAGCATCCCCGAACGGGGGAGGGCGGGTCTCCTCGGCGGACGACGACAAGGACGACTACGATCCGCCTCCCACGCCCGGGAACGACGACCCCGATCCGACCTACCTCGTGAAGCGGGTCTGGACCCTGTCCGACCGGTTCCTCGAGGAGAGCGAGGACGATGACGAGGAGCTGCAGGCGGAGCCGGACCCGATCTCCCAGTACTCCTACGCCTTCACCGTCCGCCCGGCGTACCGCGACGCGAGCCTCGGGCGCTCCTACCCGAACGAAGAGCGGGTCGATCCCTCGGGGGAGCTCTACGAGTTCGAGATCCTCGTCTACCGCAGTTTCGCCTACATTAAGGAGCTCGAGAATGTGCAGGAGCCGATCTACAGCCGCACGATCCTCGTCCATCGCTGAGTCGGGCGGGCGTGGGTCGAGGACGCGGGAGTCGGGGTTCACGATCCTCGAGCTGCTCGTCTCCCTGACCCTCGCGACGATCATCTCGGTCGCGATCGCCACCGTCGGCACCCAGGCCCAGGGCATCTACCGCTCGACGACCAGCAAGGTCGACGTCTACCAGAAGTTCCGCTACGCCCTCGACGACATCGAGACGACCGTGCGGGGCTGGGAGCCGACCACGAGCCTCGAGTTCTACGTGGACACCGAGCAGTCGGGGAACATCGGCGGGAAGAACGGACACTGGGACCAGGGCGAGGAGACCTCGATCAAGGGCCCGAACCTCGACGGAGGGCTCGTCGGTGAGTACGACGAGGGCGCCAAGATCATGCAGCGCTCGTACACCTTCCGGAGCGGCCCGTTCGAGTCGGAGCACGACGCCTACAAGCTCTACTTCCGCGGTCCGGTCGAGATCGGGGACTCGCTCAAGCTCGCGAACGTCGAGTATCTCCTGGTCGACCCGACCACGATCGAGAAGGGCCGGCGGATCGAGCCGGTCGGTGAGGAGGTCGAGGACAACACCGGCCTCGTCCTCCTGAAGATCGTCCGCTACCTCGATGTGAACGCCGACAACTACGATCGCTCCCCCGACACCGTGGAGGAGCGGGTGACCGAGCTCTGCTCGAACGTCACCGACTTCAGGGTGGAGTACTACTACGACAACGTCTTCGACTCGAAGCCGGGGTTCTACTGCACCCCGGAGAACGAGCCCGAGCTCGTCGAGTCCGAGGGCCGCCCCCGCGATTCGGGCGGCTACACCATCAAGGAGTTCCTGTACGGGGGCTTCAGTCGTCAGCTGACCGGCGTGGCCGTGCGCGGGCGGCGCGAGGTCAGTCAGGGGCGTGACGAGCCGTTCTACTTCAACGCACCGGGCGGCACCGATCGGAATCGCTTCTCCCAGCTGACGCTCGGTGACCCGATCTACATCTGGACCACCGGCGCCACCGACTTCACCCCGGGCGAGTACACGGTCCGGCGGAACGTGAACGGCCAGCTCTACTTCCAGGAGACGGTGGACTCGACGATCTGGAACACCGATCAGTCGAACCTGCGCTACCGGGCCGCGTTCGTCCCCCCCTCGATCCGGGTCTCGATCCGGGTCCTCAACGACGAGGGGCTCGAGCCGCGGACCCTCAGCGTGGTGATCCAGCCCTACAAGGGGTGAGGCCACCGCCGAGCCCCGACTCCCGCGGCCGGTCCGCTCCCCCCGGGGGATGAGAAGAGCCCCCCGCGATCACCGATCGCGGGGGGCTCTTCTCGTTTCCGAGGCTCGTCGGTGCGAGGGGCGCGCTCAGCTCTCCGTGTTCATGGCGAGCAGGAACTCGGCGTTCGAGCCGGTCTGCTTGATCTTCGCCTTGAGCAGCTCCATCGCCTCGACCGGGTTCATGTCGTTCAGGACCTTGCGGAGCATCCAGAGGCGCTTCTGCTCCTCGGGCTGCATCAGCAGCTCCTCCTTGCGGGTGCCGGAGCGGTTGATGTCGATCGCGGGCCAGACCCGCTTGTCCGCCAGCCGGCGGTCGAGATGCAGCTCGCAGTTTCCGGTGCCCTTGAACTCCTCGAAGATCACCTCGTCCATCCGGCTCCCGGTGTCGATGAGCGCCGTGGCGATGATCGTGAGGCTGCCCCCCTCCTCGATGTTCCGCGCGGCGCCGAAGAAGCGCTTCGGCCGCTGCAGCGCGCTGGCGTCGACTCCGCCCGAGAGGATCCGGCCGGAGTGGGGGGCCTCGTTGTTGTAGGCCCGCCCGAGGCGCGTGATCGAGTCGAGCAGGATCACGACATCCCGCCCGTACTCGACGAGGCGGCGGGCCTTCTCGATCACCATCTCCGCGACCTGGACGTGGCGGCTGGCCGGCTCGTCGAAGGTCGAGGAGATGACCTCGCCCCGCACGTGCCGCTCCATGTCCGTGACCTCCTCCGGGCGCTCGTCGATGAGCAGCACCATGAGGTCGCAGTCCGGGTTGTTCATGGCGATCGAGTTCGCGATGAGCTGGAGCAGGATCGTCTTTCCCGTCCGGGGGGGCGCGACGATCAGGCCGCGCTGACCCTTCCCGATCGGGCTGACGAGGTCGATGATCCGCATCTCGAGGGAGTCCGCGTCGGTCTCCATGGCGAGGCGCCGATCCGGATAGAGCGGGGTCAGGTCGTCGAAGACGACCTTCTCATGGACCTTCTCCGGCTCCTCGTAGTTGACCGCGTCGACATGAAGGAGGGCGAAGTACCTCTCGTTCTCCTTGGGGGGCCTCACCTGTCCCTGGACGATGCAGCCGGTCGTCAGGCCGAACCGTCGGATCTGGGAGGGGGAGACGTAGATGTCGTCCGGGCAGGGGAAGTACGAGTAGCGGGGGGAGCGGAGGAATCCGAAGCCGTCGGGGAGCACCTCGAGGACGCCCTCGCCGTACATCACCCCCTCGGCCTTGGCCCGCTCCTTCAGGACCTTGAAGATCAGGTCCTGCTTCTTCAGCCCGGTGATCTCCTCCAGGCCCTCCTCACGGGCCATCGCGAGGAGCTCGTTCATCGTCATCTTCTGCATCTGGGTGATGTGGAGGTCGGCCTTCGGCTCGGCATCCTCATCCACCTGGGGCGCACCGACCGGCTCGACCGGCTCCGTCTCCTCCGCCAGCAGCTTGTCCAGCGGCGCGGGCTCATCCTCGGAAGGAGTCGACTTCGAGCTGCGCTTGCGGCCCGGCCCGGCGCTCTTCGAGCCCTCGGTGGCCTTCGTGGTGCGCTTGCTCGTCTTCTTCTTGGAGGTGGTCTTGCGGCTGGTGGTCTTCTTCGCGCCGCCCGAGCCGTCCCCCTTCGATTGGGTCGCCATCCGGTCAGGACTCCTTCGTGTCGGCTCCGATCCCCGCGGAGCGCTCGTTGCCGGTCGTACCCGCCCGGAGACCGTTCGGCCCGGGCACCTGGAGATCTCAGGTCAGTCGAGAGATCCACTCACCGAGCAAGGCCCGACAGGCCTCGACGAGCCGGGGATCCTCGTCCTTCCCGCGCGCGCGTGCGCCACTCTCTGGATCGGGGTTGGGGAGGACGTGGTGAGCGGCTCGGCGCTTCTCGGCGAGGGGTCTCTGGGAGGCTTCGCGGCGGGCCAGCTCTTCGCGTGACCAGCCCCGGGTCTCGGTGACCCTGCGAATTCGGTCCTCGTCCGGAGTGTCGATGAAGACCACGGCATCCGCTCGATCTCGGAACGGGCTCGTCTCGAGAAGGGGGACGTCGAGAAGCACCAGAGGTCGCTTCCCCGGTAGCGGACTGGCCGCATCTGACCCGTTACGGGAAAGGGCTGCAAGCTCCTTTTCGATCCGGTCGCGCACCCAGGGGTGGACGACCGCCTCGAGGCGCCGCCGACTCTCCGGGTCGGTGAAGACCCGGTCGGCCAGCGCCGCGCGGTCGACCTCGCCTCCGCTCCCGAAGACCCCGGGGAAGTCCGGGGCGAGGGCGGCGCGGACCGCCGGATCGTCGAAGGCGCGGTGGGCGAGCTCGTCCGCGTCGATCCGGTGTGCGCCCCAGCGGGTGAAGAGACGGGAGACGGTGCTCTTGCCGGAGCCTATCCCCCCGGTGACCGCCACGATGAACGGCTCCACGCTACTTGGAGGCATCGTACCAGTCGCTCCCGGAAGAGGCGGAGACGAGGAGGGGCACCTCGAGCGAGACGACCTCCTGCATGCAGTGCACCAGGTGCTCCCTCTCCGCGTCGAGCGCGGCCTCGGGCACCTCGAGGAGCAGCTCGTCGTGGATCTGCAGGAGGAGCCGCGCCTCCGACCCGCGCTCGCGGATCGAGCGGTGAATGTCGACCATCGCCATCTTGATCACATCCGCCGCGCTCCCCTGGACGACGCTGTTGACGGCGAAGCGCTCTCCCCGGGCCCGGTCCCGCGGCAGGCGGGACTGGATCTCAGGGATGGGGCGGCGGCGTCCGTAGAGGGTCCGCACCTCCCCGCTCTCCCGGGCGGACTCCTTCGTCTCCTCGATGAAGCGGCGCACCCCGGGGAACTGGCTGAAGAAGGCCTCGATGAACTCCTTCGCCTCCGCGACGGGGATCTTGAGGTCCCGCGCGAGGCCGAAGGCGCCCATGCCGTAGATCACGCCGAAGTTCACCGCCTTCGCCGCGGACCGCTCCTCCCGGGAGACCTCCGCCACCTCCTTGCCGTGAATCCGGGCCGCCACGGTGGCGTGGATGTCCTCCCCGTCGCGAAGGGTGCGGACCAGCGTCTCATCGCCGGAGATGTGGGCGAGGAGTCGAAGCTCGATCTGCGAGTAGTCGGCGGAGAGGAAGAGATGCCCGGGGCGGTTCGGGCGGAAGGCGCGTCGGATCCTCCGGCCGACCTCGTTGCGGATCGGGATGTTCTGCAGGTTCGGCTTCTCGCTGCTCAGCCGACCGGTGGCGGCGACCGTCTGGCGGAAGTCGGTGTGGAGCCGACCGGTGTCGGGGTGGACGAGCTTCGGCAGCGCCGTGATGTAGGTGTTCAGGAGCTTGGAGAGGCTCCGGTGCTCGAGGATCAGCCCCGGCAGGGGCTGGTCGGGAACCTGCACCGAGAGCTCCTCCAGCACCTCCGCGTTCGTGGAGCGACCGGTCTTCGTCTTCTGGATCACCGGGAGCCCGAGCTTGTCGAAGAGGATCGTCTGCAGCTGCTTCGGGCTGGAGATCTTGAACTCCTCCCCCGCGGCATCGTGGATCGCGGCCTCGAGGGCGGCGACCTCGACCTCGAGCTCGGACTGCTGCTCGGTCAGGCGCCCGACATCGAGGGTGATCCCCTCCCGCTCCATGTCGACGAGCACCTCGACGAGGGGGCACTCGATCCCGGTCAGCACCCGCTCGAGCTGCTGCTCCGCGACCTCCTTCTCGAGGACCTCGGCGAGGCGGAGGGTGAAGTCCGCGTCCTCGGCCGCGTAGTCGCGGATCGCCTCGGGGGCGAGGTCCGCCATGGAGACCTCGTCCTCCCCGCGGCCGATGATGTCGGCGATCGGGATCATGCGATGGTTCAGCCGCTCGCCGACCATGTCGTCGAGCTTGTAGCGGCCGTGCAGGGGATTCAGCAGGTAGGCGGCGAGCATCGGGTCGAACGCGATCCCGCGGAGATGGACTCCGTCGTTCGCCATGATCTGCGCGTCGTACTTGCTGTTCTGGGCGATCTTGCCCAGTTCCGGGTCCTCGAGGATCGGGCGGAGCCTCTCAAGGACATCCCCGCGGGGGAGGGCGCCGCGGCCGGGGGACTCGAGGGGGACGTAGACCGCCTCGCCGGAGGTCCAGGCGAGGGAGACCCCGACCGCCCGGTCGGAGAGGGGGTCGAGCCCGGTGGTCTCGGTGTCGAAGGCGAAGCGCCCGGCGCCGCGGCACGCCTCGACCACCTGATCGAGCTGCTCGAGAGACTCGACCAGGGTGTAGCTCCCCGGCGGTGCGGCGGGCGCGACCGCCGGCGAGGTCTCCATCCCCGGGAGGAGCCCGGACTCGACCTCCGGCCCCTCCCCCTGCTCCTTGAGCAGCTGCTCACGGAAGCGGCGGAAGCCGAGCTCCTGGAAGAGCTCGAGGAGAGCGGGGACATCGGGCTCCTCGACGCGGAGCGTCTCGACCGGGGTCGGCAGCTCGAGGTCGGTGCGAAGCTCGACGAGCCAGCGGGAGAGTCGCAGACTCTCCACCTGCTCCCGGATCAGCTTCGCGTTGCGGGGCGTGATCCCCTCGGGGATCGGATCCTCCAGCAACTGCTCGATGTCCTCCACCACGGAGAGGATCTTCGCGGCTCCCTTGGCTCCGATCCCCGAGACCCCGGGGACGTTGTCGGAGGTGTCCCCGACGAGCGCCTGATACTGGACGACCTGGTCGGGTCGGATCCCCTTCTTGGCGAGGAGCCACGCCGGGTCGCGGAGGTCTCCGTCCCGCTCGTCGAGGATCTGGATCCGCTCGGAGAGGACCTGCTCGAGGTCCTTGTCCTTCGAGAGGATGCGGACATCGAGGCCCGCCGCCGCCGCGTGGACGCTGGCCGAGGCGATCCAGTCGTCCGCCTCCAGCCCCGGGGTGGAGAGAATCGGGATCCGGAACGCCTCGATGACCCGATCGATCCAGGGGAGCTGCGCCACCAGCTCCGGGGGCATCTCCTCGCGGGTCCCCTTGTACTCGGGGTACCGCTCGTGGCGGAAGGTCGGCCCGGAGGCGTCCATGGCGATCGCCCAGCGCTCCACGCCGTACTGGCGCTTCAGGCGGAGGAGGAGGTCGGTGACGGCATAGACCGCCTGCACCTGCATCCCCTGCCCGTTCGTCAGGGGCCGCATTCCGAAGAAGCCCCGGAAGATCTGGTAGTGGCCGTCGATCAGGTAGAGAACCCCGTTCAAGGGTGCGCCTCCTTGGGACTCGGGGCCGAGGGGGGGATCGGGGAGCGGGGGTCGCCCCGGGGGCTCGGGGCGGGGATCTCACCCTACTCAGAGCGTCCCGTTGCGGCAACGGCCACACTTGACACGGTTTCCGACCTTCCTACAATCTTCCGGGTTCGGACTCCGGAGGAGTTCTCCTCCGGGTTCTCCCCCGGTCTCTCGTTCCGGGACGTCTCTCCGCTCCTCTGCGTCGGGCTCGTGCCCGCTGGGTCGAGGGCGGGCGATGACGCTCCCCGGGGTGGTTCCTCGCGAGACTCCTGGGGTGAAGTTCCAGCCGAAGGCCGACTCCGGGGAGTCGTGTCGCTCCTCCCCCCGCCCCGCGGTGCTCCGCGGACGGAGGAGGGCGGCCACTGAGTCGGGATTCGTTCGATTGAAGCAAGCAGGCTCGATCACGCGCACATTCGCGTGGCGATCGGCGCAACGTCGGAGGGAGCGCGCGACTGCGTTCCCCACACGGGCGGGTGGCCCCCGCCGTGTGCTCCCCACGACGTCGGGAACGGGCGCGCTCACCCGGGCGGGTGTCGCGGCCAGGAAGGATGCGCCGGGGTCGGCGTGATCAGGAGGTCCATCGATGGCCAGAGGACAGGGCGGAATCCATTTCTCCTACCTCATCGTGGTGGTCGTGATTTGCATCATGACCATTCTCTTCGCCTTCAGTCAGAACTCGACGATCGCCGATCTCGAGGCGAGCGCGGTGAAGCTGCGGGAGGAGCGTGACGCCAAGGAGAATCAGGTCCGGGATCTGAGCACCCGCTACGACGACCTCTCCGAGGTCGTCACCGGCTCCGCCGCGGAGAGCCCCGACGTCGACCTCCTCAAGGGCAAGCTCGACCAGTGCGGGAACGACCTGAAGGACGTCCTCGGCATGTCGGCGGTTCCGACCCCGCTCGGGATGGACGACGCGCTCGGCGAGATGACGAAGGCGCTCACGAGCCTGAAGAGCTCCCTCGAGCAGCAGACCGCGACCGCCGTCAGCGCCACCGACCGCAGCCTCCAGCACCAGCAGGAGGTTCAGGAGGTCCGGAACGAGTTCCAGGCCCGGGTGGACGAGCTGCGCAACGAGAACAACGACCTCCAGACCCAGCTCGAGCGCACCCGCGCCGACTCCCGCGAGGAGGTCTCCCGTCTGCAGAACGAGATCCAGGAGCTGGAGGAGGACTCCTCCAGCCGGCTCTACGCGGTGAACCGCGACCTCCAGATCACCCAGGGGCTCCTCGACAAGGCGCACCAGCGCATCAAGCAGCTCGAGTACGAGCTGAAGCAGGAGCAGGACTGGGGGATGGTCGATCCGGACGGCGAGGTCCTCCGCGTCGAGGAGGAGCTCGGCTTCGCCTGGATCAACATCGGACGGCAGGATCGCCTTCGCCGCGGGCTCGTCTTCCAGGTCTTCCAGACCGTCGGAGGCGGCAAGCGCGTCACGAAGGGGCGTGTGGAGGTCGCGCGCGTCGAGGAGGACTTCGCCGAGGTCCGCATCCTCGAGACGATCGACCCGTACAACCCGATCGCCATCGGGGATCAGGTCACGAGCCCCTTCTACAACAAGGAGACCACCCCGATCTTCGTCTTCGCCGGCGACCGCCCGGTGAACAACCGCCTCTCCCGCGAGGAGATGGTGCAGAAGATCGAGGCCTTCGGGGGGACGGTCGAGGACGACGTCCGCCTGGAGACCGCCTTCGTCGTCGCCCTCGCGGGCTACGCGGAGACCGATGAGTACGACGAGGCCCGCAGCCTCGGCGTCACGATCCTGCGCGAGCAGGAGCTCCTCGAGTTCATCCAGCCCTGATCGGAGGAGGGGGCGACCCCTTCGCCGGGAGCTGTGAACCGGGAGAAGTGAAGACGGGTCGGCCCCAGCGGGGTCGGCCCGTCTTCGCGCTTCCGGGCCTGCTCTTCCGGGCCTGCTCTATCGAGTCTGGGCGTCGAGCCGGGGGGGCGCTCCGGTTCCCTCGCCCGCTGACGGCGCCGTTGCTATCCTGATCCCCTCGAACGACCGAGGCGACCCGGATCCCCGGGTCGGGTCGATCCCCCGACGCACGAGGAGTCGCGCGCGATGCCCCCAGCCCCTCCGCTCCCCGACGGGGAGGAGAACCTCGAAGTGATGTCCTTCGGGGAGCACCTCGAGGAGCTGCGCCACCGGATCATCCGATCCCTGCTCGTCACCCTCCTCTTCACGATCGTCGCCCTGATCTTCCAGTCCACCCTGATGGAGATGATCTCCGCTCCGCATCGTCGCGCCATGCGACAGGTGCAGGGGCGTCGGCTCGCCGATGAGGTGGCGGAGAGGCTGCTGGAGCTTCGTCGGGAGGTCGCCGCCCTGCCCGCCGAAGAAGGGGCGCGCGCGATCGCGGAGGAGGAGCGGAGAGCGCGCGCGATCCGCCTGCTCCGCTCCGAGATCCGGGACCCGCAGGTCCAGGCTCTCGCCGATCTCGTCCTCGAGGGGGAGGAGGCGTCGATCACGGGCACCGGACTCTCCGGCTGGATCGAGCGGATCGAGATCGACCTCGCGGCAGCGGCGGAGGATCACGCGTGGGGGGCCCAGGCCCCGATCGTGGAGGCACGGGAGGACCTCGCCGGCCTCGGGGAGGCGGTGAGCGGCTGGCGGGAGCAGGCCGCGCCGGCGGCGGGGACGCCACCCGATGGGGATGGCGTCTCGACCGTTCGCCGACTCGATCGGGAGCTCGAGGGGGTCGCGGGGCGGACGGAGCGACTGCGCCTCTGGCGTGAGGAGGAGGTCCCGCTCCGACTGCTCAGTTACGTCGAGGCCTTCTTCGCCCATCTGAAGCTGGCCCTGCTCACCGGATTCCTGATCGGACTGCCGTGGATCACCCACGAGATCTGGCTCTTCATCGCGGCGGGGCTCTACCGGCACGAGCGGAGCGCGGTCGCTCCCTATCTGCCCTTCAGCCTGCTCTCCCTGGTGGCCGGCGGGCTCTTCGCCTACAAGATCCTCATCCCGGTCGGCCTCAGCTACCTCGGCGGCTACGGGGACCCCGACGTCTTCGAGCCGACCTTCACCCTCTCGAACTACATGGGCCTCGTCTTCACCCTCCTCATCGGCATGGGGCTCGTCTTCCAGCTGCCGCTGCTGATGATCTTCCTCTCGCGGGCGGGTCTCGTGACCCCGGAGCGGTTCCGCGAGGTCCGGAAGTACTCGATCCTCTGTGCCTTCGTCTTCGGGGCCTGCCTCACCCCGCCGGATGTCGTCACCCAGCTCCTGATGGCGGGTCCGCTCGTCCTCCTGTACGAGACCGGAATCCTCGCCTCGGTCTGGTTCCGCCGCCGGGCGGAGCGGCGGGCCCGGGAGGGGGGCGTCGGGTCCTCGGGGGCGGGGGAGTAGGCGCCGGGAACGGGTTTCCCGAGGGAACGCCGCGGGCGCCTCACGAGTCTCGGGGATCGGGCGTTCCGGTGGAGCGCGGAGTCCGGTAGCCTGACGGCATGGAAAGAGTCCTCTTCGCATTCTCCGGCGGCATCGATGACGTGCTCGGGGTCCACTGGCTCAGCCGGACCCAGGGGCACCCGGTCGTCGCCCTCCTCGCCGATCTCGGTCAGGCGGAGCGGATCGAGCCGCTCGGCGAGCTCGCCCTCGAGTCCGGCGCGCAGTCGACGATCATCGTCGACCTCCGGCGCTCCTTCGTGGAGGACTTCGCCTTCCCGACGCTGCGCTCCGGCGCCCGCTACGAGGACTACCTCCTCTCCACTCCCCTCGCCCGCTACGCCATCGCGCAGGAGCTCGTCCGCCTCGCGGGGGAGCAGGGGATCACCGTGGTCGGCCATGGTTCCTCGGGGGGAGGGAACGACCAGCTCCGCTTCGAGTCCTCGGTCGCGGCGCTCGACCCCTCTCTGGAGATCGTCGCGCCCGGCCGACGGATGCCCCCCCTCGACCTCGACCGGAAGATGGAGCGCCTTCGCCGGCTCCACCTCCCCGAGCGGGAGGAGTTCGAGCGGAGGATCTCGGTCGACCAGAACCTCTGGGGATGCGGTCAGGTCCACGGCGGGCTCGCCGATCCCTGGGAGTCCCCGCCCGAGGAGACCTACCTCATCACCCGCAGCCCGCTGGATGCTCCCAACGAGCCGCTCGATGTCGTCATCGAGTTCGAGGAGGGAAGCCCGGTCTCGGTCGACGGCACCCGGCTCTCTTCCGTCGACCTCGTCCTCGATCTCCATGAGAAGGGGGGCGAGCATGGGATCGGCCGCCTCGACCATGTGGAGAACCGGGTCCTGGGCGGGAAGGCGCGGGAGCTCTACGAGGCCCCCGCGGCCCAGCTCCTCTACACCGCCCACGGCGCGCTGGAGGAGCTGACCCAGCCCCAGGACCTGCTGCGGCTGAAGCGCAACCTCGCCGACGAGTACGGCCGGCTGATCTACGAGGGGCAGTGGTTCGGAGAGCTGCGCGAGGCGCTCGACCACTTCTTCCGGGCGACCCAGCGCTACGTTTCGGGACGGATCCGCCTGCGACTCTACAAGGGCGGGATCACCGTGCGCGGGAGGGAGTCCCGCTACGCCCTCTACGATCGGGAGGGCGGCGAGGTCGCGGACCGCTCCCGCCGGGAGGCGGCGGTCGGCTTCGTCGACTCGATCACCCGTCAGTTGAAGGCGGAAGCGACCCGGCGTCGCGCGGAGTAGGGAGCCGCCATGAAGGTTGTCCTCATCTCCGTCGGGGACGAGCTGCTCGCGGGTCGGGTCGTCGACACCCACGCGGCGCTCGCCTCATCCGAGCTCCATGCCCTCGGGGCTCAGGTCGTCGCGCACGTGACCGTCGGAGACCCGGAGGGTGCCCTGGCCGAGGTGCTCCGGCGCGAGTGCGCCCGCGCGGACGTCGTGCTCGTCACCGGAGGGCTCGGTCCCACGGAGGATGACCGAACCCGCTCCGAGTGCGCGCAGGCCGCCGGGGTTCCCCTCGACTTCCATGAGAGCTGGTGGGCGAAGATCGTCGAGCGCTACCGGGGAAGTCCGGTGAAGCTCTCCGAGCGGAACCAGCGGCAGGCCTTCTTTCCCCGGGGCGCCCAAGGCATCGAGAATCCCTGGGGGACCGCCCCCGCCTTCTCGCTGCCGATCGGCGCGGCGACGGTCTACTGCCTCCCCGGCGTTCCCCACGAATTCCGCGGGCTCCTCACCGAGGTGGTCCTCCCCGAGCTGAGGGGTCGCCTCCCCGATCGCTCCGACGAGCGTGTGTGGGCCTTTCACGGGGTGCCGGAGTCCACGCTCGACGCCTGGATCGTGGAGACCCTCGAGGCCGCAGGGCTGCCCCCCGACCACCACATCTGCGTGAAGGAGGGGGAGATCGAGGTCCGCCTCCGCGGAGACTTCGACCTCCTCCCGGCGGCGAGGGAGGCCTTCGGAGCCCGCTGCCTCGGGGAGGGGGATCTGCGTCTGCCGGCCCGGGTGATCGCCGAGGCGCGTCGGTCGGGGGGGACCGTCGCGGTCGCGGA
>JAFMMO010000323.1 GCA_017859655.1 Pseudomonadota bacterium | reverse complement strand
TCCATACTGCCGGAGATGGATCCCCGTCAGGACGACCTCGCGATGACCGGCCTCGGCGACGCGACGCCCCTCCTCCACCACATCCGAGATCGCGCGACTCCGGGAGGAGCCCCGCAGGTACGGGATGATGCAGTAGCTGCAGAAGGAGTCGCACCCGTCCTGGACCTTGACGAAGGCACGGGTGTGACCGGCGAAGCGGCGGACCCCGAGGCGGAAGATCGAGCGGTCCGCGCGGCGGCGCCGCTCCTCTCCCGGCGAACCGACGCCCCGGACGATCGATGCGATCCGGTCCTTCTCCTCGTTGCCCACGATGTGCTCGACCCCCGGGAGCTCGAGGAGCCGGGAGCGGTCCTCGTCGGTCACGCAGCCGGTCACGAGGATCTGCGCCTCCGGGTGGCGGCGGCCGAGGGCTCGCACCCGCGCCTCCACCTTCTCCCCGGCCCGAGCGGTGACCGTGCAGCTGTTCACCACGACAAGGTCGAGGGAGCCCTCCTCCTCGGGCACCTCCGCGAAGCCGAGCTCCTCGAGCTCCTCGCGGATCGCCTGTGTGTCGTACTGATTGAGGCGGCAGCCGTAGGTCACGAACGCGCAGCGCCCCCCCGGCGCCTCTTCATCGGGAGGCGCGGCGAGCACGGAGCGCGTGGACGATGGGGAGCGAAGTTCGGACATGCCTCACCTGTCGACCGGGGGACGGAGAGGGAGCAGGGTACCGGGCGGGCGCGGTCGGGGGAACGGACCCGCGGCGGAGTCAGCTCGCCGCGGGCTCCTCCGCGGCGTGGGCCGGATCCTCGAGGTAGCAGTGACTGTGGTGCCCGGGGCCGATGTCGTAGCGCCCGGGGAACTCCCCGGAGCAGACCGGCATCCGCTGCGGACAGCGGGTGTGGAACCGACAGCCGCTGGGGGGGTTGATCGGCGTCGGGACATCCCCGGTCAGGAGGATGCGCTCCTTCTTCCGCGTCGGATCCGGCTCCGGGACCGCGGAGAGGAGCGCGCGGGTGTAGGGGTGACGGGGATTGTGATAGAGCTCGCGCGCGGGAGCCTCCTCGACGATCTTGCCGAGGTACATCACGGCGACCCGGTCGCTGATGTGCTCCACCACCGCGAGGTCGTGGGCGATGAAGAGGTAGCTCAGGTCGAACTCGTCCTGCAGCTCGATGAGGAGGTTGATGATCTGCGCCTGAATCGACACATCGAGAGCGGAGACCGCCTCGTCGCAGACGATGAAGTCGGGGTTCACCGACAGGGCGCGAGCGATCCCGATGCGCTGCCGCTGGCCGCCGGAGAACTCATGGGGGTAGCGGTTGATCTGATGGACCGGATCGAGCCCGACCCGCTCCAGCAGGTACTCGACCCGCTCCCGCCGCTCCTCCCGGGAGCCCATCTCGTGGATCAGCGGCCCTTCCCCCACGATCGCGCCGACCGTCATCCGCGGATTCAGGGAGCCGTACGGGTCCTGGAAGATGATCTGCATCCGACGGCGAAGGGGGCGCAGCTCCGCGCGGCTCATGCCGACGAGGTCATGGCCATCGAAGGTGACCTGACCCGAGGTCGGCTCGATCAGACGGAGCAGGGTCCGCCCCACGGTGGTCTTCCCGCAGCCGGACTCCCCCACGAGCCCCAGCGTCTCCTTGCGGTTGAGCGTGAAGCTCACGCCGTCGACCGCCTGGACCTGCCCGACCGTGCGGTGGAAGACACCCTTGCGGATGGGGAAGTGCTTCACGAGGTCCCGGACCTCGAGGAGGGGACCGGCGCCGCCCGCTCCAGACTCCGCGCCGTTCGTGGCATCGCTCACGACGACCTCCTGTCCGCGAGGGGGTGGACCGCCTCGATCTCGTCGACCCGCCAGCAGGCGACGGTGTGCTCCGAGGAGCGCTCCTCGAGGGCGGGCTCCTCCTGTCGGCAGCGATCGTTCGCGTGCGGACATCTCGGCCAGAACTTGCAGCCGGTCGGGAACTCGAGGGGGTTCGGGACATTCCCGCGGATCACTTCGAGCGCCTCCTTCTCCTCCCCGACCCGGGGGAGGGAGCGGAAGAGACCGACCGTGTAGGGGTGCTTCGGGTTCTCGAAGAGCTCGACCACCGGGGCGTACTCGACGACCTTGCCCGCGTACATGACGGCGACATGGTCGGCGCACTCGGCGATGACCCCGAGGTCGTGGGTGATCATGAGGATCGCCATCCCCTCGGTCTCCTGCAGCTCCTTCAGGAGATCCAGAATCTGGGCCTGAATCGTCACATCGAGGGCGGTCGTCGGCTCGTCGGCGATGAGGAGCGAGGGCCCGCAGGCGAGCGCCATCGCGATCATCACGCGCTGCTTCATGCCGCCCGACATCTGATGCGGGTACTCGTCGACCCGCTTGGCGGGATCGGGGATCCCCACCTTTCCGAGGAGGTCGACCGTGCGTTGACGGGCCTCCTGCTTGGAGAGCCCCTGATGCAGGATCAGCGCCTCGCCGATCTGGTGCCCGACCTTGAAGACCGGGTTCAGGCTCGTCATCGGCTCC
>JAFMMO010000116.1 GCA_017859655.1 Pseudomonadota bacterium | reverse complement strand
CCCCCGCGGGCCCCGCCCCCCCTCACGGGTCGGTTCCAAGCCCTCCTGAGCCTTCTCTGCGGTCGAAGGGGCTTTTCCCACGACGGGCCCCGGCCTTGCTTCCTGTCTCACCCCGAAGGCGCGGCGGCCGGCGCGAGGCCCCCGAGGCGATCGCCCCGGCACCCTTCAGGAAGACACCCGAGCGCTGGTCCCCTTCGGGGGACGGATGAGGAGGATCGCTCGTGACCGAGACCAACGACTTCGAAGCACGCCTCGAGGCCTTCCTCGGCTCCATTGCCGGGCGGGACTCGATCGCCCCGGCCGAGCTGAGGGATGCCCTCCCCGAGCTGACCGAGGACACCCCCGAGAGCCGCAAGCTCGCCGTCAAGGTGAGCGAGCACCTTCAGGCCCAGGGCTGCTCCCTCCTCGAGGCGGAAGAGCCCGACGCGGCGGAGCTCCAGACCGACGTGGAAGGAGAGGACCTCGACTCCTTCGACGAGGAGGATGTCTCCGACGAGGGGGACTCCGACGGCGACGACGCGGATGACGATGACGGCGACGTCGAGCGCTTCGACGCCGCGCGCGCCCGGCGCCTCAGCGCGGAGTCGGTCAAGGCCCTCGACGACCCCATCCGCATGTACTTCGCGCAGATGGCCTCGATCCCCCTCCTCACCCGGGACGAAGAGATCCTCTACGCCAAGCAGATCGAGCGCTCCCAGGAGCGCCTCGTCCGCCTCGTCTACCAGACCGCCCTCGGCCAGCAGCTCGCCATCGGCCTCCTGCAGGAGATTCAGGATGGCACTCAGCTCGTCGAGAAGAGCCTCGACCTGAACCTCTCCCGCAAGGGAGACCGCCAGAACTTCTACGACCGCCTCTCCCGGGAGCTCCCGTCCCTCCACCGGGCTCTGCAGGAGAATCGTCGCGACTTCCTCGCCCTGGAGGAGCTCAACCTCTCCGACGGAGAGCAGCGGCCGAAGATCGAGCGCCGACTGACCCGCCGGATCGCCCGCACCGTCCGCACCCTCGAGAGCTACGAGGTGAAGATGAAGTCGGTGACCGTCTGGCAGGAGCAGATCGTCGAGCTCGGGCTCGTCCTTGAGGGGTTCCTCCCGACCCTGAGGATCAAGAACAAGACGAACCCGGAGATCCGCGAGCTCGAGCCGGTCAACGAGGCGCTCCTCGAGACCTACCCCGGCTTCGTCGAGCGCTGCCGCGAGATCCACCACCAGTTCTGCGAGTACGAGGGGGCCAAGGGGAACCTCTCCTCCGGGAACCTCCGCCTCGTCGTGAGTGTCGCGAAGAAGTACCGCGGCCGGGGGCTGAGCTTCCTCGACCTGATCCAGGAGGGGAACACCGGCCTGATGCGGGCCTGCGAGAAGTACGAGCACCGCAAGGGCTACAAGTTCAGCACCTACGCGACCTGGTGGATTCGTCAGGCGATCTCCCGCGCGATCGCCGAGAAGTCCCGGATGATCCGACTCCCCGTCTACATGTCCGAGACGATGTCCAAGCTCAACTCGCTCGCCCGCGAGCATGTCCAGAAGCACGGTCAGCGCCCGGACCTGATCGAGCTCGCTCGTGAGCTCGAGGTGCCGGAGGACGAGCTCCGGATGATCCTCCGCATGAGCCGTCACCCCGTCTCGCTCTCCTCGCCGATCGGCCCCGAGGATGACTCCAGCTTCGGGGACTTCATCGAGGACCCGAACCTCGAGCCCCCCGGGGAGCGCATCTCCCAGGAGTCGCTCAAGCGCCGGATCCACGAGGTGCTCGATCAGCTCAGCATGCGGGAGCGCGAGGTCCTGAAGCTCCGCTTCGGCATCGACCGCGACGAGACCTACACCCTCGAGCAGCTCGGGAAGCGCTTCAAGGTCACCCGGGAGCGGATCCGACAGATCGAGATCCGCGCCCTGAACAAGCTGAAGCACCCGATCCGCTCTCGCGCGCTCGAGAGCTACTTCGACGACAAGTAGGAGGCGGGGCGACCCGCCCTCGCCTTCTCCAACCCACGCCTTCTCCATGGAGCCGCTTCCGCCCCCGGAAGTTGGCTCCTTTTTTTTCATTTCCGGCCTGATCCCGATGGCAGAGTCCCGATGGCGGCGACTCGAAGGCAGGGACTCGAAGGCAGGGACTCGAAGGCAGGGACTCGAAGCCTGGGTTGCGGTGGCGTTGCGCTGGCGAGGCCTCGCTGGCGCCGCTCCGGCCGAGGAGGTCGCGGGCGCCCTCAGTCCCCACCGCGAGCGATCTGCAGGCGAGCGTCGACGATGAGCCCGCCCTCGGCGGAGGCCTGGGCCGCGCAGGCCACCCCCTCCGCTCCGCCGTCGGACTCCTGCCCGAGGACGGAGACCGTGAGGTGGAGCGGCACGGGCCGGACCAGCTCCTGATGCACCTGGAGGGCGTCGATCGACACCAGCCGCGGCCAGTGGTCCGCATCGGGGACCTGCGCGCCCTCCGCCTCCGGGGGCACGGAGACTCCGGAGACGACGAGCTGCGCGAGCTGAGAGAGCGCCTCGACGACGAGCGTGGAGGGGAAGACGAAGCCATGCCGATGAGGGCGGAGACCCGCCTCCTCCCCGCAGACGTTCTTCACCGCGACGGCGTGCTCCCCCGGGACGAGGGAGAGGACCCGGTCGAGGAGGAGGAGCGGGGGGCGCTGGGGGACGATGGCGAGAATGTCCTCGATCTCGAGGTCGAGACGACCGCCGCGGAATCGCAGGCGCCGCGCCTGCGCCTCCCCATCGAGCTCCTGCGTCATGCCCGCTCCTCTCCTGATCCCGCACCTCCGAGAACCGGGGCGGATCGTAGCGGATCGCCGGGCCCCACACACCCCGGGCCCTCGGGGTCGGAGGGGTCCGAGGCGCCCGCCCCAACTCCGGTGGAACCGATGGAGGAGACCCGATAGGGTGACATGAACGAAGATCGCCCCAGTGCGGCTCCTCGGTCTCCTTCCCCCGGGAAGACGCCGGGAGAACCGGGGCGATCGGGCCCCCCGGCACCCCACCGGGCCGATGCCGAGGGGCCTCACCGCCCGGGTCCGGGCTCGAAGTTCACCTCTCGTCCGCCGTCGGGCGACCAGCCTCCTCGAGGAGAAGCGATGTGCTCTCTCGCTCAGCGTCACGGAGACAACCTGTACCCCGTGCAGTTCAGCGCCACCTTCGGCGACCACACCCTGGACCTTGAGGTCCCCGAGGGGGTCTGGAACCCCACCCCCCACGGCGTCCACCTCGGCAACATGCTCACCCAGCTCGACTTCTCGGGGGAGCATGTCCTCGAGCTCGGCACTGGCTGCGGGGTCCACGCGATCCTGATCGCCCGGGCCGGAGCCCCGCGCATGACCGTGACCGAGATCGATCAGCCGATCCTCGACAACGCGCGCCACAATCTCGAGAAGCACGGGATCGAGATCCCGATCGATTACGTGGTGGCGGATTGGATTCAGGTCGACGGCGGGCCGTACGACTGTCTCATCACCAATCCCCCCTTCGGCAAGGCGGGCAAGCACTACCGTCGCTACTTCATCGACACCCTGATCATCGAGGCGCACAAGCTCGTTCGCCCCGGGGGGCGCCTCATCTTCATCCACTCGAGCATGGCCGACATCCCCCGCTCCCTGCGACTGATGGACGAGTGCGGGATGGAAGTGCGGATCCTCGGGGAGACCGACCACGAGTTCCGGAACTACTACTTCGAGGATCCCCAGTACCTGCTGGAGATGGCGAAGATCCCCGGGGGCTATCAGGTCCGGGACGGGAGACAGTACGAGCGACTGATGGCGTTCGAGGCGCGCCTCCCCCGGTAGTCGGAGGGGTCGCGGGCCTCCGGCGGCGGAGGCAGGGTTCGCCTCAGCGCAGGCGCGCCGCCGCATCGAGGGAGCCGGAGGAGACGATCCCCGCCGCCGCCTCGATCTCGTCACTCAGATTCCGATCTCCGTGGACCCGTGGCAGCTCCGCCCGACCGGCCGCGATCGCCCGCTCCAGCGCCTTGCCGCTGCGGAGCGGGCGGCGGGTCTCCAGCGCATCGAGCGCGATCATCAGCTCGATCCCGAGGACGTACTCGGCGTTGCGGACGATCTGGCTCGCCTTCCGCGCCGCGATCGTGCTCATGCTCACGTGATCCTCGGTGCCGGCCGAGGTCGGGACCGTGTCCACCGAGGCGGGATGCGCGTGCACCTTGTTCTCGCTCACGAGGCTCGCCGCGGTGACCTGCGCCATCATGTACCCGCTCTCGAGCCCCTCCTGGCGCGAGAGGAACGGGCTGAGTCCGCTCAGGTCCGGATTCACCAGTCGCTCGATCCGACGCTCCGAGATCGACGCGAGGTCCGCGGTGATGATGCCGAGCAGATCCGCGGCGTAGCCGATCGGCGCTCCGTGGAAGTTCCCCCCCGAGAGGATGTCCCCCTCCCCGGCCCCGTCCGCGGGGAAGACGAGGGGGTTGTCGGTGGCGGAGTTCACCTCGGTCACGAGGGTCCGCTCGATGAAGTCGAGGGCATCCCGCCCCGCCCCGTGAACCTGCGGAATGCAGCGGAGCGAGTAGGCATCCTGCACCCGCCCGCAGTCGGCATGGCTCTCGAGGATCGCGCTGCCCTCGAGGAGCGCCCGGACCCGCCGCGCGACCACCGCCTGACCCCCATGGGCGCGGACATCCTGGATTCGCGGATCGAAGGGGGTGGCCGACCCGAGCAGGGCCTCGAGGGTGATCGCGCCGATGATGTCGGCGGTGTCGAACGCCCGGCGGGCCCGGACGAGGGCATCCGCGAGGTACGCGCTCGAGGTCTGCACGCCGTTGATGAGGGAGAGCCCCTCCTTCGCCCCGAGGGTCACCGGCTCGAGGCCGACCTTGCGCAGGGCCGCCCGGCCGCGGAGGCGCTTCCCCTCCACGGTGGCCCACCCCTCCCCGATGAGCACCTGCGCCAGATGGGCGAGGGGAGCGAGGTCGCCGCTCGCCCCCACCGAACCCTGGCTCGGGATCCGAGGGAGCACGTCGTGGTCGATCATGTCGAGGAGGAGCTGGAGGGTCTCGGGGCGGATCCCGGAGTTCCCGCTGGCGAGGGCGTTCGCCCGGAAGACGAGCATCAGCCGCACCACCGGATCGGGGATGTCGGGTCCGCACGCCGCGCCGTGACTGCGCACGATGTTCTGCTGGAGCCGACGGACCTGCCGCGGCGAGATCTTCACGTTGCAGAAGCGACCGAAGCCGGTGTTGATCCCATAGGCGGTGCGGTCACCGGCGAGGGCCGCTCCGACGACCCGCTCCGCGCGTCGCACCGCCCGCTTCGCATCGGAGGTCAGCGCGACCCTGACCCGGCCCTCGGCGATCGGGGCGAAGTCGGCGAGCTGGAGGCCATGACCGTCGAGGCGGAGCCGACGCGGCTTGCCGCGTTCACCGGTGGGAGCTTTCTTGCGTGCCATGGGGCCTCCTCGGCGGGAGTGGCGGTTCCGGCCGGGGGGCCGGGGTTCTTGCGTCGGAGGACGGTAAGGAATGGCACGCGATGCGGCAAGTGGACGAGAGGGGAATCGACGCGCGCTGCTCCGGCGAACACGATCACGCGGGGACGGTCGACGGCGGGTGGAATGCACCACCCCGTGTTGACACCCCGGAGCCCCCGGGCAGGATGGCCGGTCGGGCTTCCCTGACGAAGCCCCACTTCCCGGTTCCGCGAGGATTCACCGCGCCACGCGCTTCGGCCGCGCGGCCCCGGAACGCCCTCGACCGTCGCTCCCCCCCGCCGCCCGGCCCCGTGCCCGGAGCGCCGGGCCCGGACCGGTCCCGAGGGACACCTCTCAGATCGGAGTCCGACTGATGCAGCGCGAAGAACTCCCCGTCGACGTCCTCTTCGTCGGCGCCGGACCCGCCAACCTCGCCGCCGCCTACCACCTCGCCCGAACCCTTCGCGAGAAGGGGCGGGACGACATCAGCATCGCAGTCATCGAGAAGGCGCAGTCGGTCGGGGGACACACGCTCTCCGGCGCGATCATGGACCCGGTCGCGATGAACGAGCTCTTCCCCGAGGGCTTCCGCGAGGCCGGCTGCCCGATCGAGGCCGAGGTCACCGGCGAGCAGGTCTTCCAGATGTCGGAGCGCAGGGCGACCCGCCTCCCCCTGATCCCTCCCCCCCTCAAGAACCACGGCAACGTGATCATCACCCTCTCCGATGTGGTCCAGTGGCTGAAGGAGAAGGTGGAGGAGCTCGAGGTGATGGTCTTCGAGGGCTTCCCCGGGCACGAGTTCATCTGGGACGGGGATGCGGTCGCCGGGGTTCGGACCATCGACAAGGGGCTCGGCCCCGACGGACAGCCCGGGGCGGGCTTCGAGCCGGGCGCGGACATCATGGCCCGGTGCACCGTCCTGGGAGAGGGCCCGCGCGGCTCGCTGACGCGGCACCTCACCGAGAAGCTCGGCCTGCAGGGGGCCAATCCGCAGATCTTCGGCACCGGCTGCAAGGAGGTCTGGCGCCTGCCCCCCGGGCGGTTCGAGCCCGGTCGCGTGATCCACACCGCCGGCTGGCCGCTGCGCGACGACCAGTACGGTGGCTCCTGGATCTACGGCCTCGCGGACGACAAGGTCTCGATCGGCTTCGTGACCGCGCTCGACGCCGGTGATCCCTGGCTCGACCCGTGGGAGATGTTCCAGCGCTGGAAGAGCCACGCGAAGATCCGCTCGATCCTCGAGGGGGGCGAGATCCTGAAGGCGGGGGCGAAGACGATCCCCGAGGGGGGATACTGGTCCCGCCCGAAGAGCCACGGCGATGGCTTCCTGATCGTCGGAGACTCCGGTTCGAACCTGAACATCAGCCGCCTCAAGGGGATCCACACCGCGATCAAGACCGGGCTCCTGGCCGCGGAGACCCTCGTCGATGCCATTGAGAAGGACGACTTCTCGGATGCCACGCTCTCCGGCTACGAGACCCGCTTTCAGGAGTCCTGGCTGCGCGCCGAGCTCTACAAGGTCCGGAACTTCCGCCAGGAGTTCAAGGCGGGCTTCCGGAAGGGCGCGCTCAAGGCGGGCGTGAAGCACCTCCTCGGGGGCGTCGGGAAGGAGCGGATCGCCGTCGAGGCGGACCACGCGGAGATGACGCGGCTCGCCGATGCGAAGCCCGCCCCACCCCCCCTCGAGTACGACGGGAAGTACCTGATCGACAAGCGCTCGCAGGTCTTCCTCTCCGGAGCGATCCACGGCGAGCTTCAGCCGAGTCACCTGCAGGTCGCGGATCCCGACATCTGCCGCACGACCTGCGCGACCGAGTACGGAAACCCCTGCGAGGCGTTCTGCCCCGCCAACGTCTACGAGATGATCGATGACGGCGACGGCGGTCGGAAGCTGCAGATCAACCACTCGAACTGCGTCCATTGCAAGACATGCGACGTGCTCGACCCCTACCAGGTGATCACCTGGACGGTCCCCACCGACGCCGGAGGCCCGAAGTACCAGGGCCTCTGAGCCGAGGCGACCTCGCGAGGGGACGGGCGGAGGAGGAGTCCCGATGCCGGAGGATCTCGACCCCGCGAAGGCGCACAGGGTCGCAGCGGAGGCCCTGCGCTGGCGCTGCGATGAGGACTGGGTCGCCGAGTTCGATTCGACCGAGACGATCGAGCCGATCGCCGGTGTGATCGGGCAGGACGGCGCGATCGACTCGCTCCGCTTCGGGCTCGAGATCCACGCGCCGGGGCAGAACATCTTCGTTCGGGGAATCTCCGGCACCGGTCGGCTCACCCTGCTCCGAGGTCTCCTCCGGGAGGTTCGCCTCGCCTGCCCCCTGGCCCCGGACCTCTGCTACGTCCACGACTTCTCGTCCCCGCACGAACCGCGGCTCCTGCAGCTCCCCCGCGGCAAGGCCCGGCGCTTCGCCACCCGCGTCGACGACCTGATCGAGTTCATCACGGCGGAGCTCCTGCCCCTCCTCTCCTCCGAGGTGATGAGGGAGAAGCGCGCGGCGCTCGACGCGCGCGCGGCCGAAGAGCGGACGGCCCTCACCGATCCCTTCGAGGCGGACCTCGCCGAGCGGGATCTCATGCTCGTGCCCATCGAGGATGAAGGCTCCGTGCGCATGGCGATCCTCCCGGTCGTAGACGGGAAGGTGTACCGCTATGAGGCGTACGAGGCGATGATCGCCTCGGGCGAGGTGAGCGCGGAGGCGGCGGAGGCGACGACCCGGGCGATGCAGGAGGAGGCGGGCCGCTTCCAGGCGATCGGTCGCCAGATGGAGGAGCTGCGCGAGGCCCACCGGCAGCGGGTCCGCGCGCTCTTCGAGGGGGAGGCGCGGAGACAGGTCGAGGGGTTCATCCGCCCGATCCTGGTGGAGCACGCGCAGGACGCCCCGCGACAGTTCCTCGAGGCGGTCGTCGAGGACCTCCTCGGCCAGCGCCTCGGCCCCCTCGCCCGCGAAGAGGACACATCCTTCACCCGGCTCTACCAGGTCAACGTGGTCAGCGACCACTCCGATCCGGACGACTGCCCGGTGATCGTGGAGAGCCACCCGACCCTCTCGAATCTGTTCGGCGGGCTCGACCCCGAGTTCGTCCCCGGTGGAGGGATGCAGCTCGACCACGCCAGCGTGCGGGTCGGCTCGGTGGTTCACGCGGATGGGGGCTACCTCCTCGTCGAGGCGCGAGACCTGATCACGGAGCCGGGGGCGTGGCCCGCGCTCAAGCGGTTCCTGCGCACGGGCGAGGCGGTGATCCCCACCGAGGGCCCCGACGGCCGCTCCATCGGTCCCGGGCTCGAGCCGGAGGCCCCGCGGGCGAACGTCAAGGTCGTGCTGATCGGAGACCCCGGGCTCTACACGATCCTCGACCAGGTAGACCCCGAGTTCTCCCTCCTCTTCAAGGTGCTCGCCGACTTCGACACCACGATCCCCCGGAGCGCGGAGTCGGTGGCGAGCTACGCCGGAGTCCTCTCGCGCATCGCCCGGGAGGAGGGGCTCACCCCCTTCGACGGGACCGCCATCGCCGCGCTGGCCGAGCACGGAGCCCGGATCGCCGGGAGGAACGACCGCCTGACCACCCGCTTCGGGCGCCTCGCCGACATCGCCCGGGAGGCCTCGTTCAACGCGGCGAAGGACCCGAAGCCGCGGGTCGGTCGGCGGCACATAGAGGAGGCGGTGGCGAGCACCAAGCGACGCGCCGACCTCCCGGCGCGCCGCTTCCGGGAGCAGATCGCGGAGGGGGCGGTCCGCATCGCGACGACCGGCCGGGTCGTGGGGCAGGTGAACGGCCTCGCAGTGGTCAACGCCGGCCCTCTCACCTACGGCTTCCCCTCGCGGATCACCGCCACGATCGGACCGGGCACGGCCGGGGCGATCAACATCGAGGGCGAGGCCGAGCTCTCCGGCTCGATCCACACGAAGGGCTTCTACATCCTCGGGGGGCTGCTCCGGCATCTGCTCCCGACCGATCACCCCCTCGCCTTCAGCGCCTCGATCGCGTTCGAGCAGTCGTACGGCGGGATCGACGGGGACAGCGCGAGCGGGGCGGAGGTCTGCTGTCTCATCTCCGCCCTCACCGGAGTGCCGCTCCGCCAGGACCGCGCGATGACCGGAGCGATCGATCAGCATGGCCACGTGCAGCCGATCGGCGCGGTGAACGAGAAGATCGAGGGGTTCTTCGATGTCTGCGAGGCGACGGGACTCACCGGGGAGCAGGGCGTGATCGTGCCGCGGTCGAACGTGCGCAACCTGATGCTCCGGCCGTCCGTCGTCGATGCGTGTCGCCGCGGGGAGTTCCATGTGTTCGCGGTCGACACGATCACCGAGGCGCTCGAGGTGTTCACCGATCGCGCGGCGGGCAGCCTCGACGAGAGCGGGGCCTACGCTCCGGAGACGATCCTCGGTCGGGCGGTGGCGCGCGCGGGCGAGTTCTGGAGCGCGGTCCGGGAGGGCGCGGGCCGACGCTGAGTCGACGCCGACCGGGAGTCAGGCCGGGACGAAGAAGCGCGAGTGCAGCGCGCGGACCGCATCCTCCACCTGCTCCTGCGGCACGAGGAAGGTCAGATTCGTGTGGGTCGCGCCGTAGCTGATCATGTCGATCGCCACGCCCCGGGCCGTGATCGCTCCCAGCACCTCGGCGACGACGGTCCCGTCCTCATCCAGGCGGTCCCCGACCACGCTGACCATCCCCTTCCCTCGGATCACATCCACCTCGGCGAACGACTCGAGCTCGCGGATCACCGCGCCGAGATGGACGTCGGGGTCGATCGGCGTGAGGGAGACCGAGACCTCCGAGGTGGAGATCATGTCGATGGAGATCCCGTGAGAGTCGAAGGTCGCCGCGATGCGTGAGAGGAACCCGTGGCGCGCCAGCATCCGCGGGCTCACCACCGTCACCACCCGGACCCCGCTGCGATGCGCGATGGCCCGGATCCGCTCGCGCGGGCTCCCCTCCGGCAGCTCCGCGGTGATCGAGGTCCCCACGCGATCGGGGTGACGGGTGTCCCGCACCGAGACCGGGATCCCGTGGTGCATCGCCGGGGCGAGGGTCTGGGGGTGGAGGACCTTCGCACCGCAGTAGGCGAGCTCTCCGGCCTCGCGGAAGGTCAGGTGCTCGATGCGGGTCGCCTCGGGGACGATCCGGGGGTCACAGGTGTGGATGCCGTCGACATCGGTCCAGATCTGGAGCTCCGCCGCGTCGAGGGCGCGGGCGATGAGGCTCGCGCTGTAGTCGCTGCCTCCCCGCCCGAGGGTCGTGATGCGTCCATCCGAGGTGCCGCCGATGAAGCCCGTGATGACCGGGATCGGGGCGCCGTGCCGCGCCAGTCC
>JAFMMO010000322.1 GCA_017859655.1 Pseudomonadota bacterium | reverse complement strand
GCCCTCGAGCACGCCGCCTGGCTCGACGAGCTCGGCTTCACCCGGTACGTGGTTTCCCTCAAGGACTCCGACCCGCTCAAGGTGATCGAGGCGAACCGCCGCTTCGCGGAGGCGCGCCCCGATGTCCCCCTCCACCTCGGCGTCACCGAGGCCGGACTCCCTCCGGATGGCGTCATCAAGACCCGGGTCGCCTTCGAGCAGCTCCTCTCCCGCGGCATCGGAGACACGGTCCGCGTCTCCCTGACCGTCCCCAACCCCCGCAAGGGGGAGGAGCTCGAGGCGGCGCGGAGCATCATCGATGATGTCCGCCACGGCCGTACCCGCTCGGTGGTCCACTACGATCGCAGCGGCCTGAACATCATCTCCTGCCCAAGCTGCTCCCGGGTGGAGAACGAGGCCTTCGTCGAGCTGGCGGAGGAGGTGCGGGAGATGACCCGCTACGCGGCGGAGCACGCGATCACGATCGCGGTGATGGGGTGCCGGGTGAACGGCCCGGGAGAGACGGACGATGCCGACCTCGGGCTCTGGTGCGCCCCCAGCTACGTGAACCTCAAGCGGGGGGAGGAGTCCCTCGGGGCCTACCCCTACGACGAGATCATCCCGCGACTCCGGGAGGAGCTCGATGCCCTCATCGCGACCCGCGGGTGAGGCGCGCCCCCCGGGGAATCCTCGGTCGATGACTCAGGGGCAGGCGGAGAAGGTCGCGCAGTCCGGCGCGGTGGTCGCGGGCTCGAGCCCACAGAGGGGGAACGGCGCCGCCGGCGGGGGTCCCCCGGCGAAGAGGTAGGTCAGGAGCGAGATCGGGTCGGCGATGTTCGTCGCCCCGTCCGCGTTCACGTCGAGCGACTTCGGGCACGAGCTCGGCGCCCCCCCGCTGAAGAGGATCCCCAGCCCGTTCACGGCGTCGGAGATGTCGACTCCGCCGGTCTGATTGATGTCCCCGCGGATGAACGGCGTCCCCTCGCACTCGTCCGGGATGCCGCTGGCGTCCCCGTCGGCGCTCGTCCCCCCCGCGATGTCGCAGGCGTCGGGGAGGCCGTTGCCGTTGCAGTCCGGCTCGGCGCCGCTCGCGATCTCGCAGGCGTCGAGCGCCCCGTCCCCGTCGCAGTCCCCGCCCGCGGCGAGGTCGCACTCGTCGGGGACGGCGTTCCCATCGCAGTCGAGGCTCGCCCCGGAGGCGATGTCCTGGTCATCGGGGAGCCCGTTCCCGTTGCAGTCCTGGGGACCGCACTCGAGGTCGCGGAGGCGCACATCGTCGATCGCGGCCTCCACCACCGAGCCACCGCCGAGATCCCCCACCGTGAAGCGGAGCTGGGTCGCGGGGGAGAGCGCGGCGAAGTCGAGGACGCGGAGGGTGTGCTCGAACCACTGCCCCGACGCCTCGGGACCGCTCGGCCCGACCGTCTCCACCTCGACCCAGTCGAGGCCGTTCGTCGAGATCTCGACGACGAGGACATCCTCGCTCGGGTTCGCGCCGGTGTCGTTCGAGAACCAGCGCCAGTAGGAGAGGGTCGGGTCGGTCAGGGCGGAGGTGTCGATGAAGTTGGTGTAGAGGGTGGTGACGCCCCCATCGACATCCGCCTCGGTGTCGAAGCCGCCGACGGTCCCCTGCCCGGTGAACCAGCAGTTCACCCCGGCGCCGATGGTGTGATCGTCCTCGGGCTGGGCGTTCGTCCCGTTCGGATCTCCGTAGGTCCAGTTCCCCGCGGTGGCCGTGTTCGGCGGGCCGGGGAACCAGCCGAGGTCGATCTCGAGGTCGTCGACCTCATCGACGATCGAGTACGCGCTCTCCGCGACGAAGGGCCCGCTCGCGCCTGCGGCCGGCACCGTCACCCCGGCCCCGCTCGTGGCCTGGGCGGAGAGGTAGTAGGAGACGATGGAGCCACACGCGGCGGCGGGGAAGGTTGCGCGATAGGCGGTTCCCCCGAGCGCGGTCAGGGGGAGGTCCGTGAACCCGCTTCCCGTGTCGACGTGCAGGAGGGCGGTCCCGGGCTGGACGGAGACCCCCGGGATCGGGGTGATGTCGAGATCGAGGGTCGTGCCCCCCCCGGGGGCGACGATCGCCGTCGGCCCGTTCGGCAGGGTCACCACCAACGGGACGACCTCCGCGGGACCGGGAACCATGGCGGTGATCGTGCTCGGCGTCCCCGGGGTGAAGAGCTCGAGGGTCATCGGCACGAGGTCGGCGGTGGCGTTCGCCCGGAAGCGGTAGTTGTAGAGGGTGGAGAAGCGCAGGGCGTTGGCGTTCGGGTTCGCCGCGTGGGACTCCGTCTCCCACCGCACCTCTCCGGCGCCGGTGGTGATCGTCCAGTCTGTCCCCGAGATCGGCTCCCCGCTGTGGTAGTCCACATCATGGAACCCCTCGGAGGAGGAGAGCACACCGCCGGGAAGAGAGATGGAAAGCCCCCCGACGGCGCGCGTCGAATTCAGGTTGTGGACCGCGTACTCGTACTCGAACTCACCGCCGCCGAGGTCGGTGACCTTCGCGCCGATGATGAGGATCCCCCCGCTGCCATCGA
>JAFMMO010000321.1 GCA_017859655.1 Pseudomonadota bacterium | reverse complement strand
TGGGCGGGAGCGACGCCGCCGTGGTCCTCGAGGACGCGGACCTCGAGCTCGCGGTGGAGGAGTGCGTGGCCTCGCGCCTCATCAACACCGGACAGTCCTGCATCGCGGCGAAGCGCTGGATCGTGGCGGAGGAGATCGCGCGAGAGTTCACGGAGCGCGCGACCGCGGCGATGGCGGCGCGCCGATGGGGCAATCCCATCCTCGATCGCGAGGCGGAGCTCGGCCCCCTCGCGCGATTCGACCTGCGGGACCATCTCGCCGATCAGGTCGCCCGCTCCCTCCGCGGGGGCGCGACCCTCCTCTGCGGGGGAGAGACGCCGGCCGGTGCGGGCGCGTTCTACCCGCCGACCCTCCTCGCGGATGTCGAGCCGGGCAGCCCCGCCTTCGAAGAGGAGCTGTTCGGTCCGGTCGCGGCGATCACGCTCGCGCGCGACGAGGCGCACGCGGTCGCGCTCGCGAACGCGACCTCCTTCGGACTGGGGGCATCCGTCTTCACGCGGGACAGCGAGCGGGGAGAGCGGATCGCCCGAGATCAGCTGCGCGCGGGCTCCTGCTTCGTGAACGCCCTGGTGCGCTCCGATCCGGGTGTCCCGTTCGGAGGCATCGGCGCCTCGGGTCATGGACGGGAGCTCGGTCGGGAGGGGATCCTCGCCTTCATGAACCTGAAGGCGGTCGTGGTCCGTCGCTAGGCTCGGGTCCCGCGGCTCTCCTCGATCAGGGAGAGGATCCGACCGGGGGGCAGCGGCTCCGTGTCCGAGGTGAGCGGAGCGGAGAGGGTCTCGCCCTCGTGGGCGGGGAGTCCCGCGAGGTCTGGAGCGATCACCCAGTACTCACCCCTGCGCGTGGTCCGCTCGCATTCGTGGCGGGAGATGAGGCGCTCGTGTCGCTTCTCCCCGGGCCTCGCGCCGACTCTCGAGATCGAGCTGCCCGCTGCGGAGGCGACGGCTTCCGCGAGGTCTCCGATCCGCACCGCCGGGGCCGGCGCCACGATCGTCTCCCCCCGCCCGCCGCGGTCCACCGCGAAGAGCATCGCGTCGACGGCGGCCTCGATGGTGAGCAGGAAGCGGGTCATGCCGGGGTCGGTCACGGTCAGGGGCTCGCCGCGGGCCTGCTGCTCCTGCCAGAGGGGGAGGACGGAGCCGCGGGAGCCGAGGAGGTTCCCCAGACGGACATTCAGGAAGCGGCAGCGGGGGACATCGAGGTTCGCGGCCACGAGCATCCGCTCTCCGAGTGACTTTGTCATGCCGAGCACGCTCGTCGGCTCGCAGGCCTTGTCGGTGGAGACGGAGACCACCGCCTCGACCTCCAGTCGATGCTCGGCGACGGAGGCGATGATGTTCGCGGGGCCGCCGACATTGGTCGCGTGCGCCTCCTCGGGGAAGCGCTCGCAGATCGGGACCTGCTTCAGCGCCGCGGTGTGGAGCACGAGGTCGACCCCGCGCAGGGCGCGGAGCACCGCGCCGCGATCGCGCACATCCCCGATGCGCAGCTCGAAGGGGATCGCCTCCCCGCCCCCGCGCTCCTGCTCCCGGCGCAGCTCGCGCTCGAGTCTGGTCTGCTTCTCCTCATCGCGGGAGAGGCCCACGACCCGCGCCGGCCGCCCGTCGGCGCCCGACAGGGCGCGCCGGAGCAGCGCGCTCCCGAGGGAGCCGGTGCAGCCGGTGATGAGGATGCTGCGATCGGCGAGCATGCGGGTGTCCCTTCCGAGGTGGACTCGTGAAGTGTACCGCCGGGGCGGGGATTGGGATGGGAGTCCCCCCTCGATTGCGTCAAGATCCCCGCATGATCGAGGACAGCGCTCCACTCATCGAAGACCCCCGGGATCCGCGGCTCGATCCCTTCCGCTCCCTTCGCGTGCGCACCGAGCGCGGGGAGGAGATCGCGGTCGCGGATGGCCTCCGCGTCCTCGAGACCCTCGTCCGGCTGGGGGTGAGACCGGAGCGACTGCTCGTCGTCATCGAGGCGCGGGAGGCGGTCGAGCGGCTCCTCCCGTCGCCGCGCCCGGAGATCCTGCTGGTCGAGCGCGATGTCGCATCCGAGCTGGTCGGCTTCCGCTACCACCAGGGGGTGATGGCGCTCCTGCCGAGTCCGAGGACCGATCGGTCCCTGCAGGAGCTGGGGGACCGCGTCGTCGTGCTCGATCGTCTGGAGAAGGGGGAGAACGTGGGGGCGATCGCGCGCAGCGCGCTCGCCTTCGGGTTCACCGGCATTCTCTTCGATCGGGCGGGGACTCCTCCGATCGGGCGGAGCTCCCTGCGCGCCTCCCGCGGCGCGGTCTGCGCCCTTCCCCTCCGAGGCGCCGCCGACCTCCCCGCCGAGCTCGACGCGCTTCGCTCGGAGGGGACCTGTCTCATCGGGGGGACCCTCCGGGGGGGCGTGTCTCCGCAGGAGCTTCGGAGCAGGGTCGAGCCACCGCTCGCGCTCCTCCTCGGCCGGGAAGGGGACGGGCTCTCAGAGGAGGTGGAGGCGCGCCTCGAC
>JAFMMO010000320.1 GCA_017859655.1 Pseudomonadota bacterium | reverse complement strand
ATCCACATTCTCGATGACGGTCGCCCGCTCGAAGAGCTGGGCCGCGGCGGGGGTCGCCGGGAGGAGGAGCGCCGCGAGGAGGACCCGGAGGATCCCTCAGCACGCGACGGCGGGAGCAGCGGGCGGACGGGCGGGGCGCCACGAGCCGCCGGGCTCCCCGGTGCGGGAGTCGGAGTCGAGTCTCAGGGCAGATGTCCTTTCGCTCGTCCCCCCCCACGGGGGGGCCGGGGATCGATCGAGCGCACCCCAACGGCGCGATGGTCCCGGTACTCCGCGCGGGGGGGCACAGACCGGGGATCCGCCGTGTTCGATACTCCCCCGCTCCGCGCCGAACCGGAGTCGGAAGTCGGGAGGTGGGGAGAGAATAGCCCCAAGCCCTTGGAAACGGTAGGGCATCCCCGGCGGGCCTGACCGGGGATCGAGACAATCCGCGGGGGACGAATCCCGACCCGCGCCTCCTCCGAAGCACTCGCGGGAGACCGATGGAACTCGGGTGGGACCTCTCGCGCCCGTGGATGGGATGCGGCAAGATGCCACATCGCTGGGACAGCCTGCGGGACACGATCGGCCGTGCCCGGATCCCCGCCCCCCTCCGGAAGGAACGCCCCGATGACGAAGATTGAGAACGCTCGCGACGCCCATTGGATCCGCGACGAGGCGGCCCGCGAGATCCACCGGAAGAACATCGGCCTCGCCGAGATGCTCTGTGGCGGCGTCATCATGGACGTGACCGACGCGGAGCAGGCGCGGATCGCCCAGGACGCCGGCGCGGTCGCCGTCATGGCGCTGGAGCGGGTCCCGAGCGACATTCGCAAGGAGGGCGGCATCGCCCGGATGTCCCCGGTGGAGATCGTCGAGGAGATCCAGCAGGCGGTGACGATCCCCGTCATGGCGAAGTGCCGGATCGGTCACTTCGCCGAGGCGCGGATCCTTCAGCAGCTCGCCGTCGACTTCATCGACGAGAGCGAGGTCCTCACTCCGGCGGACCACGCCTACCACATCGACAAGCGCGCGTTCGAGGTCCCCTTCGTCTGCGGCGCGACCTGCCTCGCCGAGGCGCTCCGCCGGATCGGCGAGGGAGCCGCGATGATCCGCACGAAGGGCGAGGCCGGGACCGGTGACATCGTGGAGGGGGTCCGCCACCTCCGCGAGATCACGCGAGAGATCCGCTCCCTGACCAAGGTTCCCCATGAGGAGCTGATGACCGTCGCCAAGGAGATGGGCGCGCCGTACGAGATGGTCGAGCTCGTCGCGAGCACCGGCCGGCTGCCCGTTCCGAACTTCGCGGCGGGTGGCATCGCCACCCCGGCCGACGCGGCGCTCGTCCGCGCCCTCGGAGCCGAGGCGGTCTTTGTCGGCAGCGGAATCTTCAAGTCGGAGAACCCCGAGGGAACCGCCCGGGCGATCGTCCGCGCGACGACCCACTGGGAGGATGCGGCGACCCTGGTCGAGGTCTCCCGCGGGCTGGGCTCGGCGATGGCCGGCCTCGACACCGCCGCCATGCCGGCGTCGGAGCGCCTCGCGGACCGCGGCTGGTAGGCGAGGCCCGGTCCCCGGGATCGATGGAATGACCTCCCCCCCGGAAGAGTCGAACTCCTCGGCGCAGCCCCCCGCGGGGGGCGGCGCCCCGGGCGGTGTCGTGGGCGTCCTCGCGCTTCAGGGCGCGGTCGCCCCCCACCTGGCGGCCCTCGCCGAGCTGGGCGTCGATCCGGTCGAGGTTCGCACCACGGAGGCTCTCGCCGCGGTGGATCGTCTCGTGATCCCCGGCGGAGAGAGCACGACCCTCGATCATCTCCTCCGCACCGAGGGCCTCCGCGAGCCGCTGCGCCAGCGGGCCCTCGATCGATCCCTCGCCCTCTTCGGGACCTGCGCCGGCGCGATCCTCCTCGGGCGGGATCGGGAGGACGAGCGCCCCCGTCGCCTCGGCGTCGTCGATGTCACCGTCGATCGAAACGCCTACGGCCGGCAGATGGACAGCTTCATCGGCCCCATCGAGGCAGAGGGAGCCCTCGGGGCGGAGCCCCTCGAGGGGGTCTTCATCCGCGCGCCCCGCTTCCGGGATGCGGGAGAGGGGATCGAGGTCCTCGCGCGTCGGGGCGGAGAGGCGGTGGCCCTCCGCCAGGCGCGGACGATCCTCTGCACCTTCCATCCCGAACTCTCCTCGGACCGCCGCCTCCACCGGCTCTTCCTCGACCTCTGACCGACCCACCGTCGCGGTGGAATCCGGGCGGCCCCCCTCACCATCCCCGCTCCCGTTGGTTAGACTCTCATCCCCGCGCGCGCCCCTGGTCGCGCGGGTCCGAAGGGGAGAGAGGTCGTCGATGAGCACGGACGGACGCACGCGACGCCGGGTCGGGGTCTTCGGTTGGGGCGTGGTGGCACCGCGCTCCCCTGACATCGAGAGCTTCACGCGCAACCTCCAGAGCGCGGAGAGCTGGCTCACCCCCTTCAATGGCTTCGGGCCGAGCAACTACCTCGTCGGCAAGCCGAACTTCGACTTCGAGGCCTACCGCCCCTGGCT
>JAFMMO010000319.1 GCA_017859655.1 Pseudomonadota bacterium | reverse complement strand
TGGACCGGATCCGCAGCGAGGAGGACCGGGCGGAGTTCATCGCGCTCCTCGAGAGCGAGAGCGCCCGCCTCGCCGACCTGGTGGAACGGGTCCTCGAGTTCGGGCGCGGAGAGGCGGGGGCCCGGCGGCGTGAGGTGGTTGCGGATGCGAACGAGCTGGTCGAGCGGACGGTGGAGCGCTTCCAGGAGGGGGAGCGGACCCGGAACCCGGAGGGCGACCCCGGGCCCATCCGCCTGCGGGCGGACACCCGCTTCCATCCCGTGCTCCTCGACCGGGAGGCGATCTCCGGCGTCGTCGAGAACCTCCTCTCGAATGCCCGGAAGTACGCGCCGTCCGGCTCCTCCATTGAGGTCGCCGTCGAGGAGGAGGCGGGGCGGCTCCGCATCTCCGTGAGTGACGAGGGGGAGGGGATCCCCCGCCGCGAACAGAAGCGGATCTTCCGGAGCTTCTACCGCGGCGCTCCTCGCGGCGGAGAGCGGGGGAGCCCGGCCCCTCCGGGCTTCGGGCTCGGTCTGGCATACTGCCAGCAGGTGGCAAGGGCCCACCGCGGTCGGATGTCCCTGCGGAGCGCCCCGGGTCGGGGCAGCACCTTCACCCTGGAGATCCCGCTCGAGGCGGGACGACCGGAAGGAGCGGATGATGGCGCGGATCCTCATCGTCGAGGATGACCCCGGAATCCTCCTGGGGCTGGTCCGGAACCTCGAGTTCGAGGGGCACGAGGTCCTCTCGACGCGCGACGGCGAGGAGGGGCTCCGCCTCGCCCTCGACGAGCGCCCGGACCTCCTCCTCCTCGATGTCATGCTCCCCGGGCTGGACGGGAAGGAGATCTGCCGACTCGTCCGCAAGGAGGGGATCGACACCCCGATCCTCTTCCTGAGCGCTCGTGGAGAGGAGGCGGACAAGGTGCAGGGACTCCGCCTCGGGGCGGACGATTACATGACGAAGCCGGTGGGCGTGAAGGAGCTCGTCGCGCGCGTGGATGCCGCGCTGCGGCGGGCGCGGGTCCGGGACGGCGTCGAGCGCCCATTCCAGTTCGGTCCCTTCCATGTCGACTTCGGGGCTCGTCGTCTGACGAGGGGGGGCGAGGAGATCGAGCTGACCGAGCGCGAGTTCCTCCTCCTCACCTACCTGATCCGCAATGCGGAGCGGGCGCTTTCCCGGGACGCGATCCTGCGCGAGGTGTGGGGCTACGGGTACGAGGGGACGGCGCGGACGATCGACAACTTCGTGACCCGTCTGAGACGGAAGATCGAGCAGGATCCCCAGAACCCGAGCCGGATCGTCACCGTCCGCGGCTTTGGCTACCGCTTCATCCCGGAAGGGGGAGGGGAGTGAGCGGCGTCTCCTCCCCTCGACGGCTCGCGCTCGGCGCGACCCTGGCGCTGCTCATCCTCCCGTCGGCGGCGCCCCTGCTCGCGCTCGGGAGCCCCGAGACGGCGGTCTCCACCCCCGCCGCTCGCCTGCGACAGGCGTGGATCGAGCACCGCCTCCGGGGGGATCGCGCCCGGGCGGAGATGGAGTACCGCGAGGTCGCCGAGGACCCCGCCGCCCCGGTCGATCTCCGGGCCCGCGCCCGCCTCGGGCTCTCCCTCCTCGCCGGCGAGGAGGGCGCGCCGACCGCAGCCCTCGCGGCGCTCGATGCCTTCGATGCGCTGGGGGGCGTCTCACCCCGCTGGCGGGAGACCGCCCGTCTCCTGCGCGCCCGCTGGGAGGGGACGGAGACCACGGGCTCGAATCCGCCCGACTTCCTCGTCGACCTGCAGGATCAGGTCGTGAATCTCCAGCGCGAGATCGAGCGCCTCGAGGGAGTGGTGGAGTCGAAGGAGGTCGCGCTCGCCGAGCAGGGACGGCTCCTCGAGCGTCAGGAGGAGATCCGTCGGGAGGCGGAGGCGTCGATCTCCGCCGCCCTCCGCCGCGAGGGACGGGAGAGCCGCGGGGCGGAGGAGGTCCTCCTCGCGGTCTCGGAGCGGGAGCGGCAGCGCGCCTTCTTCACGCGCTCCCGGATCGGGGAGCATCTGGTGGCGGGGCTGGAGGCCTTCCAGCTGGGGGAGTTCAGCCGCGCCTACAACGAGACGAAGAAGATCCTCGCTATCGATCCGGACCATGAGGAGGCGAAGAAGCTCGCCTCCCACTGCCGGCTCGTCCTCGCCTGGAGCGCGGGGAGGGAGACTCTCGACCCGCCGGAGCCGGGGCGCTACCGGGGGCCGCGGGACGCCGTGCTCCCCCTCGCCCTCGCCGTGATGCGGGCGAGCCTGACCCGCGCGATTCACGCCCAGGAGGAGGGGCGCCACCTCGAGGCGATGGCGGCGGCGACCAAGGTGCTCGAGGAGTACGCATGGTGTCCGGTCCCGCTCCCTCCGGACGCTCTCGAGGAGCTCGTCGGCGCGGCGGAGCGGATCCTCGATGAGTGCCTCGGCGAGGGGGGCGCGCAGGAGTCGGTCCAGCTCCGCGCGCTGCGGGAGGAGCAGCTGAGGCTCCTCGAGGCGCTCCGTCGCGACTTCGGCAAGCTGGTCGCGGCCGAGCTC
>JAFMMO010000318.1 GCA_017859655.1 Pseudomonadota bacterium | reverse complement strand
GCCGCGAGAGGGGTGAGGATCCTCGGGGTGACCTGGAACGGCGCGAACGAGCTGGCCACCGGCTGTGGGGTGTCGGAGACGGGCGGGTTGACCCGGTTCGGTCGGGAAGCGATCGAGCGAGCGGCCGCCCGGGGCATGGCGATCGACATCTCGCACCTGAACCGGGAGGGGGTGGCGGCGCTGCTCCCCCTCGGAGTGCCGACCCTCGCGACCCACAGCAACGCCCGGGCGCTCCACGATCATCCTCGGAACCTCGACGACGATCAGCTCGTCGCGCTCGCGGCGGCGGATGGGCTCGTGGGGCTGAACCTCTATCCGCCCTTCCTCGGGGCGGGGGAGGTCTCCCTCTCGTGCTTCGTCTCCCACGCGCGGCACGTGGCGGATCTCATCGGGGCTGCGCACCTCGCCCTGGGGAGCGACCTGGACGGCATCGATCGGACCCCCCGGGGATTCCGGGATCACCGCGATCTGCCGGCGCTCGCCGATGCCCTCGCGGCGGGCGGGTTCACGCCGACGGAGATCGACGGGATCCTCGGCGCGAACTTCCTCGCCTGGTGGGAGCGGCGTCTCCCCTGAAGAGACCCGGAGAAGGCCCAGAGAAGACCCCGAGCAGACTCAGCTGGATGCCTCGCCCCGCTCGCTCGCCGGGTCGTCGAGGCGACGACGGGCCGCGATCCCCTCCCGGAGGCTCTCGATGCGCGGTCGCTCCAGCGGCACCCACCGGCGCGTCGCGATCCGCTCGCGGATCGAGTCCCCCGAGTACTGGATGCTCGTGATGTGGGTCCCGTCCGCCCGGAAGACATGCACGCGGTTGTGGGGGCCTCTCACGATGACGGTGCGCTCCCTGCGGTCGTGGAAGAGCGCATCGGCCGGAGCGGCGAGGGCATCGGAGAGCGCGGTCGCGGTGGGGCGCTCCGGGTCACTCGCACGGTCCTCGGCGTGATCGGTCCGCGCCTGGCGTCGTCGCAGGCGCTTCTCCAGGTACTGCGCCCCGCTCTCGAGCGCCCGGTCGACGAGCGCGCGGCACTCGCCGACCGAGAGGCGCCGCCCGCCCCGCCGCTCCTCGAGCCAGCGATCGCGCACGAGCGAGAGCTCCTGCCGCAGGTTCGCCACCCAGTCGGAGAGGAGCGGCACCACCCGCTCCGCGAGGAGGGTCGGCAGGTGGTGAGGAGGCGGGAGCAGGGAGACGAGGTTCAGGGAGTAGTGCGGGGCCCCGGAGCTGTCCCGTCGCTCGAGGGCGAGCGCGGTGATGGCGATCGCCTGCTCCCCTCCCTGCCTCGCGGGAAGGAGAAAGTAGCCGGCGGAGATGGCGCCGGCGATCTTCATCGGGCGGAGGGCCTCGGCGAACTCCGGCAGGATCTCCTCGGTCAGCTCCTCTCCGTCCCGGCGGACCGCGAGGGGGAGCGGCCGGTCGCGATACAGCCGATCGAGGCGGTCGTCCCCCCGCTCGAGAAGCCAGGAGCCGAGGTCTCGCCAGATCGGGACCCCGGTCGGATGGAATCCCTGCAGGATCGACCGCGGGTCGGGAGGGAGGGAATGCTCGCAGACCGGGCTCGAGCACCAGGGGCAGTACACATGCCCGTCCCGGTAGCCGAGGTGGTCGGTGCGAAGCTGGTCGCAGAGGGCATCGAGCTGGTTCTCGAGCGCGATCCGGAAGCTCCGCTCCGCCCTCCTGCGGCCCCGGGGGTCGCGGACGAAGGGGAATCGGATCCGGAGCTCGATCTCCTCCGGCAGCCCATCCCTCGCGGTGAGCTCCACCTCCTCGAGCTCCGCCGCGAGGCGCTCGTCGATCCAGTTCGAGAGACCCCGGTAGATCCCGGGGGCGCGATCCCCGAGGCGTGGGGCGTCACCCTCCGGGTGCGCCGCGCTCCGGCGACGGGGGCGCCGCTCCTCGCGGGCGCGCCTGCGCCCTCCTTTCCCGCGGGGGGGCCGCGGGCCTCCGCCGTCGCTCGGGGGGGGCGTGGGGGCGTCGGAAGGGGTCATGTGTCCTCCTGCCCCCCGATCCTAGCGGCTCCGCCCCGGGAGGAAACGCCTTCCGCCGTCGCGTGGTGAGGCCCCCCGCAAACGACGGTTGAGTCCCGCGGCGGGTCCGCTACCCTTCCCCGTTCGAGGGGAGGTCGCATGGAGGGGTCGAGGGCCCGAGAGCCAGCCGAGGAGGGACGGGCGCGGTTCCACCGCGTGGCGCCCCTCGCGCTCCTCGCGCTCATCCTCTTCCTCCCCGCGATGGTTCGACCGAGCGGGGAGGGCGAGCCCGGGCCGAGCGAGCCGTCGATGTCGCTCGCGTCGGTCCGGTCTCCGGACCCCGAGCCGACCCGCGCTCACCCGGTCGGTGGGCCCCCTCGGCCTCGGACCGCCCCCGCCCCTCCCGACTTCCCGAGCCCCCTCCCGGCTCTCCGCTCCGAGGCGGAGCCCCGCTGGCGCGGCTTCCTGTCGCGGGCCCTCGCCCGAGCTCGGGAGCGGGGCATCCCCCTCGAGACCATCTCGTTCCGGGTCCTTCTGCCGGATGGCGGCGTCATCGGCCACAGG
>JAFMMO010000317.1 GCA_017859655.1 Pseudomonadota bacterium | reverse complement strand
TGGGGGTGGTCGGCGAGGATCCGCAGGGTGCGTTCGAGGCCCAAGGGTTCCCTCTCGCTCGGGGATGCGGTGGCTCCGGGGGAGCCGCCATGCGGGTGTCTGCTGAGGATCCCCGAACCCCGGAGAAATGCAAGGTGGGGGACCGTTCCGGTGGCGGACCTCGTGGGGAGGGGACACACTCCGCGGGGGCGCCGCGGCACCGGGCCGCGGCCGGTCGCCTTCCTCCTCGGCGGATCCCGGGGGCCGATCGTGAGCGAGAGCGCGGAGAGGCGAGTGCCTCACCCACCACCGGCGGTCAGCGCGGCCGCCCTCGCGGTTCACCGCGGCCTCGTCGAGGCCGGGGAGGAGTCGCTGCTCGCGGGGGGAGCCGTGCGCGACCTCCTCCTCGGCGTGAAGCCCACCGACTTCGACCTCGCCACGAGCGCGCCCCCCGAGCGGGTGGCGGAGCTCTTCCCGCGAACGGTGCTCGTCGGAGCGCAGTTCGGCGTCGCGCGCGTCCTCGTCGACGAGGAGGAGGTCGAGGTCGCGACCTTCCGCGCCGACCTCGAGTACCGTGATGGCCGTCGCCCGGTCGCGGTGCGGTACACGAACGCGCGGGAGGATGCGATCCGGCGCGACTTCACGATCAACGGTCTCTTCTACGATCTGGAGCGCGAGGAGGTCGTCGATCATGTCGGGGGCCTCGACGACCTCGCGGCCGGGCTCATTCGCGCCATCGGAGACCCCGATCGGAGATTCGGGGAGGACCGCCTGCGCCTCCTGCGGGCGATCCGCTTCTCCGTCTCCCTCGGATTCCCGATCGAGGCCGCGACCTGGGAGGCGATCCTCCGCCACGCCGCCGCGGTGAAGGATGTGAGCGCCGAGCGGGTGCGGGACGAGCTCGAGCGGATGCTGGTTCATCCGAGTCGGGCCGAGGCGCTGCGGCTCCTCTCGCGGGCGGAGCTGCTGCGCCCGCTCCTCCCCGAGGTGGCGGACATGCACGGGGTCGCCCAGCCTCCGGAGTACCACCCGGAGGGGGATGTCTTCGAGCACACCGCCCTCGTCCTCTCCCATCTGGAGGAGCCGAGCTTCCCCCTCGCGCTCGGGGCGCTCCTCCACGACATCGGAAAGCCGCCGACCTTCGAGGTCGCGGACCGGATCCGCTTCAACCGGCACGACGCCCTCGGGGCCCGGATGGCGGAGGAGGTCTGCGAGCGGCTGCGGCTCTCGAAGCGGGAGCGGGACGAGGTGGTCTTCCTCGTCCAGCGCCACCTCGCGTTCATCGCCATCGACGAGATGCGCCCCTCCCGCCGGACCCGGCTCTTCGACGAGGAGCACTTCGAGAGCCTCCTCGCCCTCTGCTACGCGGACTGCCGGGGGAGCCACGGAGACACCTCCCTCCCGGAGCGGGCGGAGGAGCACTACCGCGCGTACCTCGCCGCAGGTCCCCGACGGGAGCCGATCCTGCGGGGGCGGGAGCTGATGAAGATCGGCTACCTCCCCGGGCCGCGCCTCGGGGAGATCCTCCGGGCGGTCGAGGACGCCCGGCGGGACGGGGAGCTCGAGGGAGACGAGACGGAGCCCGCGATCGAGTGGGTCCGGGCCCGGTACCCCCTGGCGGATGAGCGCGGCGAAGGGGGAGAGCCGTGAGCGGGGGGCGCGGATGCTGAGGCTCGGCTACATCACGAACGGGTTCGGGGACCACTCCCTCGAGCAGGCGGCGGAGGTGCTCCACCACTTCGGGTACCAGTCGATCGGGATCACCCTCGGGCCGCCCCATCTCGACCCTCGGGCCACCTCCCGGGGCCGGCTGGAGGAGCTGAGGCGCACCTTCGAGCGACGGGGCCTCGAGCCGGTGATCGAGACCGGCGCGCGCTATGTCCTCGATCCGTTTCGCAAACACCGCCCCTCGCTCGTCTCGGTCGACTCGACCGCCCGGGAGCAGCGGGCCTCCTACTACCGCCATGCCATCGACATCGCGGCGGAGCTCGGGGCTCCCCTGATCTCCGTCTGGAGCGGCACCCCCCAGCCGAAGGTGCCGGAGGAGCGGAGCTGGTCCCGCCTCGTCGCCGGGCTCCTCCCGGTCCTCGATCACGCGGCGGAGCGGGGGATCCGGGTCGCCTTCGAGCCGGAGCCCGGCATGTTCATCGAGGACCTCGCCGACTGGCGGGCCCTGCGGGAGCGTGTCGACCACCCTGCGCTCGGTCTGACGATCGATGTGGGGCACCTCGCGGTCACGGAGGAGGCCCCCTGGGAGCGGCATCTCATCGAGCACCGCGACGAGCTGCTGCACGTCCACCTGGATGACGCCGCGAACGGCATCCACGAGCACCTCCCGCCGGGGCAGGGGGAGCTCGACTGGACCGGGATCCTCGGGGCGCTCGATCGAATCGGCTTCGGAGGGGTGGCGCTCGTGGAACTGTCGCGCCATTCTCATGTCGCGCCGGTCATGGCGCAGCGCAGCATCCTCTTCCTCCGCCGGGTGGAGGCGCGGGTGCGCGCCGCCGCCGCGGCGGGAGGGAGCCCCCCCCGGGGGGCCGGGGACGACCAGG
>JAFMMO010000115.1 GCA_017859655.1 Pseudomonadota bacterium | reverse complement strand
GTTCGGATCGCCCGCCGCAGCCTCGCCGGCCAGCCCCCCGAGCTCGCCCGGGTGACCCTCGGGCTTCGGCTCTTCGTGCTCACCCTGCTCTGCCTCGCCCTAGGCGGCCTCGCGTGGGTGCAGGAGGGGGAGGGGGTCACCGTCGTGGTCCTGCGCGATCACTCCGTCTCGGTCCCTTCCGTCGAGGCGGACCGGATCGTGGCCCGGATCGCCCGCCAGGAGCCGACCGGGGAGGATGACCGGATCGGTCTCATCTCCTTCGGCCGGGACGCCCGTGAGGAGGTGCTCCCCGACCGGGTCCTCCGCCCCGCCACGGCGATCCGGGTCGACCGGGAGGGCACCGACATCGCCGAGTCCTTCCGCCTGGCGGACAGCATGTTCACGGGCTCCCATGCCACCGGCCGGCGGCGGGTGGTCCTGATCACGGATGGGAACGCCACCGAGGGAGACACCCTCCGGGCGGCCCGGAACCTCGCCTCCACCGGCGCGGTCATCGATGTGATCCCGGTGGAGTACAGCTACGACCGGGAGATCCTGGTGGAGGATCTCCGGGTCCCCTCCGAGGTTCATCCGGAGGAGCCGTTCCTCGTCGAGGCGGTCATCGACTCCGACCTCCCCGGGGAGGGGACGGTGCAGCTCTACGAGGATGAGCGCCTCGTGGAGGAGAGGATCGTCGACTTCGCCGCCGGCAAGAACCGGGTGGAGTTCAGTCGGGTCCGCTCGGAGCAGGGTTCCTCGACCTACCGCGTCCAGCTCACCCCCGCCGCGGGACGCGACACCCTGCCGGGGAACAACATCGGCCACGGCTTCACGCGCGTCGTGGGGCCCCCGCGCGTGCTCTTCATCACCGCCGATCCCGCGGCCCAGCGACCGCTGCTCGACGCGCTCGCCGCCTCGCGCATCGACTGCGAGGTGGTCGGTCCGGAGGGGGTCCCCTCGGGACCGCGCGGACTCCTCCCCTACAGCTCCATCGTCATCGCGGATGTCCCGGCGTTCGCTCTCGGCTCCGATTCCATCGAGGCGATCCACGGCGTGGTCCGGAGCCTCGGGGTCGGTTTGCTGATGATCGGCTCCCCCGACACCTTCGGAGCGGGGGGCTACCGGGGCACGGCCATCGAGCGCGCCCTCCCGGTCGAGCTCGACATCCGGCAGCGGAAGGAGATCCCCAACGGCGCCCTCGCGATCATCCTGCACACCTGCGAGTTCGAGGCGGGCAACATGTGGGCGAAGGCGATCACCACCGCGGCGATCGAGGCGCTGACCCCGAAGGACCTGGTGGGGGTCCTCCTCTATGACGCGTTCGGTCGGGATCGCTGGGGAATCCCGCTGCAGCGGGTGGGGGACCCGCAGAGTCTCATCGCGCAGGTCCGCGCCCTCCAGCCCGCGGACATGTTGAGCTTCGCGCCGACGATGGCGCTCGGCCTCCAGGGGCTCATCGACGCCCCCGCGGTCTCGAAGCACATGGTCATCATCTCGGATGGCGACCCGACCCAGCCGGCGGCCGAGACGCTCCAGGGCTTTCAGGAGGCGGGGATCTCGGTCTCCACCGTCTGCATCCAGCCGCACGGAGGTCGCGACACCGGAGTCCTGAAGCTCCTCGCCCTGGAGACCGGGGGTCGGTACTACCGGGCGGATGATCCGAGGCAGCTCCCCCAGATCTTCTTCCGCGAGGCGATCGAGATCCGCCGCAATCTCATTCGTGAGGTCTCCTTCACCCCGGCGCTGCGCACGCCGGTCGAAGCGGTCCGCGGGTTCTCCGGCTTTCCGCCGCTCCACGGGACCGTACTGACGACGGAGAAGCCTCTCGCGGAGGTGGCACTCGTCAGCGATGAGGAGGACCCGGTCCTCGCCCAATGGCGCTACGGCCTGGGGGTGGTCGCCGCGTTCACCAGCGATGCGATGGGCCGGTGGGGCCGGGACTGGGTCGAGTGGGAGGGGTTCGAGACCTTCTGGGCTCAGCTGATCCGGTCGGTCTCCCGGAAGGAGCGCTCCGACATTCTGGAGAGCTCCCATGTGCTCGACGGAGAGCGCGGGACCCTCCAGGTCGATGCCATCGACATCGAGGGACGGTTCATCGATGGGCTCGCGATCGAGGCGCGGATCCTCGATCCGGAGCTCCGAGAGCAGGACCTCGAGCTGCAGCAGGTGGGACCGGGGCGCTACGAGGGCTCGTTCCGGGCGGAGGCCTCCGGCGGGTATCTCGTGATCTACTCCTTCGAAGGCCCCGGCGGCATCCGGGGGAGCTCGACGAGCGGACTGAGCGTCGCCTACCCTCGGGAGTACCGCTACCTCCGCAGCGACCTCGCCGAGCTGGAGCGGATCGCTCAGGCGAGCGGGGGGCGCATCGTCTCCCCCGACGAGGATGTCTTCCGTCGGGAGGGGCTTCAGGTCCGCCGGGATCCGCAGCCTGCCTGGTCCCCCCTCGTCCGCTGGGCCCTGCTCATCCTGGTCGTGGACATCTTCCTGCGCAGGGTCGCCGTCAACTGGACCACCCTGCTCCGTCCCGTGGGCCGCCGCCGGGGTGCGGCGGAGCCGGTGCCGGCGGCGGGCGTCCTCTCCTCGGGCGAAGCGCCCGACCGACACCTCGAGACCGCGGCCGAGCCCCCTCCTCCGGTGATCGGGAAGGGCCGCGCCGCCGGCGTGGAGGAGAAGAGGGAGGAGCCCCAGGACTCTCCATCGGTGACCTCGCAGCTGCTCCAGGCGAAGAAGCGTGCGCGCGACCGGAGCGACGACCGCTGAGGCGGCGCGCGGGGGGAGCGGGACCGGGAGTGTGCGTCAGGGGGTGCACTCGAGGTCGCAGGGGGGCAGCGAGTCCTCGCTCTGATCCACGCCGCAATCTCCGACCGGTGGGGCCGGGGCGGGGCCCGCCGCGAAGAGGTGGGAGAGCAGGGAGATCGCGTCCGTGATCTCCAGGTGCCCGCTGTCGTTGAAGTCCCCCGCATCCGAACAGGCGAGCACGGTGCCGGGGACGAAGAGCCCTCGTAGCAGCTCGACCGCATCGACGATGTCGATGCCGCCGCTCGCGTCGACATCACCCCGGCGGAGCAGGAGCCCGACCGGGACCTCGATCTCCGCGGGCTCCGAGGGCGCCTCGCAGCCGATCGCGTCGCGCGCGACCACGGTGTAGGAGCGGACCCCGGCCGGCGGCGCGATGTCGAGGTGGCTCGTCACGGTCGGCGAGAGGATCGCGATGCTCTCCCCATCCCGGAGGACCTCGAGCTCCTCGTACAGGGCGGGCAGCGCCCAGCTCACCTCCACCCCCTGGGGGCGCAGGGAGCAGGCGGGGGAGAGCGGGACCAGCCCCCGGCAGTCGGGGATCAGGTCGAGGGCGATGAGGAGGACCTCGAGGAGCAGGTCGGGGTCCTCGGTCCAGCCGCCGAACTCGAAGGAGGCGCCGATGGCGCGGAAGTCCGCGAGGCCGGAGTCCCCGCCCCGGTGAAGGACGCCGACCCCGTAGCCGCCGGGACCGGAGGTGAAGAGGGTCGTCGCGCCGGGCAGATCACCGTGGAGGTGGTCGAGATGGAAGTTCTCTCCGCTGTAGTCGGAGGCGAGGTCGGAGAGATCGGGCCCGGGGCTCGCATCCACCCCGACCACCTGCGCCAGGTCGGAGCCGCCATCGGCGGAGGCGGCGATGCCATCGATGGCGTTCAGCGGGGTCAGGATGTCGTAGCCCCAGATGTCGCCTCCCTCGATGTAGAGCCGTCCCCCTCCGAGGAGGTAGTCCCGCAGCTCGACACCTTCGGCGAAGGTGAGGGGGTGGTTGTGGGGAAAGACGCCGAGGAAGACCCAGACCGACTCGTAGCCCCCGAGGTCGAACCCGACGAGAGAGTCGCAGCGGACGACCACCCGTCCCCGATCGATCAGGGCGGCCTGCATCGCGAGGTCGCTCGCCACCGGCCCGCCGTGCACCGCGGGGGGGCACCAGATCAGGTCGGTCGCGCCGGCCGTGGCTCCGGGGCCCCCCCCGGAGAGCCCGGCTCCGAGGAGCGCCGGGCCGAGGAGCATCGGGCACGCCAGCAGGAGGGCGCGAGCGAGCGCTCGCACCCGGCGGGGCCGCGGCTGGGTCGGGATCGGATGAAGGGGCATGGTGGTCCGCGCGGGGGTCGGGGGCGTGGGGAGAGGAGGCTTCCCGATTCTCCCACGCCGCGAGGGTTCGTCTACGCTGCCCGGGGTGACAACTTTTGTCACATCCAACGCTGCTGCATGGACTTCCGAACTGATCCGGCCCGGATCGTGAGGGGGTGCCGTTGTCCCCCGGTTCCCCCTCGGACACAATGCACGATCCAGGAGCCCGCGCAGGGTGCGCCGGGCTCTTCGCTCCCACCGTCCGCGGAGGTCCCCCCATCGACCGTCCAGCCGAGCCCGCCGCCCCGGCGGCCACTCCCTCGATCACCATCGTCGCCACCGCGCGCAACGAGATCGACTATGTCCCCGGGTGGGTCGAGTCGGTCGCGTTCGCGGACCGCGTCGTGGTGGGGGATCACGGCTCCCGGGATGGCACCGATGTCGCCCTCCGGGAGGCGGGGGTGGAGGTCGTGGAGATTCCGCCCGGGGGCCTCATCGAGGATGCCCGCCAGCAGGTGATCGACTCCATCGACGAGGGCTGGATCCTCGTGCTCGACCTCGACGAGCGGGTCCCCATCGAGCTGCGTGACGAGCTCCTCCGCCGCCTCGGCGAGGATCCGATCGAGGCGGGCTTCCGGATCCCCTTCCGCCACTACGTCTTCGGTCGCTGGATGCGGCACGGCGGCTGGCGGGATGCACATCTCCGCCTCTTCCGGGCCGGGCGGGGGCGCTACCTCCCGGGCCGGATCCACGCCCAACCGGCGGTGGACGGGGAGGTGGGGCGCCTGGAGGGCGCCGTGGTCCACTTCGCGCATCGCTCCATCCACGAGTTCGTCGCCAAGATGAACCGTTACACCACCCAGTCCGCTCCCGCCCTCGCGGCGGGGGAGTCCGCCGGGCTGAGGAAGCGGCCCGCGCTGCCTCCCCGGCCGCTGCGGTGGCTCCGGGCCAGCGGCGGCGTCTTCTGGAACCGCTACATCAAGGCGCAGGGGTTTCGGGACGGAGTCGCGGGGTTCGTGGTGGCGGTCCTCCTCGCGGCGTACCAGTTCGTCGAGCAGGCGAAGGCATGGGAAGAGCGCGAGGGGGTCGCGTGACCGAAGTGACGCCGCGCCCCTCGCCCAGCCTCGCCCGGACGATGGGTCGGGTCTTCTCCTACGCCCTCCCGCACTGGCGGACCTTCCTCGTGGTGCTGCTCCTCATGTCGGTCTACGCGGCCGCGAACGGGGCCCGGGCCGGGCTCGTCGGTCTGGTGGTCGACGGGCTCGCCGCACCGGGGGATCCCACCGCCGAGAAGGGGAAGGCGACCCGCGCCTTCGAGAGCCTCGTCCTGCCCCTCGTCCCCGGCGAGGTGCGGATCCCCCGCTCCTACTCTTCGAGCGATGCTGCGGTCGCGCTCTCCGTCTCGGCCGGAGAGGTCGTGGACGCCCCGGAGCCGCCACCCTCCGGGGAGGACGGCGCGACCCCATGGCGCGGCGTCATCCGTGACGGGAGCCTCTCCTACCGCTCCGTCCGAGGGGCGCGGCACGAGGAGGTCTCGTTCGACGAGCTCGTGGTGCTCCTGCCGGAGCAACGGGCGCCCCCCTTCGAGCTGACCGCCGTCGAGGGCGCGTCGATTCCCCTCTCCTACTCCTGGAAGGAGGGGGAGGGGAGCCTCTTCCCGCTGCTCGCGACGATCGGGATCCTCGGCATGCTCCTCGCCGTCGTCATCGGCGTGACGAACTACGGGCGCCTGTACCTCGCCTACTCCGTCCAGGTCCGCACGGTGGCGGCGCTGAGGGCCGCGATCTTCTCCCACCTCTCCCGGCTCGGCGTCGACTTCTTCAGCGGACGCCGCTCGGGGGATCTCATCTCCCGGCTCACCAACGATGTCGGGGCGGTGCAGAACTCCCTGCGCTACCTCTTCGGGGACTTCATCCAGCATCCCCTCTCCATCGCGGCCTCACTGACCGTCGCCTTCTGGGCGGCTCCGAAGCTGACCCTGCTCGTGCTCCCGTTCTTCCTCGTGCTCGTGGTGCCGCTTCTCCGCTCGGGGCGGAAGGTCAAGAAGCACGGCGGAAGCTCGCTGCGGAAGCTGGGCGAGGTCACGGAGACGATGGGGCAGCTGCTGTCGGGGATCCGCGTGGTGCAGGCCTTCGGGATGGAGAAGGCGCAGCGCCGGGAGTTCGAGGAGCGAAACGGCGGGTTCGTCCGCTCGAACCTGCGGATGGTCCGCGCGAAGGTCACCGCCCGGAGCGGGCTGGAGTTCCTGTACAACCTGCTCGCGGCCGGAGCGATCCTCCTCGGAGGTTGGCTGATCTCACGGGAGCTGCTCTCCCTTCAGATCGGCGACTTCACGATGTTCCTCATCGGGATCACCGGGCTCTACCAGCCGCTCAAGGCGATGACGCGGATCTACAACACGGTGAACGAGTCGGCTGCGGGAGCGGAGCGCATCTTCGAGCTCCTCGACGAGCGGGCGACGGTCCACGACGCCGAGGGCGCGCCGGCCTTCCCGCCCCTCGAGCGGGAGATCACCTTCGACGGGGTCTGGTTCCGCTACGGGGAGGATGAGCCCTGGGTCCTCCGGGACATCGCCTTCACCGCGCGGCGCGGGGAGACGATCGCCCTCGTGGGTCCGAGCGGCGCGGGGAAGTCGACTCTCCTCGACCTGCTCGCCCGCTTCCATGACCCGACGGAGGGGGCGATTCGGATCGACGGGGCGGACCTGCGCTCCGGCCGACGCTCCACGCTCCTCGATCAGATCGCGATCGTGGGTCAGGATCCGTTCCTCTTCCACGCGTCGATCGGAGAGAACATCCGGAACGGGCGGCCGGAGGCGAGCGACGAGGAGCTCCGGGCCGCGGCCGCGGCCGCCGCCATCGCGGAGGAGGTCGAGGCGCTCCCCGAGCGGTTCGACACCGTGATCGGGGACCGGGGCCTGAAGGTCTCCGGGGGGCAGCGCCAGCGGATCACCATCGCGCGGGCGATCCTGAAGAACGCCCCGATCCTCATCCTCGATGAGGCGACGAGCGCTCTCGACAGCGAGAGCGAGCGGAAGGTCCAGCAGGCCCTCGACAACCTGCTCGAGGGGCGGACGACCTTCGTCATCGCGCACCGGCTCTCCACGATCCAGCACGCCGACCGGATCCTCGTGCTGGAGGCGGGCTCGGTGGTCGAGAGCGGGACCCACGATGAGCTGGTCTCGCGGGATGGAGCATATGCCCGCTTGCTCCGGTTGCAGGGCATCGGCGAAGATGACCGCGACGCCGGACCGTCGGTGGAGTCGACCCGATGAGGTCCCCGGGTCGGGCGCGGTCGATGGGGCCCCGGAGCGGAGTGAGGAGGACCGAGTCGTGAACACACCCGCCGCGCACGCGCCGATGGGACACGACGCCGCGCCCGGCTGGGGCGAGGCGGCCCTCGCACGCGTGGATCGCTTCTCCTCGCTGCGGATCGGGGTCCTCGGTGACCTCATCGCGGACCTCTACACCTACGGTCGCCCGGTCCGCCTCTCCCGGGAGGCGCCGGTGATGATCGTCCGGGAGGAGCGTGAGGAGCTGATCCCCGGCGGCGCGGCGAACACCATCGCCAACCTCCGTGACCTGGGAGCGACCGTGATCCCGGTGGGGGTCGTCGGGGATGACGCGATCGGGGAGCGACTGCTCGGGCGCCTCGTGGAGGCCGGAGTCGACTGCCGGGGGATTCGGGTCCTCGATGAGTACCGGACCGTCGCGAAAACCCGCCTCCTCGCCGGGGATGTCCACACCGTGAAGCAGCAGGTGGTCCGCATCGACCGTGAGCCGAACCGTGAGACGACCGCGGCGGAGTCCGCGGCGCTCGTCGAGACCCTCGAGCGCTTCGGGGGCGAGGTCGATGCCTGGATCGTCTCCGACTACGGCTACGCGGCCGCGTCCCCGGCGGCGGTCGACTGGGTCCGCTCCCGCTCCCGACGTGGGGGGGAGGGGGTCCCCACCGTCGCCGACTCCCGCTATCGCCTCGGCGACTTCCACGGCTTCACCGTCGTGACACCGAACGAGTCCGAGTTCTGCGAGGCGTTCGGGCTCGATGCGCCCGGAGAGGCGGAGCTCCTCGAAGCGGGGTTCGCGTGCCGGGACCGCCTGGAGGGGGAGGCCCTCCTCGTCACCCGGGGGAACCGGGGGATGATGCTCCTCGCGCAGGGGTCGGAGCCGCTCGAGATCCCGATCCACGGCAGCGATGACATCGTCGATGTGAGCGGAGCGGGGGACACCGTGGCGAGCGTCCTCACCCTGGCCCTGGCGGCAGGGGCGGGGCTCCCCGAGGCCTGTCGCCTCGCGAACGTCGCCTCCGGGCTCACGGTCATGAAGCGGGGCGCCGCGACGATCACGCCGGACGAGCTTCGGCGGGAGCTCCGTCGTTGATGACCGGGCCGGGCGGCTCGTCGCCCGTGTCCACCTTCTGGAGCGAGCGGCAGGGCGAGGGTCCGCTGGTGGCGGTGGCGGTGCACGCCGGCTCCGCGGTGCGTCCCTCCCTCCACGACCACCTCGCGCTCGACGCCGCCGGTCGCCTCCGCGAGGAGGACCCCTTCACCGATCGCTGGGCGCATCTCGCGCCGACCTGGCTGGTGGGGGAGCGCTCCCGCTTCGAGGTGGACCTGAACCGACCTCCCGAGCGCGCGGTCTACCGGAGCCCGGACGATGCGTGGGGGCTGGAGGTCTGGAACAAGGCGATCCCCGAAGGCGAGGTCGACCTCTCCCTCGCGCTGCACGCGGACTTCTATCGGCGGCTCGGTGAGATCCTCGACGAGAAGGTGGAGCGACACGGGGGCTTCGTCCTCCTCGACCTCCACAGCTACAACCACCGAAGGGAGTCTCCGGAGGGCCCCGCCGCGGATCCCGCCGCGAATCCGGAGGTGAACCTCGGGACCGGCACCCTCGATCGCGGGCGCTGGGGGGAGCTCATCGACCGCTTCATCGCCGACCTCGCCGACAGCGGCGCGATCCCCGGGGGTGATGTGCGGGAGAACGTGAAGTTCCGCGGTGGACAGGTGCCGCTCTGGACCCACACCCGCTACCCCGAGCGGGGCGTCGCGCTCGCCGTCGAGTTCAAGAAGACCTTCATGGACGAGTGGAGCGGGGCTCCCGACGAGGGGCGCATCGCGGCGCTCTCCGGCGCCCTCCGCTCGACCTTCCCCGGGCTGCTCGCGAGCCTCCGGCGCGTCATCGGTGACCGCGGAGGGGACGCTTGAGTCCCCCTCCCCGAGGCGCCGGCCCCCCGGGACCGGGAGAGGCGCGGATCGCCGAGGTGATCGACCGCACCCTGAACGGCGGGCGCCCGCTGCGCCTGAAGCTGCCGGGGGGAGGAGAGCTCCAGGTCGATCGTCCCCTCCCCTTCCTCTTCGCCTACGAGCCCCCCTCCGGTCGAAAGGACCCCTGGACCTCGCGGCTCCTCAAGTCGGAGGCGTCGATCTGGTTCCCCTCGAAGACCCTCGACCCGGAGGAGATGCGGGGAGTCCTCCTCCCGGTGCTGCGGACTCTCGTGGAGGAGTTCGGGGCGCTCCTCGTCGTCGAGGTCCGGGCGGGGTCCCGCACGAGCGTGGGCGAGCGGAACCGGTTCACGATCACCGAGCACCCTCTCGCCCCCGATGAGGAGGTGCTCTCGACCCTCGCCGGCGGCCTCGGGCGGATCCGGATCCGCCACAGCGGCTCGACGGTCGAGCGGAAGCGCGCGAGCCGCGCGACCGGCGCGATCGTGGAGCTGATGGGTCGGGAGCTCCTCGCGGAGCTCGGCGTCCACGTGATCCGAGTCTCGGTGCCGCCGGTGTATCGGCACGAGGAGGGGCAGCTCTACCCTCTCGTCCTCCGCTCCTTCCGCCGGCAGCTGGTGAGGGCGCTGCGGCGCACGGCCCACCGCTTCTCCCAGATCCGGGCGAGGCGCAGCCCCACGAGCTACCTCGCCCTCGGGCGACGGAGGATCGTCCGCGCCGTGCTCGACGCGGACCGTCGCCTCGAGGAGCTCGCGAGCGGCTTCGACTACCTGATGCTCATCACCCCGACGAACGTGCAGGAGTCGTGGGAGGCGTTCCGCGATGGCGGCTTTCGGCAGGAGCCGCGCTTTCGGTACCGGCCGATCCCGATCGATCCCGGACTCTTCAAGCGGCGGCTGCACGAGATCCCGATCGAGCGGATCGCCGACCCGGCCCTCGGCCAGATCTACGAGGACCGGCGCTACGAGTTCGATGTCCGCCTGTCGATGCTCCAGCAGCGGGGAGGGCGGAAGCACCTCCTCGCGGGGCTCCAGCTCTACGGTGAGATCGACCCCCGCACCGAGCGGGAGGCGGAGGAGATCCTCGCGCTCCCCGTCATCGAGGAGGGCACCGGCGATGACGCCGGCGGCGATGGCGCGGTCGACGCGGAGGCCTTCGCCCGGCGGGTCCGCTCGGAGTTCGGCCACTACCGCCGCCTCGACCCGGAGTTCCACTCCGAGGTGCGGGTTCGACGCGATCTCGGTTCGATCCTCGTCTCCCGCGGCCGGGTCCATGTCGACCGCTACCTGCGGCTGCCCCCGGAGCGCCTGGAGGCGCTGGTCGCTCACGAGGTGGGGACCCATGTCCTGACCTTCCACAACGGGGAGCGGCAGCCGCTGCGCATCTTCGCCACCGGGCTCGCCGGGTACGAGGAGCTGCAGGAGGGGCTCGCGGTCCTCGGGGAGTACCTCGTGGGAGGGCTGACCCTGGCCCGGCTCCGGCTCCTGGCCGGTCGGGTGATCGCGGCCCGGGAGAAGCTCCGGGAGAGCTCCTTCGTTGAGACCTTCCGGCTCCTCCACGAGGGTCACGGCTTCTCCCCCCGGTCCGCCTTCCTCACCTCGATGCGGGCCCACCGGGGCGGGGGGGCCCTCAAGGATGTGATCT
>JAFMMO010000114.1 GCA_017859655.1 Pseudomonadota bacterium | reverse complement strand
GATTCCGGAGTCACCCGACATCCCCCGGGGCATCGCGCCGCTCCTCGCCGAGGCGCTCGCCCTTGATCCGCGACGGCGCCCGGGACGATTTCGAGGGTTCGCGGCGGCTCTCGAAGCCGCGGCTCAGGGCGGCCGTCCCCGGAGCGCCCCGTCCCGCGTGAGGGATGTCGGGGCGCGGCCGCGCTCCATCGCCCGTCTCGCCCTCCTCCTCGGGTTGTTTCTCCTCCTCGTGCAGGGGGTGCGCGGAGGGACCGAGCGCCGGCAGCGCCTCAATCTCCTCGATCGTCTCGACGCGGTGAACGAGGTGCGCCCCTTCCCCATCCACGGGGAGGACCCTCCGATCCACGATGCCGGCGTCCCGATCCTCCTGGACCTCCGCGCGGAAGCGCGTCGGTGCGCCCGGGACCCCGAGGTGCAGGTCGCCCTCGGCTGGTGTCAGCTGCGCGCGGGGCAGGCGCGGGAGGCGGTCGAGACCTTCTCCACGGCGAGGAACTGGGACCTCGACTCCGCCTCTGCCTGGATCTCCCTCGGCATCGCCCGGCTCGAGTGCGGGAAGCGCGATGGCCTGCTCGATCTCCAGCGCGGTCTCTCCCTCCCCCCGCGCAGTGCGCGCGATCGCCTCCACCGGGGGGTCGGGCTGCTCTACCTGCATCGCTTCGATGAGGCGCGCGCCGCATTCCAGGTCTCGGCAGATCTCGATGGCCCGGATCACCTCAACTCCTTCCATCTCGCCCTGTCCGCTCACCTCGCCGGAGACGCCGAGGGCGCCGCCCGGGCGCTCGATGACGCGGCCCGCCTGCGCCCACTCGACCTCTGGGGGGAGTGGCTCGTCGCCGAGGCGGCGCTGCTCCGGGGAGATGTGCGGGCGGCTCGCGCGCGCATCGAGGAGCGGCGCTCCGAGTGGCTCGAGTCCGAGGCGCTCGTCCTCCGCGCGGCGACCCTGCTCGCCCGGATGGGGGAGGAGGAGGAGGCGCGAGAGTGGTGGGGGCGGACCCGTCTCGCGACACCCGGTGCGAGCTTCTCCGAAGCGGTGCGCTGGGGGCCGAGGGGACTCCTCCGGCTGCCCGGGCGGGATCTTCTCGAACTCACTGAATAGGGGATCGAGGCAGGCGTTCGTGCTCTCAGGCCCGATCGTCTCTCGCTTCGCCCGTTCGTGAACTCGAGAAGGAGGTCATCATGAACCGCTCGCACGCCGGCCACGCCCGGCCCATCGCCCTGACCCGCCCGCGCATCCTCGCGCTGCCCGTCGCGGTCCTGTTCCTCGTCGCCCTGGCTCCGGCCGGCCTCCTCGCCGCCCCCTCCGATCCGGCCCCCCGCGGAGAGAAGCGGCTTCACGAGCGAGGGAAGCACCTCGACCGCGAGCTGCAGCTTCGCTTCGGTCGTCCCACCGCGCTCTCGCCGGGCGCGAGGCCGATCTGCGACGGCGAGCATCGGCATCGGCGGAGCTGCGGGTGCGTCGAGAGGATCCGGCCCGGTCACTACGAGATCGTCGAGGAGACGGTCCGCAGCCCGGGACGCCATGTGAGGAGGTGGGTGCCGGGTCCGCGGGTCCGCTTCGGTCGCCATGTCCGGGTGGGGCTCTGCGGGGGGCACTACGAGCGCGTCTGGGTCCCCGGCGAGGTGCGCGTGGTGCAGCGTCGGGTCTGGGTGCCGGAAGAGCGGATCCTCGAGAGAAGCTGCTCCCGTCACCGACCCCGCGTGCCGGCCTGTCACTGACGAGGGCCGGGAGACTCGCTGCTTGGGAGGGGGCCGACCGCGCACGCGGTCGGCCCCCTCTTCGCGTCAGGAGGGGCAGAGTTCGCCCTTGAATCTCAACTTCCTGCACTTTAGCGTCTTCCGCGATCGGACGGGCTCCCGCCGCCCCGAAGGGCTTCGGTGGCTCGCGTCCGTGCTCTCCTCGGAAAGGGGGGGAGCGCTGGAGCGTCCTCCCCCGCTGCGGGAGTTCGCGAAGGCCGTCCAAGGGGGAACTCCGCGAAGCGACGCGACCGACCACACCTCATCGACCCACCTCTGCGCGACCCTGGTCTGCTCCCCCGTCGTTCCGAGCCTGAACGGCATGCCCGCGCGGGCGGCTCCACGGGAGCCCTGTCGCGCGAGAGCCGCCCTCGAGCTCGGCTGCGCTCCCTGAAGTCCCCGATCCGATCCGACGTCTCCGAGGCGCTGCCGGCCGAACCCCGGCCCCGCGCCCGAGGAAGACATCGGTCGAGGGTCGCTGCAACCACGCAACTCGGAACAGCCTGCCTGTCCCTACACTTTCCATAGGTAGGTTCCTCCAATTTCCTCGTTTATTTCAGACCCAACGATCCCCCCCGAGTAGGGACGGGGGGGAATTGGGTCCTCCGGTCCGCCGCCGGATCGCGGGTGGGCGCCCCGCACCACAGGAGGGCCCTTGCCGAATCCGCTCTTCAACTCCGCGCGGCGGGCCCTGGACCGGGCCCTCTCCTCCCCGGCGGAGGATCGCTCCCCGCTCGCCCGGCTCCTCCTTCGCTCCGCCCGGCTCGTCGCCCTCGTGCAGCGGCGATTCCGCGCGGATCTCTGCCTCGAGCGGGCGGCCGCCCTCGCCTTCTCGACGGTCGTGGCTGCGATCCCCGCGCTCATCATCATCCTGCTCACGGTGCAGCTGGTGCGCGGGAGTGAGCCGGAGGTGGACCTCCTCCGCCCCCTGATCGAGCGGATCGCGGAGTGGGCACCGGTCGAACAGAGGACCGAGGTCGAGGGCGCGCTCTTCGCGGTCCTGGGAGATCTCCGACTGGAGGAGCGACTCTCTTCGATCGTCCTCGATCTTCGAAGCCAGGCGGGGCCGGTCGCCGCCATCTCCCTTCTCGTCCTCCTCCTGAGCGCGATGACGGTCTTCCGCAGCGCGGAGCGCGCCTTCACCGGGATCTGGCGGGTCGAACGGCGTCGGGGGCTCTTCGAGAAGATCGCGACCTTCTGGCTCCTCCTCACCGCGGCTCCGGCCGCGCTCGGTCTGTCCGCCTACCTCAAGGGGCAGCTCCTCGCTCAGTGGGGGAGCGAGGGTTCGGCGGGAGGAGGGAGGTTGCCTCTCCTCGAGGGGCTCTTTCCCGTCGCGGTCAGCTTCATCGCCTTCCTCCTGCTGATGGCGTATCTGCCGAACACCCGCGTGCGGCTCCGCTCCGCGGCGGCCGGTGCGCTGACTGCGGCCCTCGGGTGGGAGATCGGCACGCATCTGCTCCGGATCTATGTCGAGAGCACCCTGCTCAGCGGACTGCTCGGAGCGCTCGGCGTCGTCCCCTTCTTCCTCCTCTTCGTCCTCTTCAGCTGGTCCGTCGTGCTGGTCGGGGCGGAGACTGCCTACTGCCTGCAGCACTTCCGAGGGCTGGAGGAGGAGACCTGGGGGCGGTCCGACTCGGTTCGGGTCTCTCGCCCCGTCCTCGCCCTGCGCCTGATGGAAAGGGTCTACCGCTGCTTCCGCGGAGACCTCCCCGGCGAGGACCTCGATCAGCTCGCCAGCGCTCTCTCCGTCCCGATCGCGGAGGTCGAAGGGGTCCTTCATCCCCTCGTCGAGTCCGGTCTCCTCGTTTCTCGCGGTGGGCATTGGATCCCGGGGCGGGATGCCGCGCAGCTGGGCCCCGCCGAGGTGCTCGCCGTGCTCCCGGAGGGCTGGGGGCTCCCGATCCCTGCTTCGGATGACCCGATGACCCCGCTCGCCGCCCTCCTGAGCGAGGTCGATTCCGCGGCGAACTCCCGCCTCTCCCAGCATTCCTTCGCGGATCTCCTCGGGGAGAAGTGAGCCTGGAGAGGGGGCCTTCCCCCCCAGGCTGAGGTCCCTGAGGCCCCTCTCTGATCCGCTCTTTCGGCGATCTCTGGCGTAACGAGACCATACGCAGGGCTCTCCTGCCCCGCCGAGACCCCCCAGATTCCGCGTTCTCCTTCTTTACAGGGGCGTTCAAAGCTCTTACATCGAGGCGTACGGAACCCTGACGACCGCCCCGGGAGCCCGGGAGCGGTGTGCGGGGCCCCCGCGCCGAGGGGGCGGCTCCGCTTCACGTCGATCCCCAGCCGAAGGAGGCTGCCGAATGAGTGATCTGCCGAACAACCCGAGGGGCGAGGGTCTGAGCGATGTCGAGCTCGGGACCTTCTGCCGAGACGAGGAGCTCTCCCAGCTCCTGGATCATGTGCGTCGCGGGCTGAATGCGGTCACCACCAGCGAGGCCCCCGACGGGGAGGCGACCACCTCTCTCGTCCTGCTGCAGGGGAGCTCCGGGATGGGGAAGAGCCGCCTCTCCGAGAGAACCCGGGAGGCGGCGGAGGAGATGGGGGTCCGGGTACGGGAGACCTTCTGCTACGAGCGGCAGGGGATTCCGTTCCTGCCGCTGCTGCGTCTCGTCAAGGAGCTGATCAGCGAGTCCGCCGATCAGCGCGCGCTCTGGAGCCGATATGCCCATGTCCTCGGGAGGGTCTTCCCCGAGCTGGCGAACGAGCTCGGCGAGAGCGGGGACCTGATCGAGCTGCCGGGAGAGGATGGCAAGGTCCAGTTCTTCGACGCGCTGACCTCGCTCCTCTCCGAGTTGAGCCGGGAGAAGCCGATCCTCCTGATCGTTCATGACCTGCACCGCAGCGATCGGGGGACCGTCGACTTCATCGAGTACCTCGCCCGGAACGCCCATCTCAACGCCATCGGCCGGAGGTCGGAAGCGAGCGGGCTCTCCGGAGAGGTGCCCCCCCGAGGCTGGCGAGAGATCCGTTCCCGCGAAGGCCGGGACGGGGAGTACATCGGCGAGACTCTCCCGGTGGGGACCCTCGAAGGGGCGTTCGACGCCGATCGCCGGTGGATGGTCCTCGCCAACTATCGGGGACCGAGGGAGGGGATCGAGCCCTCCCCGGTGGTCGAGGGGATCGAGGCTCTCGCGGGCGAGCCGTACTCGGTCAAGATCGACCTCGCCCCGCTGGGGGTCGAGGCGATCGAGGCGATCTCCCGCCGCATCCTCGGTGCGGACCTCCCGAGCGGAACGATCGCTCGGCTGACGGCGGGGACGGGGGGCAATCCGCTTCACCTCCTCGAGGTCTGTCGGGCCCTCGAGGGGGGAGCGGACCCCGAGGTCGTCCTCGCGCGCCTCGAGGGCGAGGGGGGCGCCGCCGCGGTCGACGCCCCGGCGGAAGAGGACCGGGTCGCCTCGCTGTTCCGCAGTCGCCTCGAGTCCCTGAGCGAGGGGTGCCGCTCCCTCGTCGATGTGCTCGCGGTCCTGCGCCGTCCGACCACCTGCGCCGCTCTCGGCGAGATCCTGGACCGCTCGATCGAGTCGATCTCCGCCGACCTCGAGACTCTGGCGAAGGCTCGGTTCGTGCATGAGACGACCGGCGTCGGCGCGGACCGCTCCTTCCTCACCCACGAGGACTATGTCCGCTGGTCCTACGACACCCTCGACCCCGAAATCCGGCGGCGACTCCACGGACGGGTCGGGCGCTGGCTCTCCGAGCAGGAGCGCGCCTCCGAGCCGGTTCGAGCCTTCGAGATCTACGAGCACCTGCGCGCCAGTGAGACGCCGCAGGACGCGCTCTCCTACGGCCTCACCGCGGCGCGGTACTTCTCCCGCGCCTACGCCGGAGAGCTGGCGGTTCGGATTCTCCGGGAGCTGAGGCCCCTGGTCTCCGAGCCGCAGCGGCGGGAGCTGGTCCTCGAGCTGGCGCTCCTCGAGCGCGACCATGACGACCTCGCCGTGGCGAAGTCTCACCTCAAGGAGTTCCTCGAAGACGAGGAGCTCACCCCGGCGCAGCGCGTGGGCGCGGTTCTCCACCTCGCCGAGATCTATCGCCGCCTCGATGAGCCGCTCAAGGGGATCAAGCACCTCAATCGCCTCCCCCGGGATGTCGTGGCGGAGGCGGGAGGGGTGGCGGCCGCCCGGATCAGCGAGATGAGGGGCCGCCTCCGGCTGCAGCGACAGGATCCGAAGCGGGCGATCAGCCTCTGCCTCCGCGGTCTGCAGGAGCTCGAGGCGGCGGGGGCGGACCTCCCCGGCCTCGCCGAGCAGCGGGCCCGCCTGCAGGAGGTCCTCGCCGATGCCCACCGGGCGCGCGGGGATGTGGTCTCCGCCATTCACGGCTACCAGGCCCTGCTCGAGCAGGTGGAGGCGCTCGGCGATGATGTCCAGCTCGTCCGGGTGCTGCGGGTGGTGGGGCGGGTCTACTACGATCGCGGGAACCACTTCCGCGCCGGCCGCTACCTCTTCCGGGCGCTGGAGGGGATTCAGAAGACCCAGGACATCCGAGCCCTCGCGAGCACCTACGACCTGCTCGGGAAAGTCTCTCGGAACTCCGGCGATTTCGTGCGCTCCCTCGAGTACTTCCGCCGCTGCCTCCACCTGAGGGAGCGGGTGGGAGACACGGAGGCGCTGAGTCCGACCCTCAACTCCGTCGGCTCCCTCTACGCGCACAGCGGGGACTACGAGCTGGCGATCCGGTACTTCAAGCGCTCCGTCTCGACCTCGGAGCGCACCTCGAACACGGGCGGCCTGGTTCGCGGCTTCCTGCACCTCGGCTGGGTCTACTCCGATCTCGGGGAGCGGAAGCAGGTCGAGAGCCTCTCGAAGCAGATCCTCATCCTCGCTCAGGAGTTCAACCTCAACGATCTGGAGGGTGAGGGGCACCGTCTCCTCGGAAACCTCCACTTCGTCCGCTCCCAGTTCAAGGAGGCGGAGCGCGAGTTCCGCCGCGCATTGGAGATCGCCCAGCGGCGCGGCCTCGGGAAACTGGAGGCAGCCGCCACCCTCGATCTCGGGATGCTGCTCGCGGAGCGCGAGGAGCTCGATGGGGCGCGGAAGCGGATCACCAAGGGGCTGCTCCTCGCCGAGGAGCTGCATGTCCTCCCCCAGCAGGTCCGAGGGCACATGCTGAAGGGCGAGATCGCCCGTCTGCAGAAGACCGGTGCGGAGGACAAGGCGATCGAGTCCTACCGTCGCGGGCTCGAACTGGTCGCGGGAGGGACTCTCCTGCCGCTGCAGTTCGAGCTTGAGGCGGCGATGGCCCGGACCCATCAGGCGAACCTCGAGTTCGAGTCCGCCCGAGAGTGCTACACGAGAGCGGAGCGGATCTTCGAGCGCATCGCCGCCGGCCTCCCCGAGGACATGAGGGTCGTCTATCAGGACGACCGTCGACGAAAGAACTTCCTCGATGATCTCCAGAGGTTCCGCAGGGAGTCCTCGGGTCGCCCCGCGCCGGTCGTCCCGACCCTCACCGCGCCCGGACAGCGGGAGGTGGGCACCCCCGAGCTCCCGGGGCCGTCCGCCGAGCCGATCGCGGACTGGTCCCGCGTGGGTCAGGCCCTGTCGGGAATGATCGGGGCGACCTCCCTCGAGGATTGGTCGAGCAGCCTCCTCGCGGAGGCGCGGCGCCTTGTCCCGGCGCCTCGTGGCTTCTTCTGGGAGCAGGTGACCTCGGGGGACGGGCGGGTCCTCGCCCAGAGTGACATGGGGCCGATCGACGAGTGGGGGACCCGCGGCTCCCTGCCGATCCGTCTCGCTCAGTGCTCCATCGACGACTGCCGCCCCCTGCACTCCGGCGCGACCGGCTGGGCGGAACTCCTCGCCCGCCTGTCCGGAGAGTCCGCGGTCCGCAGCCGCAGCGTGGCGGTGATCCCCGTCGACCTCCCCGGCTGCTTCCAGGGCGCGCTCTTCCTCGAGCGGCCCTCGGCCGGGAACCCCTTCTCCCCGTCCGAGCTCCAGGAGCTGCAGCAGATGGTCGAGCTCAGCCGCGGGCAGCTCTCCGCCTTCGTTCAACTCCGCGATCTCCGGCGCTTCGCCGGGACGGGAATCCTGACGCCTGCGGGGTTCGAGGGGGAGCTGGAGCGCCTGGTCGGCCTCCTCGCGGATGAGAAGCGCCCTCTCGGGACGGTCGAGCTGACCCTTCCGGGGATCGACCTCCTCCTGCGCCATCGCCCCGACGGGGCGATCGAGCGCGAGCTCTTCGAGCTGGTGGGCGGGGAGGAGGCCACCGCGGTGCGCCTCGCGGCAGACCACCTGCTCTTCCTTGTTCCCGACGTCTCGGCGGACTCCCTTCGAGATCGGCGGGAGTCGATCCAGAGCGCCCTCGAATCGGTGCGGGATCGCGAGAAGCTCCCGCCGGAGCCCGCGGTTCAGGTCGTCGTCTCGGGTCTGGACGCGGGAGACGCCGAGCGGGTCGAGCAGCTGCGGGCCTGCGGGGTGCAGGCCTTCGGCGCGGGAGCTTTCCACCTCTCCGACGAGATCTCCGACCTCTGTGAGTCCGGGCTCACCCTCAAGGAGGCGAAGATGGCGCTGGAGCGGCGTTTCATCACCTCGGAGCTGCTGAAGACCGGTGGCAACATCACCCGGGCGGCGGAGTCGCTCGGCGTCCACCGTCCCCAGCTCAGCACCCTCATCAAGAAGCACGGGGTCCGGCGCGAGGACTTCGAGATGGACCGCTAGGCGGAGAGCCCTCGAGCGCGACAGTCCGGCAAAAGAAGAACTCCGCCCTCCCTCGATCGTCGAGGAAGGGCGGAGTTTCTGCGTGCGATCCGGGGCGAGGTGGTCCTCGCCGGGAACTACACGACGAAGTCGTGGCTGCGGACGGTCTTGCGACCGTTCGCCTGGGCGCGCTGGGCGGCCTGCTCGATGTGCCAGTGGACCACGCTGTTCAGGCCCTCGAGCGCGTCGCTCGCGACGTTGACGTCATGCTCCTTCAGCGCGTTCTTCGCCTTGCTGCCGACGATCAGCATCTCGAGCTCTTTCGTCTTCGACATCAGACACCGCCTTTCCAATGTTCCGAACCCGGGAGCGGAACTCCCCGGACTTCCCCACTGCGGAGCCGCCCGGGCGCAATCCCGAGGTTCGGCCCGACTCCCCTGATCCTTGGTGTTCCTCCGCGAAGCTTCACAGCAGCGGGAGGTCCACTCCTGACCACCACTCCGGCTCCATCCCCGAGGCGCGCAGCCACGAGGCACGGGACCGGAGGGTCGGCACCAACCGACAGACAAGATTGTGCCCGAATCCACGCGGGCGGAAATACCCCATTTTGCCAATTCCCGGAGTCAGGGGAGGGTTTGGGGGGGGGATGGGCGCACCGCCGGACAGGACCGGGGTCGGTCGCCCCGATCGTCCTACGGACGGGGCTCCCGTTCGAACGATCATCCATAAGTGTCTTATTTCCGCAGGTTTGAGTTGTCCGGGCCCTCCTCGGAGGGGATCTTCAGACCCCATGGCGTCGCCGCCCTGACGAGCCCCTGAGGGGAGAAGGGCGGGGATTCACCGGGGAGGGTGGGGTCTCTGCTTCGATCCTCCGAATTCGGCCCGAGGACGGCAGGCGCCCCAAGAGGGGGGCCGTCGAGGTGGCCGGGGGCGAGGAGGAGGGGTTTCGAATGGAGGCGGGAGTGAGCGGGGTCGACCGTGCGATCATCCTGGCGGGGGGCTCCGGCACCCGCCTCGAGGAGCGAAGCGGCGGGGCGAACAAGCACCTGCTGATGCTGCACGATGCCCCGATGGTGCTCTACCCGCTCGCGCAGGCGATCGAGGCCGGGCTGACCCGCTTCCTGCTCGTCACGACCCGGGAGGCCCTGCCGACCTTCCGCGCTCTTCTCGGTGACGGCGCGAAGTGGGGGGTGACGATCGAGTTCGCCTCACAGTCGAGGCCGGATGGCGTCGCCGGGGCTCTGGCCGAGGGGGAGGGGTTCGCGGCGGGGAAGCCCTGCTGCGTTCTTCTGGGGGACAACATCACCGACGGGGATGTGGGGCTGCGCGAGGCCCTGCAGGACTTTCGAGGGGGAGCGGAGGTCTTCGCCTTCCCCTTCGAGGATCCTCGCGCGTATGCGGTGGCCGCCTTCTCTTCTGAGGGAGAGCTCGTTTCGCTCGAGGAGAAGCCGGCCGTGCCGCGGGGATCCTGGGCGGTCGGCGGGATCTACATCTACGACGCCACCGCCTTCGACCGGATCCGCGGCATCGCGCCCTCCTCCCGGGAGGAGCGCGAGATCACCGACCTCAATCGCTCCTACTTCGCGGAGGGGCTCCTGCGGGTTCATCGGGTCGGGGGCCATGTCTTCTGGAATGACGCGGGGACGCCGGGCTCCTTCGACCGGGCAGTCGAGCATGTCGCCCTCGCGCGGCAGCGCGGGAACCTGCGGCTGGGCAACCCCGCGCGGGCGGCCGTCGAGGTCGGCCTCCTCCCGCGGGAGGAGTGAGTCGGTCGGATGGACGAGCGCCCCGCCCCCGCCGGCGAGGCGGGAACGGGGCGCTCGAGGGACGCCGACGAGCGCGGATCCCGCTACGAGTGCGTGAACTCCGCAGGAGTGCGGGGGCCGTTCTCCAGGAAGTTACGGACACCGATCCGGAAGTCCTGCGTTCCACAGACTTCACCGAACATGCGGGACTCGAACTCGACCCCCTCCTCGAGGGGCTTGCGGCAGCCTTCGGTGATCGCCCGGCAGAGGATCGCGTCGACCGCCCGGGAGAGGTGGCCGAGCTCGACCTCGCCGAGGGAGTCCGGCACATCGATCGGGCCACGCTCGATCCCCGGGAGAGGCGCTTCGCCGTTGGCGGCGCAGCGGACGATCGCGATGGCCCGGTCGACCAGCTCGCGGTTCGTGCCCTCGACCTCCTCGGAGATCAGGCCGATCTCTCGCGCCTCGGCGCTGGAGATCGGGCGTCCGGTCCGCAGGATCCGGGCGGCGTTCTCCACGCCGACCCAGCGGGGGAGGCGTTGCGTTCCGCCCGCCCCCGGGATGATCCCGAGGTTCGGCTCCGGCTGACCGACGAAGGTCCGCTGCCCGGCGCGGGCGATCCGCGCGTCGCAGGCCATCGCGAGCTCGTTGCCACCTCCGAACGCGAGTCCGTTCATCGCGCAGACGATCGGCTTCCCGCAGGCCTCGACCGCGAGGAGGGAGCGGTTGGAGCCCCAGGAGGTGTCGAAGCCCATCTCGGTCGACTCGATCTTGGCCAGGAACTTCACATCCGCGCCGGAGACGAACGCCTTCACGCCGAAGCCGGTGATCA
>JAFMMO010000316.1 GCA_017859655.1 Pseudomonadota bacterium | reverse complement strand
GGGAGCGGGGCGACCCTCGTCGGGCGGACGACGCTCGTCGGGGACTCCGTCCCCGCGCGAATCGAGCCCCTCCGGATGAAGATCGCCGGGGAGGCGCTCCCCGGTCCCGAGGAGGTCTGGGCCCCGACCCTCGGCCTCGCCGCGGCGGGCGTCGATCCGCGGCAGCGCATCCTCGACCTGCTCCCTGCCTCCTTCGTCGCGCGACGGACCTTCCGGGAGAGGACCCGCTTCCTCCTCGGGGCGGCCGCCGCCCTCCTCCTCGCGGTGGGGGTGCAGGGGATCGCCGGTTCGGTCGAGCTGGGGCGCGGCGAGGAGGTGCAGCGCACCGTCGATCGCTGGCGGGGTCAGATCGCGAGCTGGCGTCAGGCGGAGGCCGGCGCCCGCGCCGCGAACGAGAAGCTGGAGCTGCGGGATCGTCGCCTGCGGGATGAGCGGGAGACCGGCACGTTCCACCTCCGCGTCCTCGACGAGCTCGGTCGCGCGATCCCCGGAGCGATCCGCCTCGCCTCCGTTCGGACCGCCCGGGTCTCGAACGAGAGCGCGATCGGCGTCGAGGTGGTCGTCAGCGGGACCTCGGACAACTCGGATGGTCGCGGGATCGATCACATGGAGCACCTGCGCGACCAGTTCCTTCGGGTGCCGGGCGTCCGACGCTGCGAGATCGAGCCGGGAGACCTGGAGGAGGGGGGCTACCCCTTCACCCTGACGATCTCCCCGGACGAGACGATGCCCGAGAAGCAGAAGCGGGAGACACGCCCGGGACGCTTCGGCGCGGGCTCGAGGGGAGGCTTTTGATGCTGCAGGCGATCTGGCAGGAGCACCGCCCGTTCATCCTCCGCGTCGCGGCGGGCCTCGCGGTCTTCCTCGTGCTGATGAACGTGGCGGTCGGCTTCCGCGTCGAGGGGCGTCGCACCACGGAGCGGGCGATCGACGCCCACGCTCAGGTCGACCGCGACCTCAAGCGCCTCGATGGGAAGCACCGGCAGGAGCAGAGGAACGCCGGGGTCTGGGAGGAGCGGGTCGATGGGCTCCGCGAGCGGCTCGGGATCACCGACGCCCTGCGGGTGGAGCCGCCACAGGACCTCGCGGCGACGATGATCGACTTCCCCCGTCGGTTCGGTGAGATCCACGCCTCCTTCGCCGACCGCGCCAAGCGCAGCACGATCGGCTACCCGGAGCAGAACGACATCGACTTCCGGGAGTCGAAGAGCCTCGACGAGCGGCAGTGGTTCGACCGCTATGTCCAGCTCGAGATCGTCCGCCGGATCCTCGACGCCGGGATCGAGGCGAAGATCGACCGGTTCGTCACGATCCAGCCGGAGGCCCTCGTCGTCGAGGCGATCTCCGATGACCCGGAGTTCTCGCATTACCGCTATCCGGTGACGGTCGAGCTGGTCGCGAGCTATGCGGCAGCGCTCGCCTTCCTGCAGAGCTTCCAGCGAGAGGGGGCCTTCCTCTCGATCGAGCTGGGCGAGATGGCCCCCGAGTCGCTTCGCGGGGAGGAGGGACCGTCCCCCCTTCGAGTCCGCCTCACGGCGGTGGGGATCGACCTCGGCCCCGCGCGCGAGGATGGAGCGCGAAACCGCAAGCCGAGAGGATTCGGTCGCTGATGGGTTGGAACAAGGAGAAGCTCGTCTTCGCCCTCTCCCTGCTGATTCTCCTCGGCAGCATTGTCGGGGCAGCATCCTCCTTCGTGGGGAAGGGGACCCAGGTGGACACCCTCACCGAACCGCGCGAAGCCGCGGTCGGCATCGTGGGGGGAGACATCGCCCTCGACTGGTTCTCGGCCGGGGATGGCGCCCTGCGCGATCCCTTCCGGGCGCGGTCCGAGTGGCGTGTGGCGCGGCCGGACCCGCTCATGCCCCCGCCCTTCGACCGCCTCGCCCGGAGGATTCCCCTCCCGGCGGTCGTCTCCGACTCACCCACCGCCTGGCCGGGCACCGAGGAGGTGAAGCCTTGATGCGCCGGAGCCTCCGACTCCCTCTTCTCCTCGTCGGCGGACTGCTCCTGCCGGGAGGTCTGCTCGCGCAGCAGCCCACTCCGCTGCCGGACGATGATCCCTCCCTTCAGGTCCGCATGTACGACACCATCGTGCTCGCGAACGGCAACACGCTGCAGGGGACGATCGTGGAGGATCGCGCGGACGGGATCGTCTTCCGCGGCAAGGATGGCATCGAGGGGCGCTTCCCTCCCTCCGAGATCCGGGAGCGGATCCTTCGCAATCCCCCGTCCGCGGTGCACGCGAACCGTGTCCGGAGTCACTTCGATCCGATGAACCCTGCGGACCGGGAGGCCATCGCCCGCTGGTGCCTCGAGGAGGGGATCGACCTGACCGCGGAGGCGATCGGGCATCTCGAGGCCTGGGTCGCGCTCGAGCCGGCGGCGGGGGCGGCGGAGCTGCTGCTGCCCCTCTACGACCGGCGGGTCACCCCGACGATGGAGGAGAGCGACCTCCAGCTGGCGACGACCCTGCGGATCGTGGAGCAGGGGGGTGGGGGAGCCGAGGTCTCCCTCCATGTGGCACGGCTCTTCACCGAGCTGGGAGACCTGCGCGCGGCGATCCGCATCCTCGAGTCCCTC
>JAFMMO010000010.1 GCA_017859655.1 Pseudomonadota bacterium | reverse complement strand
CCGCCGAGCGGGAGCCCTGATCGTGGTGGGGACCTCCGGCGTCGTCGAGCCGGCGGCGTCCCTCGTCCGGCTGGCGCCGCCCGGCATGCTCCTCGTCGAGGTCAATCCCGCCCCTGCGATCGAAGGGGCGATCCAGCTCCCCGGCACCGCCGCGGACCTCCTCCCCCGGCTGCTGGGCGCGGAATAGCCCGCCGCGGGGCCCTCGCCGGTGTGTCATCCGGCCTCCGCCCCCGGGGGGTGGTCGGTAGAGGGGGTGGGGATCGCTTGCTACACTCCCCTCGTGTCGGAATCTCGGATCGCCACCCCATGAGGTGATCGATCCCTGCTCAGGGCTCACGTCGCGCGACGGTCGCGCCTTCCGCAAATGCGTGCATGCCTCGGGGATCCTCGGCACTGGAAGGGACCGGGCTCGTGGGCGATCCGCATCGTGCACCCGCCGCCACGCGGTCGAGAGGCAGCTGCTGTCTCCCCACCGGCACTCCTCTCCTTCCGCTCCTCCTCCTGTTGCTCCTGCTCCCCGCCTCGACCCCGCTCCCGGCTCAGCTCACCCTGAACCCCGAGCGTCTCGTCACCGCGGACGACGCGGTCGATCCGGTGATTCGCGCGTTCCAGATCGGCTCGGTCTTCATCGGTCATGTGAGCAACGGGGCGGTTCGCTTCCAGATCGGTCCTCTCCTCGAGAGCCCCGCCATTGAGCTGGTGACCCCGGGAGCGGTCTCCTCTCCACAGATCTCCATCTCCTCCGGGGGGCCGGCGCGCCTCCTGTTCGCCCAGGAGGATGTCCCCGGTCCCGGCTCGGGGATTCATGAGTCCGAGGGGCTCGCGGGGAGCTTCGGCCCGGTGATCGAGGTCGCGCCATCTCCTCAGATCGACCGGGCCCCCTCGGTCGCGAACCGCTCCGGCTTCGGCTCTCCGGATGTCGTCTGGGTGCGGGAGGACGCCGGCACTCCCCTGATCCTCCATCTGTCCCCCAGCTCCGGGTTGGTCACGGTGGGGGAGGGGGAGGCCCCCCATCTGGCCGCGGGATCCGGAGGCGATCATGAGCTCGTCTACCTGCGAGGGGGCGAGGTCCGCCATCGCTCCCTGAGCTCGGGGAGCTGGAGCGCGGAGACGACGCTCTCCTCGCCGGGGGGCGGTGTCGCGAGCGCTCCCCGCGTGGCGGTGGATGGCAACGGTGGGATCCACGTCGTCCACCTCCGAGGCGGCGCCGTGCTCTACTCGCACCGGCCGGTTGGGGGGACCGCCTTCAGCACTCCGATCTCTGTGAGCCCGGGGATCCCCGATGTGGAGCAGGCACTCCTGCTCGCCGACCCCGGGCTGGGGGGGGTGCAGCTCTTCTTCACGGCGCTCGGCGATGTGTGGCGCCGCCTCGGCGCTGCCGGTCTCCTCTTCCCCTATGAGAACCTGACGGCGACCCCCGCCGATCCCGAGGATCGTCTCGCCGCGGCGGTCGATCCCGCCGGACACGCGCACCTCGTCTACCGGAGGGCGGGCAGCCTCTGGTATCGGAACGAGGTGCCCGCGCCGACCGCCGACTTCACCCTCGATCCGGGGGGCGGCTCGCTGCCCCTCCCGGTGCAGTTCACCAGTCTCTCCGCCGGCGCGATCATCCGTCACGAGTGGGACTTCGGGGACGGGAGCACCTCGACCGAGGTCTCTCCGCTGCACACCTACACTAAGGCGGGCATCTACGATGTGACCCTCACCGTGCTCGGGCCCGGCGGCAACGACACCATGACCGTCACCGAGGCGGTGGAGGTGATCGACACCAGCAGCGCGATGCGGGTCCCCGACCTCCTCGTGCACCGCGGGGAGCCCGGGATCGTCGTCCCCGTCCTGCTCGACAACGCGGCCCCGGTGATGGGGTACCAACTCGGTCTTCGGTGGGATCCGGCCGTCCTTCAGCTGAACAGCGCGGACCTCGACCAGACCCCCGCGGGCTCGCTCACTCCCGACTTCCTCGTCATCAACTCGGTCTCCGGTCCCTCCGGCCCGGAGGCGGCCACGGTGGGGGTCCTCTTCGATCTCTACCCTCCCGCGGACGGAAGGGTGCTGCCCCCCGGAGAGGACCAGCGGATCCTGCATCTCCGCTTCGATGTCTCCGCGACCGCACCGACGGCGGCGCCGACCGCGATCGAGTTCGATGAGACGATCTCCTCCCCGCCGATCGCGGTGTCGATCACGGTGAACGGGTTCTCCCAGAGCCCCGCCCTCTCCGACGGGGTGGTCACGGTCCTGCCGGATGGCCCGCCGCCGCCGTTGCGCTTCCTTCGCGGGGACTTCGACATGGGAGGGGGGCTCCAGCTCAATGACGCGGTCTCGATCCTCGCGTTCCTCTTCACGGGGGGGCCGGCGCCCTCCTGCGCGGATGCGGCGGACCTCGATGACAACGGCCTCCTGACGATCTCCGATCCGATCTACCTCCTCTCGTTCCTCTTCGCCGGGGGGCCGGCGCCCCCCTACCCCTGGCCCGGCGTGGGCCTCGACCCCACCGCCGACTCCTTCCCCGACTGCTGATCCCGCAGGGATCGGATCGATTTCTGTTCCGCTCCCGGGCTCTCGCGCTACTCTGCCCACCGAGAGCCGATCCCTGACTTCTCCCGAAGCGAGTCTCATGCACCAAGCTCAAGCCACGAGCCCCGCGCCCCGAGCCCGCAAGGGTCTCCCGCTGCTGCTCCTGGCCTTCTCGATCCTGCTCTCCTCGTGTCGGCCTCCGCCACCGGCCGCCGACCCGAGCGACGGGGCCCCGGAGGTCGCCGAGGTGGCCCGGCAGGTGGAGGTGGTCACCGCGCGACTCGGCCTCGTTCGGGACACCATCACCGTCTCCGCCACCCTCGAGGCCCGGCATACCGTCGATGTCCCTGTGCTCGTGCCGGGCACGGTGGAGACGGTCGCGCTCCGCCCGGGAGACCGGGTGGAGGCGGGCGCCGAGATTCTGCGAGTCGAGTCCCGTCCCCTCGCGCTCGCGGTTCAGGAGCAGCAGCTGGCGCGGGATGAGGCGGTGCAGCGGGCGGCGACCGCGGAGCTGGATCGTGAGAACACCCGTTGGAGCGAGGAGATCGCCGAGCTCGCCGCGCGGAAGGCGGAGAGCGAGCTCGCCCGGATCGAGGAGCTCCTCGCCGAGGTGGGGAGGAAGGCGGTCTCCGACGAGGCGGTCGAGGCCGCGCGGTTCGCGCGCGACGAGGCGCAACTCGGACTCCAGCGGGCCCGCCTCGCCACGCGTCGTGCGGCGGGAGACAGCACCCTCGCCACCCTCGCGGTCGAGCGGGCCCGGGTCGCGCTCGATCGGGCGAGCCTCGACCTCGAGCGCGCCGTCGTCCTCGCGCCGATCTCCGGCGCCCTGACCTTCCTCGAGATCCGACCGGGGGAGCAGGTGGCCGCGGGGACCCATGTCGCGACGGTCGTCGACCCGCGCGAGCTCTTCTGCACCGTCCGCCTCCCGCAGCGCCGCCTCGCCGCGGTGCGCCTGGGGCAGGAGGTCGAGATCGAGGCGGAGACGCATCCGGGGCGGGTCTTCACGGGCGTGCTCGAGGCGATCGTGCCGGTGATCGACCCCGCCGAGGGGACGATCGAGGCGCGGGTCCGCGTCGACGGCGGCGGGGATGAGCTGCGTCCCGGCTCCTTCCTCTCCGCCCGGATCATTCTCTCGGAGCGGGAGGACGCCCTCCTCGTCCCGAAGCGGGCGAGGATCTTCGACGGCAACCTCTCGTACCTCTATGTGGTCCGGGATGGGCGTGCGCTGCGGCTCCCGATCGAGCCCGGACTGCTGACCGATGAGGAGCTCGAGGTGCGTCACCGGGGGGACTCCGACGCGGCCGGTGGCTCCCCGTCTCCCTCTCTTCAGCCGGGGGATCGGGTGATCACCCGCGGGCAGTCCCGGCTGCGCGGGGGCGAGGCGGTCGTCGTCGCGGCGATCGATGGCCGCCCCATCGGGGTGGAGCAGTCCTCGCCGGATGAGAGCGCGGAGTCGCCCCCGGTCGCCGAGCCCAACCTCTCCGCCGACCGCCCGGCCCGGAGCTGACTCCGGCGAAGGACGGCTCTCCCATGGAATCGGGACACTCGAGGTGACGATGACGGCGGATCCCCCCAACGGAGGCGAGGAGGTGCGGTCGGGGCCGGACGGCAGCGGGCCGCCTCGAGGGTGGATCGCCCTCGCCGTCCACCGCCCGGTGGCGCTCCTGATGATCTTCGCCGCGGTGGGCGTCTTCGGGCTCATCTCCCTCCGCCGCCTGCCGGTCGATCTGATGCCCGAGGTGAACCGCCCCACGATCACGGTGAGGACCGAGTATCCCGGCGCCGCGCCCGAGGATGTCGAGGAGCGGGTCTCGATACGCCTCGAGAAGGCGCTCGCGGTGGTCAAGGGGCTCCGACGGGTCACCTCCATCTCCCGGGCGGAGTCGAGCGATGTCGTCCTCGAGTTCGCCTGGGGCGCCGACATGCGTCGGGCGGTGCAGGATGTCCGGGAGAAGCTGGATCAGGCGTTCCTCCCCGACGACGCGGGCAGCCCCAATGTTCTCCGCTATGACCCGCGACTGGAGCCCGTGCTTCGCATCGGGCTGGTAGGCAGCCGGGACCTCCGGACCCTCCGGCGCCTCGCGGAGGACGAGGTCGAGCGCCGACTCGAGGGGGTGGGGGGCATCGCGGCGGTCCGCGTCCGGGGCGGCCTCGAGGAGGAGGTCGCGGTCCTCGTCGACGAGGAGAAACTCCGCTCCCGCGGCATCACGATCGAGCGGATCGGACAGCGGCTCGCCGAGGAGAACCTCGATCGAGCCGCCGGTCGCCTCTACGACGGGAACACGGGGTACATCGTCCGCACCCGGAACGAGTTCCGCACGCTCGAGGAGATCGGTGAGATTCCCCTCCGGATCGATGGAGCGTCGGTCCTGCGCCTCTCCGATGTCGCCACCATCGAGTTGGGAGCGCGGGAGGAGCGCGTGCTCACCAGCATCGGGGGGAGACCGGCGGTCCAGATCGAGATTCTCCGCGAGGGGGATGCGAACATCGTCGACCTCGCCCGGCGGACCCGGGACCGTCTCTTCGGCACGCCCGAGGAGCAGCGCCGCTACCAGCGCTGGCGGGCGTGGAGCGGCGGAGGCGAGACCGGGGCGGCCGATTCCGAGGGGGCCAACTCCGTGGGGACCGGTCCCGAGGCGCAGACCTCCGGCACCCCGACCCCGGGGCGGCGGGGACGGGATCGGATCCCGACCCGCCCGGACTTCGTCGCCGCCTGGCTCCCGGCGGATGTCGGGCTCGTGCTGCTCGGCGATCAGTCGGTCTTCATCGAGGAGGCGATCACCGACCTCGAGCGGACCGCGGTTCTCGGCGGGATCCTCGCCGTGCTGGTCCTCTACCTCTTCCTCGGGCGGCTCTCCTTCACCGCGGTCGTGGCGGTCTCGATCCCGGTCTCGGTGGTGGCGACCTTCGCGCCGATGTACATCGGGAGGATCTCCCTCAACATCATGTCTCTCGGAGGTCTCGCCCTCGGTGTCGGCATGCTCGTGGACTCCAGCATCGTGGTGCTGGAGTCGATCTTCCGCGAGCGTGAGGCGGGGCGCGTCGGCGCGGACGCCGCGATCGTCGGGGGGAGGCGCGTCGCCGGCGCGGTGTTCGCTTCCACCACGACCACCGTGGCGGTCTTCCTCCCGATCGTCTTCGTCGAGGGGATCGCCGGGCAGTTCTTCCGCGACCAGGCACTGACGGTGGTCCTCTCGCTCCTCGCCTCGCTCGTCGTCTCCCTCACCCTCGTCCCGATGCTGGCCGGGCGGCTCGGCGGCGCTCTGGATTCGGGGACCTCCGCGGTCTCCGCAGTCGAGGATCGGGTCCAGCCATGGCTGCGTCTGCAGACCGCGCGGCGGCTCCGCTCGCTTCGACGCGCCGTGCCCGGGGTCGCGCTCCGCCTGCTCCTCGGCCTCGTGCTCCTCCCCTACTGGCTCCTCTCGCTCGTCCTCGATCTCCTTCGCATCGTCAGCATCGGGCTCGTCCGCGGCGGGCTCCGCCTCGGCGTTCTGGGAACCGGGCTCCTCTCCCGGGGGCTGGCCGTCATCGGGCGGCCTCTCGTGAGGCTCTGGTCCCGGGCCTATCAGGCGGTGGAGGCGCGCTATGTCGCGGGGATCCGCATCGCCCTGGGAGCCCGCTCCGCGGTCCTGCTCGCGGTGGGGGCGGTGGTCCTCCTCACCGGCTTCCTCGCCCGCGACCTCGGCTCGGAGCTGGTGCCGGAGGTGGCGAGGGGGGAGTTCACCCTTGTCGTGCGCTATCCGGTCGGCACGCCCCTCGAGACGACCGGTCGCTATGCGAGGGAGGTGGAGGAGGCGCTCGTCCCCCTGGCGGGGGTGCGGACGGTCTCCACCACGGTCGGGCGCGATCCCGAGGAGACGCAGGAGACCGAGGACGGGGAGCACACCGCGCGCTTCGCGGTACAGCTGGAGGGGGAGTCGGGAGGTCTGACCGGCGAGGCCCTCGAGGAGAGGACCATCGCCGACGCCCTCGCCCGGATCGGCCGGATCGACGACCACGAGGTGGAGGTGCGGCGTCCGACCCTCTTCTCCACCCAGAGCCCCATCGAGATCGAGCTGCGCGGACCGGACCTCGCGGTCCTCGCCGAGCTGGAGATCGAGGTGCGTGCCCTGCTGCGCACCATTCCCGAGCTGCGCGAGGTGCGGAGCACCGTCGCTGCGGGGAGTCCGGAGTACCACCTCTTCCCGGATCGCGATGCGCTCGCCCGCCACGGGATCTCGAGTGAGAGGATCGCGAGCGTCCTCCGTCGGAAGAACCTCGGGGAAGTGGTCAGTCGCTTCCGCTCCGTCGATCGGAGGATCGACATGAGGCTGCGGGTGCAGGAGGAGGACCGCGGGACGATCGGCGATCTCCTCGCTCTCGAGATCGAGCCGCGCGCGGGGGGGACCGGGATCCGCCTGGGAGACCTCCTCGAGCGCTGGGAGCCGCGGGAAGGGCCGGCGCAGATCCGCCGCATCGGGAGACAGCGCGCCGTCGTGATCTCGGCGGAGATCGCGGGGGTCGACCTCGGCCGGATCGCCGAGACGATCGAGGACCGGCTCCTCCGGGAGATCGACCTGCCCCCCGATGTCGCCGTGGAGGTCGTCGGGCAGAAGAAGGAGATGGAGAGCTCCCTCGCCTCCCTCCTCTCGGCCCTCGCGCTCGCGATCTTCCTCGTCTACGTGGTGATGGCGAGTCAGTTCGAGTCGCTGCTCCAGCCGTTCGTGATCCTCTTCACCATCCCGCTCGCCGCGGTCGGGGTCGTCCTCGCCCTCACCCTCACGGGGACGGCGCTCTCGGTGATGGTCTTCATCGGGATGATCGTGCTCGCCGGCATCGTCGTGAACAACGCCATCGTGCTGCTCGATCAGGTGAACCAGCTGCGCCGGAGGGGAACCCCGCTCCGGGAGGCGCTGGTGGAGGGGGGGCGTCGTCGCCTCCGGCCGATCCTGATGACGACGCTGACGACGGTCCTCGCGCTCCTCCCCGTCACGGGGATCTTCTCCCGGATCCCGCACCCGGCGCTCCTCGACCAGCTGCTCGGCACCGGGCAGGGGGCCGAGATCCGCGCGCCGCTCGCGCTCACGGTGATCGGGGGCCTGCTGCTGAGCACCCTCCTGACCCTCTTCGTGGTCCCCGTGGTCTACTCCCTCGTCGACCGGGAGGGACGAGCTCCGGAGGAGGCCTCGTGAGGGAGACGCTCCTCTCCCGGCTCCTCGCCCGGCCGGTGACGGTCCTCGTGCTCCTCGCCACCCTGCTCGTGGTCGGTGGCATCGCCAACGCGCGGATTCCCCGGCAGCTCGTCCCCGGCGGAATCGTCTCTCCGGTCGTCAGCGTGATGATCCCGGTTCCGGAGTCGACTCCCCGCGAGGTGATGGAGCGGGTCGCGATCCCGGCCGAGGAGCTGATCCGCACCATCCCGGGGATCCGCTCGATCCGCAGCACCTCGCGGGGAGACTTCTGCCGACTGCAGGTCGAGTACTCCGACGGGGCGGATGCCGATGTGATCTACGCCGACCTGCGGGATCGGATGGAGCGGCTCCTCCCCGATCTCCCGGAGGGCGCGGACCGCTACCAGCTCTTTCGCTTCAATCTCGAGACCGACCTCCCGGTGCTCCAGTGCGCGGTCACCTACCCCGAGGGGATGAGCTCCCCTCAGGCGCTGCTCGAGAACGTGGTGGTGCCGCGTCTCGAGGCGCTCGACGGCGTCGCTCGGGTGGAGGTGCAGGGGCTGCTCGCCCGCCAGGTCTCCATCGAGCTGATCCCGGACCGGGTGATGGCCCATGGCGTGGATGTGATGGGGCTGATCCAGCGGCTCCGCGGCGAGAACCTCATCGCGCCGGGCGGCGCGCTCGAGGAAGGGGGGCGTCGCGCGCTCCTCAGGGTGACGCGCCGGTTCGAGAGCCTCGACGAGATCCGGGCGTTCCGGGTCGATGATTCGCTGCTGCTCGGGGACATCGCCGAGGTCCTGGTCGAGCGGGGGGTCCGAGACCGCGTGGTGCGGGTCGATGGCAAGCTCTGTCACATCCTCCGCGTCTCCAAGGACTCGGACGCGAACGCGGTCTCGGTCTGCCGTCGCCTCAACGAGGTCTTCGGGCAGGAGCTCGCCCGGGACCCCCGCCTCGCGGGCTTCGATTACAAGGTCTTCTTCGACTCCGGGAAGCAGATCACGGCGAGCCTCTCCAGCCTGCGCTCGACCTGCATGACCGGGGGGCTGCTCGCCGTGCTCGTGCTCCTCGCGTTCCTCCGCCGCTGGCGGGCCACCCTCGTGGTGGCGGCCGCGATCCCGCTCTCCCTGCTCATCGCGATCGTCGCCACCGAGGCCCGGGGCGGGACCCTCAACATCCTCTCGATGATGGGGCTGACGATCGCGATGGGGATGCTGATCGACAACGCGATCGTCGTCAGCGAGTCGATCTTCCGGCGTCGGGACGGCGGGGAGCGCGCCCATCCGGCGGCGACGAGGGGGGCCGGGGAGGTGGCGCTCGCCGTCACCCTCGCCACCCTCACGACCGTCGCCGTCTTCGTGCCCCTGATCTTCATGGGCGCGGACTCGATCGTGCGACGGCTGATGGCGGAGGTGGGGCTGCCGATCTGCGCCTCCCTGCTCGGCTCGCTCCTCGTCGCGCTCGTCTTCATCCCCACCGGCACGGTCTGGCTCTGCCCCGAGGGGGCGAGCGGCGGGATGGAGGTCCGCCCCCCGGGGCGGGTCCGGCGCGGCTACCGCCGCGCGCTCGTCTGGATCCTCCGGCATCGCTTCGCGGGGATCTGCCTCTTCCTCCTCTTCGGAGCGAGCCTGGCGATCCCGAAGTCCCAGATCGACCGGACCGCGCAGCAGGGGACTCCCTCCGGGGATCACTACGTCAGCATCGAGTTCCCTCGCTCGATCTCGCTCGCGGAGGCGGACGAGCTCGTCCGCGAGCTGACCGCGGCGGTCGAGCCGCTCCGGGAGGAGCTGCACATCGAGACGGTCGCGGCCTGGTTCGGGAGCTCGAGCGGCACCCTCGCCTGCTTCCTCCGCGAGGGTCACTCGATGCCGACGGGGACCTTCCACGAGCGGCTGCGCCCCTGCCTCCCGGAGCAGGCCGGGGTGGAGCTCACGCTGGAAGGGAACGAGGGGGATCGGGAGGTCTATCGGGTGGAGGCGGTCGGTCGGGACCCCGCGATCCTCGCGCGGATCCTCCGGGAAGTGGCCGAGGACCTCCGCGGCCTCCCCGGCGTGCTGGAGGTGATCACGCCCGCGGATGAGAGCGAGGAGGAGATCGCAGTGGTCGTCGAGCGGGACCGCGCGCAGCGCTTCTCCATCAGCGCCGACCAGGTCTCTTCCATGGTGGGGTGGATGCTCCGCGGCGCTCCGTTGCCGGACTTCGAGATCGACGGGGAGGAGCTCCCCATGTGGATCCGTTTCCAGGAGCAGGAGGGGGAGGGGCTCGGAGAGCTGACCCGGGTGGAGATGTTCACCCCGGACGGGAAGAGCGTCCCGCTGAACTCGATCGCGCGCTTCGAGACCGGGCGCTCCCTGCCGGCCATCCGCAGGAGTGACCGCCAGGTCGCGAGTCGGCTTCAGGTGGTCTTCGGCTCCGAGGAGGACCAGCGGGCGGTCGAGGCGCGGATCGCCGGAGCGCTCCGCGCGGTCGAGCTCCCCGAGGGCTACACCCTCGGGACCCAGGGGGGGTCCTCCCAGCTGAGAGAGGACCTTGGAGAGCTGGCGCGGGCGGGCGCGGTCGGGCTCCTGCTCATCTTCATCATCATGGGGGTTCTCTTCGAGAGCCTCCTGCTCCCCCTCGCCGTGCTCTGCAGCGTCCCCTTCCTCTTCGTCGGCGCCTTCTGGAGCATCTGGCTCTTCGACGAGACCGTCACCGTGCTCGGGGGGATCGGTTTTGTCATTCTCCTCGGGGTGGTGGTCAACAACGCCATCGTCCTGGTCGACTGCGTCCATCGCCGACGCCGCGAGGGAGCACGCCGCTCCGAGGCGATCCTGAACGGGGCGGAGGAGCGGTTCCGCCCGATCTGGATGACCGCCCTGACCACGATCAGCGGGCTGCTGCCGCTCATCCTCGTTCCCCACGAGGGAGGTGGCTTCGACTACCGACCTCTCGCGGTGATCGTCCTCGGCGGACTCGCCGGCGCGACGATGCTCACCCTGCTGGCCGTGCCGCTCTTCTACGTCCTCTTCGACGACCTGGGGCGGTGGGGGAGGGCGCTCCTGCGAGGAGAGGTCGAGCGGTGGAGTCGGCGAGGAGGGGGCGCGGAAAGCCCGGGATCGCCCCCGCGGACGTCTTGACACCCCTCGGGACCTCCCTATGATCGCGCCATCCTCGCCTCGGAGCGGTCCAGTCGGGCTCCCTCCGGGCCTCCTCCCTCAGGAGGACCGCGCCACTTCAGAGTGGCGGCCGGGCGCCGAGGATGATCGCGAGAGACAGTCACCATGCCGAGGTGGCGGAATTGGCAGACGCGCTAGGTTGAGGGCCTAGTGGGCTTAACGGCCCATGGGGGTTCAAGTCCCCCCCTCGGCACCATCTCGCTCCTCTCTCCTTCTCCCTCCCCGACCTGCGGTCTCTTCGCCCTCTCACTGGCTCCCCCTCTCACTGGCTCCCCCTCGCCGCCGGATCCCACCCCGCGCGCGCCTCGTCGTGCCCCGGCTCCCCCCCGCGCTTCGGCCGTGGCACGACCGGCCCCGCTCATCTTCGAGGTTCTCCTCAAGTCGAGGGGGCGGCGGTACGATCCCCTCAACAGGGACTCCGCGAGTGCGGGGACCCCCGGAAGGACATCTCGATGATGCTCAGCCAGCGTGTTCGTACGATCGAACCCTCCGCGACTCTCGGGCTCAACGCGATCATTCAGAAGCTGCGCGCCGACGGGCGCGACATCGTGAACTTCTCGGTGGGGGAGCCGGACTTCGACACGCCGGAGTTCATCCGCGCCGCCGGGATCGCCGCGATCGAGGGGGGACAGACCCGCTACACGCCGGTCCCCGGCACCCCCGACCTGCGTCGGGCGGTCGCCGAGTTCGTCGGCGCGGAGCGTGGCGTCGAGGTCGCCCCGGAAGAGGTCGTCATCTGCAGCGGCGCGAAGCAGGCGCTGACCGAGGCGTTCCTCGCCCTCTGCGATCCTGGGGACGAGGTGCTCCTCCCCGCACCCTACTGGGTGAGCTATCCCGATGAGATCCGCCTCGCCGAGGCGACCCCGGTCGTGGTGACCCCCCCCGAGGAGTCCCGCTTCCGCATCACCCCGGAGCATCTCGAGCCTCATGTCACGCCCCGCACCGCCGGGCTCATCATCAACTCGCCGAGCAACCCGACCGGGATCCTCTACGATGCGGAGGAGATCGCGGCCCTCGTCGACTTCGCCGAGGCGCACGACCTCTGGATCATCTCGGACGAGATCTACGAGCGCTTCGTCTTCTCCGGATCCCTCGCCTCTCCCTTCTCCGGAAAGGGGAGGGAGCGCACGATCCTGATCAGCGGGCTGTCGAAGTCCTTCGCCTGCACCGGCTGGCGCCTCGGCTGGGCCGTGGGAGATCCCTCGATCATCGGCGGCATGTCCCGACTCCAGGGACACACCGCCTCGAACGCCTGCACGATCTCCCAGTACGCCGCGCTCGCGGCGGTGCGGGAGCCGCGGCATCCCGACCTCGACGCGATGATCGAAGCCTTCGCGGAGCGCCGCGAGGTCGCCCTGAAGCGTCTGGGGGAGATCGAGGGGCTCGACACCGTGAACCCCGAGGGCGCCTTCTACCTGTATGTCGACTTCCGACGCTTCCTCGCCTCCGGGGAGGCGACGACCTCCTTCTGCGAGAGTCTCCTCGATGAGAAGGGGGTCGCGACGGTGCCCGGCGAGGCCTTCGGAACGCCGGGCTGGGTGCGCCTCTCCTACGCGCGCTCGATCGAGGAGATCGAGCGGGGCATCTCGCTCATCGCGGACCACCTCAAGGTTCGCTGAGCCGCGCCTCCGAGGCTCGCGCGCAGCTCGCCCGGCGCCGTCGACGCCCGTCTCCTCGTGGGGGCGGGCGTCTTCGCATCGCACCCCTCCGACACCCTCGTGGATGGAGCCGGAAGTTGGGGAAACGTCTACCTCTCCGGCGCATCACGGGGCTAGAATCCGGGGGATCGAGGGACGGCGGAGAGCCGTCCGCCCCTCGACTCCTGCGACCCCGGCTCCTTCACTCTCGTGCGTCGGAAGAGGTGCTCCCTTGCTGACATTGCCCCGAACCCTCCTCGCGCTCCTCCTGCTCTTCGCGACCGGGGCGTCTCTCACCGTTCCGTCCGCGCTGGCCGGCGCCGACCCCGCCGTGGTCGATGGCGGGACCGAAGACCTCGAGAAGGCGGAGCGGGACGCTCCGATCCAGCTCGACGACGACCTCGAGGAGCTCCGCCGTCGGTTCGAGGAGGAGATGACCCGCATGCGGGAGGAGTTCCGCCGGGAGCTCGAGCGTGTCCAGCGCAGCGACGCGCGGCAGGAAGTCCGTGCGATGCGCGAGCGCCTCGCGGAGCTGGAGCGGGAGAACGCGGAGCTCCGCCGTGCGATGCGCCGGATGCGCGCCGGTGAGGGTGGGGCCACCGCGTCGGATCGACCCCCCGCGGTGGCGGATGCCCCCGCGGCGGCCGGCTCCCGCGGTCAGCTCGGCGTGCGACTGGGACCGACCGATCCGGAGGTGGCGGCGGCGATCGGCGTCGACCCGGACCAGAGCTTCCAGGTCCTCGGGGTGCAGGAGGGCAGCGCCGCCGCGCGGATGCGCCTCCGCGATGGCGATGTGATTCTCGAGTTCGACGGCCTCAGCGGAGGCGTGGATGCCTTCATCGAGCACATGACCCCGAAGCGGGCCGGAGATGAGCTCGTGCTCACCTACGCCCGCCTCCAGTCGGGGGGCGATGTCCTCCGCATCACCGGCCGCACCCAGCTGCAAGCGTGGCAGGAGCCGCCGGCCGGGGAGGAGGGCGGCGTGGTCTCCATGCCGGCGATCCGACTCACCCCGATGCCGCCCCCGCCCCTCGAGCCTCCCCCCCGGACGGGTGGGGGCCCGGTCACCTTCGGGGTGACGGTCGAGGAGAGCGAGAACGGTCGCGGCGTGATCGTGACCGACGTGACCCCCGGAGGGAACGCGGCCGCGGCCGCCCTCGAGGTCGGGGATCGCATCTTCCTCTTCGCCGGCGAGCGGGTCCTCCGGATCGAGCGGCTCGCCGCGGTGCTGGGCACCGTCGAGGGAGGGCAGGAGGTCGTGGTCGGGTTCGCCCGCGGCGACCGCCGCTGGATGAGCCGTGTGCGCCTCGCGGGCGCGGGCGGCACACCCGAGCGCATCGAGGGTCCGGTCCCCTTCCAGCGAGAGGGAGAGGCGCCCGCTCCCCCCGCCCCCCCCTCTTCCGCCGGGCCCGGGTTCCTCGGGGTCGTCCCGGAGGAGAGTGACAATGTCGTGAGCCTCGCCGAGGTCCTCGCCGGCGGGCCCGCCGCGACGATGGGGCTGCAGGCGGGGGATCGCCTCGTCAACGTCGCGGGTCGGCGGATCCGGAGCATCGACGATCTGCGTGACGCGCTCTCGGGGATGAAGGCCGGAGAGTCGATCCGGATCGTCTACCGTCGGGATGGCGCGCGGGCGGTCGCGAGCGGGACCCTGGGCACGCCCCCCGCGGATGACGATCAGTCGTCGGTGCCGGCGCCGGCGTCCCCCCGCCCCGCCGATGGAGCCGGAGCCCGCCCCAGCCTCGGTGTGGTCGCCGAGCTCGTCGATGGGGTGGTGGTCCTCACCGGCTTCAGCGGAGGAAGCCCCACGGCGGCCGCCGGGGCCCGGGTCGGGGACGCGATCGCCCGCATCGCGGGGAGCCCGGTGGAGGGCTTCGAGACGATCATCGCTGCGCTCGAGGCCGCCGCTCCGGGAGATCGCCTGCCCCTCACCCTCCTGAGGGACGGGCGACCGATCGACCTCCGAGTCCAGCTCGGTGTCCTGCCGGTCGTCGAGGAGGAGCCCGTGGTCGAGATCGGAGAGGAGACGAGCGCTCTCTCCCCGCTCGAGTCGACCCGTCGCCCCTATGTGGGAGTCGAGGTCGAGGAGCGTGGGGATGGGGTCTGGGTCGTCGCCGTTCACGGGGACTCTCCGGCGCGCGCGGCCGGGCTGCGGGGTGGAGATCGGATCCTCGCCATCGGCAGCCGCGATGTGATCGACCTCCCGTCGATGCGGGACGCCGTCCTCTCCCTGCCGCACGACGCGGCGACCGGCTTCACCATCCTCCGTGAGGGCCGCACCACCGACCTCGAGGTGACGCCGACCCCTCGCTGAGGATCGGACCCCGTCCTTGACCGGCTCTCCCTCTCCCGACGCCGTCGGCGGCTCCCCCGCGGAGCACTCCACCCCGGTCCGCATCGCCCTCATCGGGCTGCGTGCGACCGGCAAGTCGACGATCGGAGCCCGACTCGCCGAGCGGCTCCGGCTCCCCTTTCACGACAGCGATCAGCTCCTCGCCGCGCGCGGTGCTTCCCCGTCCCGCGTCCTGCGGGAAGAGGGGCTCGCGAGCTTCCGCGCCCGGGAGAGCGCGGTCGTGCGTGAGCTGGCCACCCAGCCGCGAGGGGTGCTCGCCCTCGGCGGGGGGGCGATCGAGAGCCCGGAGGTGCGGGCCGCCCTCGCTCCCTGGGCGCGGGTGCTCCTCGACGCTCCGGATGAGGAGCTGCTGCGGCGCATGGCCTCTGCGGATGCGCCGGAGCGCCCGCCCCTGACCGATCTCTCTCCGGCGGAGGAGCTGGGCCGGCTCCGCGCCGAACGGGCTTCCCTTTACACCTCTCTCGCCACGGTGATGATCCGCACGGAGGATTGCAGCGTGGACGCGGTGGTCGACCGGATCATCGCCGGACTCGATTCCGGGGGGGGAGGGGCGCGGTGAGCGGTCCAGAGGACATCTTCACCATCTTCAGCCTGCTCCTCGGGGGGTGCGTCGGGAGCTTCCTGAACGTCTGCGTCTTCCGTATCCCCCGCCCCGGGCTCTCCGTCTGGCGTCCACGAGGCTCCTTCTGCCCCGCCTGCGAGACACCGATCCGCGCGACCGACAATGTGCCGGTGCTCGCCTGGGTCCTCCTGCGTGGGCGATGCCGGGCGTGCGGCGTGCGGATCCCGATCCGATATCCGCTCATCGAGCTCCTCACCGCGCTGATGTTCCTCGCCCTCTGGTTCGGGTTCGGGCCATCGGGACTGGAGGAGCTCGCCCAACCCGCCGCGTGGGTACCGGTCCTCTTCTGGTGGGCGGTCTTCTCCACCCTGCTCGTCATCTCGGTGATCGACATCGACCTGCAGATCATCCCCGACGAGCTCAGCGTCACCGGTGGTGCCCTCGCGCTCCTCGTCGTGCCCTTCGTGCCGGGGGTTCCCCACGATCTGTGGCTGGTGGAGCCGATCTTCAACGCCGCCGCCGGGGACCGGGTCGGCGTCGCGCCGGACACTCCCCTCCTGATCGTCCTCCCCGGTGCCCTCCTCCTCGGAGCGGGGGGGATGTTCCTGATGCGTCGCTTCAACCGCGACTACGAGGGACGGGTCCGGAGCTGGTGGGAGACCCGCTGGGCGGGGGCGGTGGGGCTCGTCGTCGGTGCGCTGGTCGGGCTGGCGATCGCGGCCCCGGCCCGCCTCGGGGCTCCGGAGGCCCGCGCGGCGGTCGCCGCCCTGCTCGGGGCGGGGATCGGCGCCGGGACGATCTACGGCATCGGTCGGATCGGGAGCATGATCGCCCGCAAGGAGGCGATGGGCTTCGGCGATGTGAAGCTGCTGGGCTTGCTGGGGGCTCTCGTGGGCGCCAAGTTCGTGCTCTTCACGATCTTCCTCGCGAGCTTCCTCGGCTCGGTGATCGGTCTGGGGATCCGCTCCGTGACCCGGAGCAGCACGATCCCCTTCGGTCCGTTCCTCTGCGCGGGGGCGGTGATCCTCATTGTCGCGGGGGCGCGGGTCGACAGCGCCATCGAGTGGTATCTCCGGCTCCTCCAGCCCTGAGCCTCGGCGCGCCGGCGGGGAGGCGCTCGGCCCCTTGGGGGCGAGCCCTTGCCGCGCTTCCTGCCCCTCATTAGAGTGCCTCCACGCCGGTCTCGCTCTTCCCTGGGTCGGGGAGCGAGGAGCACCCCGCCGTCGCGGGGGAACGCGGGTCGGGAGGTCCGGCGTCGGACTGCGCGACTCGCGGGGGAATCGCCGGCTGGGAACTCCGGACGGACGGACAGCACGCCATGACATCGAGGAAGTCTCTCTCTCCCCCCCCTGGCCTTCGTCTCTCGCTCACGCTCCTCACCGGCCTGCTCCTCGCGAGCACCGTCGGGTGCGGGCTGACGAGCCCGCAGCGCGAGGTCGACTACTACAAGCAGCAGCTCCAGCTCTCCGAGGACCGGGGACGCCGGATGGAGCTCGAGCTCGCGGACCTCGAGCGTCGCAGCCAGCAGTGGTCGATCGAGAACGCGTCCGCCCGCGAGGAGCTCGCGGCGATGCGACGGGAGCTCGCGAATCTCGAGGCGGAGGCCGCGACGCCGGAGGACCTCGGCGAGACGGTCGCGATCGTCCCCGCCGCCACCCCCGACGACCTCGACCTCCTCGAGCTCGCCGAGATCGATGGCGTGGAGGTCTCCCGCGGCGTGGACGATGAGATCCGCCTCACCCTCCAGGACCAGATCCTGTTCCCGGCGGGGAGCGTGAAGATCCGCAAGGATGGCGAGCAGGCGATCCTTCGCATCGCCGAGACCCTCGGGACCCGCTTCGGGGGCTGCGAGATCCGCATCGAGGGGCACACCGACAGCACCCCGCCCCGCCGGGTCCGGGACCGCTACCCCACGAACTGGGAGCTCTCGACCGCGCGCGCCTGCGTCGTGCTCCGCGAGCTGCTCGACAGCGGTGTGGTCGACCCCACCTCCGTGGTCGCGACCGGCTACGGGGACCAGCGTCCGATCGACACGAACGAGACGAAGGAGGGACGGTCGCGGAACCGTCGGGTCGAGGTGATCGTCCTCGATCACTGAGCCGACCTCCCCGGCGCCTGCGGATGATCGGAACATGAGGGACCCCGGGGCGCGGCGACGCGTCCCGGGGTCCCTTCTCCTTCTGCAGGGAGGCGCCGCCTCGAAGGGTCGGCCGGGTCCGGCCGGGCTCGAGGGTCCGATGCCGAGATTCGGCGATTGTCGCCCGCTCCGCGCCTCTCCTCCCCCCGCCCTCTTCCCCGCCCTCGCTCCGGTTCGCCGCTTCCGGAACCCGATGCTAGTCTTCGAGAGACAAAGATTGTCAGGCGGTCCCTCCGCGGTGCGGAGAGGGCGGCCTGGTCGCTCGGGAGACAGCAGAAGGAGAGCCGGCGTGGTATCCCTCGAAGAACTCGTGCAGCAGCTGGTGGAGCGCGGAGGTTCCGACCTTCATCTCTCCGCGGGAAGTCCGCCGATGATGCGGATCAACGGTCGGCTCGTCGGGACCGACTCCGAGGTCCTCGACCCGGAGACCTCCAAGAAGCTCATCTACTCGATCCTCGACAACGAGCAGATCCGTCAGTTCGAGAAGGAGCAGGAGCTCGACATGGGCTTCGGGATCTCCGGGCTCGGACGGTTCCGTACGAACGTGCTCTACCAGCGGGGCTCGGTCGGCGCGGTCCTCCGGGTGATCCCGGACCGGATCCCCGCCATGGAGCAGCTCGGGCTGCCGGCGGAGGTGCTCGAGCAGATCTGCATGAAGAAGTCGGGTCTCGTCCTGGTGACGGGAGCGACCGGGAGCGGCAAGTCGACGACCCTCGCGTCGATGATCGACTACATCAACACGCACCGGAACGACCACATCGTCACGATCGAGGACCCCCTCGAGTTCGTGCACCGCAACAAGAACTGCCTCGTCACCCAGCGTGAGGTGGGGACCGACACCTCCGCCTTCGTGAGCGCCCTCCGTCGGGTCCTCCGTCAGGATCCGGACGTGATCCTCGTCGGAGAGCTCCGCGACCTCGACTCGATCAGCGCCGCGCTCACGATCGCGGAGACGGGTCACCTGACCTTCGGCACCCTCCACACGATCGATGCGGTCCAGAGCATCAACCGCCTCATCGACGTCTTCCCCGCGCACCAGCAGCAGCAGGTGCGCACCCAGCTCAGCTTCACGCTGGAGGCGACGATCTGCCAGCAGCTCGTCGCTCGCGCGGATGGAAAGGGGCGGGCCCTCGCGGCCGAGACCCTGATCGCGACGCCGGCGGTCCGCGCGCTGATCCGGGACGACAAGGCGCACCAGCTCACCTCGATCATCCAGACCGGCTCGAAGGTCGGCATGCGGACGATGAACCAGTCGCTGAACGAGCTCTATCGCACGCGTCAGATCACCTTCGAGGAGGCGATCTCGCGCTCCAACGATGTCGAGGAGCTGAAGCGCGTCTTCCAGCGCCAGAGTTGATCGGACCCCGATGAGCACCACCAGCAAGTTCAACCGACGGCTCGGGAAGATCCTCACCCAGTTCGACCTGGTGAGTGAGGAGGCGCTCGGTGACGCGATGGAGAAGGTCACGCCGCAGCGCTCCCTGACGGAGGTCCTCGTCGAGGGCGGGACCGTCGAGGAGGGGGACATCCTCTCCGCGCTCGCCCGCGAGACCAGCTTCCCGCCCATCGACATCACCAAGCTCGTGGCGGATGAGCCCCTGGGGGAGTACCTGCCCGAGCATCTGGCGAAGTACTACAGCGTGGTCCCGGTCGCGAAGGTGGGCCGCACGCTCACCCTCGCCGTCTACGATCCCTTCGACATCGTCAAGTTCGACGACATCGCGATGGTCACCTCCTGCAACGTGAAGCCGGTCCTCTCGACCGACTATCGCATCCGGGAGGCGATCCCCGAGGTCTACAACGCCACGGGTCGTCGGATGGAGGAGCTGCTCGACGGGATGGGGACGGACCCCGAGCTGGAGATCAGCGAGTCGGGGGTCGCCGACGAGGAGCTCGACGACCTGAGCCTCGAGGGCGGCGACACGCCGGTGGTCAAGATCGTGAACCACATCATCTACCAGGGGATCCGCGACCGGGCCTCCGACATCCACATCGAGCCGTTCGACAGGTCGGTGAGGGTGCGCTACCGGATGGATGGTGTCCTCCGGGAGTCGGTCTCGCCTCCCACGAAGCTGCACAGCTCGATCGTCAGCCGCATCAAGATCATGTGCAACCTCGACATCGCGGAGCGGCGGGTCCCCCAGGACGGGAAGTTCCAGCTTCGCGTCGACGGGCGTCAGGTCGACTTCCGGGTCTCCACGCTCCCGACGGTGCACGGCGAGAAGGTCGTGCTCCGGATCCTCGATGCCTCGAACCTCGCCCTGAACCTCGACACCCTCGGCTTCGAGGAGAAGTGCCTCTCCGACATCCGGAGCGCGATCAACGTGCCCTACGGGATGCTGCTCGTGACCGGACCGACCGGGTCGGGGAAGTCCACCACCCTCTACTCGTGCGTCACCGAGGTGATGAGGCCGGACGACAACATCGTCACGGTCGAGGACCCGGTCGAGTACCAGCTGGACGGCGTGATCCAGGTCCCGGTGAACAACAAGCGGGGGATGACCTTCGCCGCCGCGCTGCGCTCGATCCTCCGACAGGACCCGGACACGGTGATGATCGGGGAGATCCGGGACCTCGAGACGGTCGAGATCGCGATCAAGGCCGCGCTCACCGGACACCTCGTCTTCTCGACCCTCCACACCAATGACGCACCCTCCACCGTGACGCGGATGATCGACATGGGAGTGGACCCGTTCCTCGTCGCCTCCGCGACCCAGTGCATCGCCGCCCAGCGCCTCGCCCGTCGCCTCTGCAACGAGTGCAAGCGACCGGTGGAGGGGGCGGCGACCCCGGAGCACCTGCTCGAGCTCGGCTTCCTCGAGTCCGAGCTGGAGGGGCTGGAGCTCTTCGAGGCGGTCGGCTGCGGCCGCTGCTCGAACGGCTTCAAGGGTCGCTTCGCCATTCTGGAGACTCTCGCCATGACGGAGGAGCTGCGCCGCTGCGTGATCTCGGGAGGCGATGCCCTCGAGATCCGCGATGTGGCGCTCTCCCAGGGAATGATCACGCTTCGGAGAGCCGCCCTCATGAACGCGATGCGCGGGAAGACCTCGATCGACGAGGTCCTCCGCGTCACTCGGGACTGATCCCGGCAGGAGACCCAGATGAAGACCTTCCAATACAAGTCGAAGAACCAGCAGGGCCGGGCCATCGCCGGCGTGATCGAGGCGGAGAACGAGACGGAGGCGGTCTCGGAGCTGCGCCGTCGCGGCCTGACCGTGACCGCGATCTCCGTCCGCAAGGGCGGCTCCTCCAACTCGGCCGGCTCCTCCCTCTTCAGGATCGGCCGCGGGAGCTCCGGCGGGAAGCGTCGCGCCACCGGGCGGATCCGCTCCATCGACATCGCGGTGATGAGCCGCCAGCTGTCGACGATGGTCGCGGCGGGGATCCCCATCCTCGAGGCGCTGGAGGTGCTCTCCGATCAGAACGAGAACCCGCAGCTCTCCGAGGTCCTCGGTGAGGTCGCCGCGGATGTCCGCGCAGGGAAGGACCTCTCCGCCGCGACCGCGCGGCATCCGAAGGTCTTCAGCGACATCTTCGTGAACATGATCCAGGCGGGGGAGGCGAGCGGACAGCTCGACATCGTCCTCAGCCGTCTCGCCGACTACATGGAGGAGGCGGAGACTCTCCGCAGCGAGGTGAAGTCGGCGATGACCTATCCCGTCATCTCGCTCTTCATCGTCACGGGGATCAGCGTCTTCCTGCTGGTGGGGGTCATCCCCCAGTTCAGCGACATGTTCTCCACTATGAAGGTGGAGCTCCCGGCGCTGACCCAGTTCGTCCTCGGTCTCTCGAACAGCCTGCGGGAGTCGCTGGGGCTCTGGGCCCTCGGCTTCGCGGCGATGATCACCTGCCTCGCCCTCTTCCTTCGGACCGAGCGCGGGCAGTGGGTCCGTGATGCCTGTCTGCTGAAGATCCCGGTCTTCGGACCGCTCTTCGTGAAGGTCTCGATCTCGCGCTTCGCTCGGACCTTCGCCACGCTGATCTCCAGCGGGGTGCCGATCCTCGGGTCCCTCGAGATCGTGCAGCGCACCGCGGGGAACCGCCTGTACGCCGATGCCATCGCCCGGGCGAGCGAGTCGGTCCGCGCGGGGGACACCCTCGGCGAGCCGATGGCGAAGACCGGGATGTTCCCGCCGATGGTCACGCGGATGATCGGGATCGGGGAGCGCTCAGGATCGCTCGAGCAGCTCCTCGAGAAGATCGCCGACTTCTACGACCAGCAGGTCCGGTCGACGCTCAAGGCGCTCACTTCCCTGATCGAGCCGATCATGATCACCACCATCGGCGTGATCGTCGGCGGCATGGTCCTCGCGATCTTCCTGCCGATCTTCAAGATGATCGGGAGCATCAACAAGTAGCCATGAAGAGCGTGCCGGCCGCGACGAGCGAAGTGACGATCCTGGGGGGGAGCCGTGGTCCGAGCGAGGACCCCGGCTCCTTTCTGATCCTGTCCGAGAGCGTGATCCTCGTGCTCGCGGCGGTCCTCACCGTGGGACTGGACGCGGCCGGGGTCCTCGTCTCGCCCGGGCCCACTCCGCTCGTCTGGTCGATCCTCGTCCTCTGGTTCGGGTTCCTCATCCTGGGGAGCCTCCTCCTGCGAGGCACGGCTCACGCTCCCCGTCGGCTCGTGGGGGACCTGACCTTCTGCCTCTCCCTGGTCGTCCTCTCGGGAGGGGTCGACTCGTACCTCCTCCCGATCCTCCTCGCCTGCGTGGCGCTGGCCAGCAGCCAGCTCGGCCGGGCCCGGGCCCTCACTCTGGCCGCGGGCTCCTGCGGGGTCCTGCTCCTCGTCACCCTCGGCCGCCAGCAGGGCTGGGTCGGGCCGGAGCTCCTGCTCGCCGCGGGGCACGCGGAGGGAGTGTCGGGGGACTCGTGGCTGAAGCTCCTCACTCTCGGCACCGCGATCCTCGCCGTCGGGCTCCTCGGGGTCCGCCTCGGGGATGGCCTCCGAGAGGCGAGGCGGATCAACGAGCTGATCGCCCGCTCCATCGGGGAGGGGGTCGTGATCCTCGACGATGCCGGTCGCTTCGTTCACGTGAACCCCACCGCGCTCGACATGCTGGGCTTCCCCGAGGATCAGCCGTGGCAGGGACGACCGGTCCGCGGCCTGCTGCGACGGGAGGATGACGACGAGCTCCGGACGGTGCTGGAGGAGCCTCGGAGCGGTGAGCGGAAGGTCGTCTGTCGCGTCGGGAGAAGCCAGGAGCTCCCGGTCTGGCTCTCCGCCCGACGGAGCGCTCCCGAGCACGCGTCGGGGGGCTACTGGGTCTTCCGGCTTCGCGACCGGACCCTCGAGGAGCGCGCGAGCCGCGCGGAGGCGCGGCTCCAGCATCTGGAGGAGCTCGAGGACCTCGCGCTCGGGCTCGCCCATGAGATCCGGAACCCCCTCGCCTCGATCCGGGGCGGGGTGCAGGAGCTCGGCAGCGGCCGCCTCGGACCGGAGCAGGTCGAGCGGCTCACGGGGATCATCCTGAGGGAGTCCGACCGCCTCGACCGGACGGTCAGCCAGGTGATGGAGTACTCCCGGGTCCGCGCCGAGCCGCGCGTGATGCGGGTGGACCTGCTCGGCGTCCTCGACGAGGTGATCGAGGTCCTGGGTCAGCGGGCGGACGCCCGCGGAGTGGCCTTGGTCCGGGAGGTCGGCGACGGCGTGGACGCGGTCATCGAGGGGAGCCGCGACCAGCTGACGAAGGTCTTCCTGAACCTCGGGATCAATGCGCTGGAGGCCGGCGCGGGCCGGGTCCGCTTCCGGCTCACCGCCGAGAGCGGGGGTGGGCTCGACCTCGTCGTGGAGGACGACGGGTCGGGCATGGATGAGGAGACCCGGGCTCGGGCCTTCAACCCCTTCTACACGACGAAGACGCGGGAGGGCGGGCTCGGGCTCGCGCTCGTCCGCAAGATCGTCGAGGGACACGAAGGGTCGATCGAGATCGAGAGCGAGAGGGGAGGGGGAACCCGGTTCCGGCTGTGGTTCCCCGCGTGGACCGCGGAGCCGAAGGAGTCGCCGACCGGCGATGCCGACGGATCCGAGGTCGAGGTGCACGACGAGAGTCCCCGAACGGTGGGAGCGACGGAATGAACGAGAAGAGCCGGCTGGACGTCCTGATCGCGGACGACGAGGAGGGCATGCGCGCCCTCATGGAGACGATCCTCGAGGGCTTCGGGCTCACGGTGCGTGCCGTGGCGAGCGGAGCAGAGGCCGTGGCGGTCATCGAGGACGAGCGCCCGCGGGTCTTCATCCAGGACCTCCGCATGGGCGGGCTCGATGGCATGGAGCTGCTCGAGCGTGCGAAGGCGATCGACCCCGAGCTGCCGGTGATCGTCATCACAGCCTACTCGACCTGGGGGACCGCGGTCGAGGCGATGCGCCTCGGCGCCTTCGACTACCTGAAGAAGCCCTTCGACACCGATCACATCCGCACCGTGGTCGCGCGCGCCCTGCAGGTCTCCGAGCTGCCTCCCTCCGACGGGGCTCCACGCAGCGCGATCGTCGGAAACACCCCGCCGATGCGGGCGGTCTTCGACAAGGTCAAGATGGTCGCGCCCACCGACTCCACCGTCCTGATCCACGGGGAGAGCGGCTCGGGCAAGGAGCTGGTCGCCCGCTCCTTCCACGCGGCCTCACACCGCGCGGACGGCCTCTTCGTCGCGGTCAACTGCTCCGCCTTCACCGACAGCCTCCTCGAGAGCGAGCTGTTCGGGCACACCCGGGGGGCCTTCACCGGGGCGGTCGAGGATCGGAAGGGACTGTTCGCGACCGCGGACGGCGGGACCCTCTTCCTCGATGAGGTGGGGGACATGAGCCTCTCCACCCAGGTCAAGATCCTCCGGGTGCTGGAGGAGCGTCGCGTGCAGCCGGTCGGTGGGGATCAGGAGGTCCCGGTCGATGTGCGGATCATCGCGGCGACGAACAAGGACCTTGAGGAGGAGGTCCGGGCGGGCCGCTTCCGGGAGGACCTGTTCTACCGCCTCAACGTCATCCCGATCGACCTGCCGCCCCTGCGGGACCGGACCGACGACATCCCGCTGCTCGCCGGGCACTTCCTCGCGCGCTACGCGAGGGCCATGGGGAAGCCGGTGCGCGCGATCTCCGAGGAGGCTCAGGTCTCGCTCATGGAGTACTCGTGGCCCGGCAACGTCCGTCAGCTGGAGAACGTGATCCAGCGGCACGTGGCGCTCTGCTCGGAGGACACGATCGAGTCGATCGACCTCTCCGGCAAGGAGGGGACGATCTTCGCCCGCAAGGGCGCGGAGAACCCGGAGCTCCTCGGGTCGAGCGCTCCGCGGACGAGGGAGTCCGCTTCCGCCTGCGCCTCGGGTCCCGCCCGCGGAGAGGCGGACCCCTTCGTGATCCCCGAGGAGGGGATCATCCTCGACGACGTCATGGATGAGCTCGAGCGGAGCTTCCTCCTGCAGGCACTCGAGCGGACCGATGGGAACCTGACCCAGGCCGCGAAGGTGCTCGGGATGTCCTACCGCTCGATCCGCTACAAGGTGAAGAAGCTCGGAGTCCGGGACAGCCTGAGCCGGTAGCGGCAGATCGAGGACCGCAGGTCCGGGGACCGGGGAGGTTCGAGTGTTGGGGAGCACCGTGGGCATGGAGGCGAATCGCGCGAGTCGCCTCGGGCGCTGGCGCTGGCGCTGGACGCCGGCGGCGACGCTCCTCTCCTTCGTCGCCCTCCTCTGCATCGGGCAGCACTTCCTCGCGATCCAGCCGAACGGTGACCCGGGTCCGGGGCGCGGAGTCGAGCAGCGGCTGCTCCTCGATGGCCTCGCCGCCTTCGACGCCGCCCGTCACCTCGCGCGCGAGCCGGGAGCACCCGCCGCCGCCGGCCGAGCCCTCCTCATCGATCGACCGGTCGGGGCTCTCCTCTCCTTCTCCGGGGTGGGGATCGGAACCCTGCGCTTCCTCCCGGGCCTGGCGGCGCCCCTCCTCGCCTTCGCGGCTGCGATGCGCCTGCGCCGTCGACACGGCGATGGCGTCGGACTCATCACCGCGGTGGTCCTGCTCCTTCACGGCTCCGTCCTCGCGTGGGCCCGGACACCCTCCGTCATCCCGCTGGTCTGGCTCACCGCGCTGGGGCTCATCCTGCTCGGCGCGCGGCGAGGGTCCGCGTCCCCATGGCTCGCGCTCCTCCTGACCGCGCTCGCCGCGCGGTGGGTGCACCCCACGGTCGCCTTCGTGGCTCCGGCGCTGCTGATCGAGGGTGGACTCCGCCTCGGGAGCGTCCGTCGGTTCCTCAGCGGGATGCCCCATCCGGCGGCGCTCATCCTGCTGACCGTGACGACGCTGAGCTGGGTCGGTCTCCCGCTGGAGGTGCGGGACCGCTGGGTGGGGGCGCTCCTCGGCTCCTCCGTCCCCTCCGCGCCCCCGCTCCTCGCCGTCCTCCCGGTCGCGCTGCCCCTCGCCTGGATCGGTTTCCTCCGGTGGCTCGGCTCCGCGAGCGGTGCCTTGCGAGCGGGCCGCTCCTTCGAGCGGCTCCTCCACGGCGCGGTGTGGATTCCCCTCGCGCTGCGCGCGTCCCAGGGGAGGCTCGATGCCGCGAGCGGCGCGGAGCTGATCCCGTTCATCCTACTGCTCGCGATCTCGATGCTCGCCACCTCCGGGGGGCGGGCGCGCCCGCTCCCCCGTCTCGGCGCGCGGGGAGCGCTCCTGAGCTACGGCGGCATCCTCGGCACCCTCGGGTGGATCGGCCAGCTCGGACCGACGGTGGGAGCGCTCGAGGCGCCGGTGCGGGTCCACCCGCCGGAGATCCTCATCGCGAGCGGCCTCGCCCTCCTCCTCGGCGTCCTGGCGGCGGAGCGCTCATCGCTGCGTCGTGCCTCGGCCCGTGGCGCGGCGCTCCTGCTCGTGATCCCCGGGATCTGGTGCTCCCTCCAGCTCGTCGGGCATCCCGGGGGGACCTGGGTCAGCGCCTCGGAGGGGGTGGAGCGTGCCCTGCTCCCGAGCCATCGGGCGGGGGGACCATGGGCCCGGATCGTGAGCCTCGAGAGCGACCTCTCCTGGTGTCTCTCGGAGGGAGAGGCGACCCACGTCCTGCGGAGCGATCCCGGAGACGGAGAGAGAATCGGGCGCTTCTCCGCGCTGGGCACCAGCGTGGAGCTCGTGCGACGCCCCGATGCCGAGGCGCAGCGCAGCGCCTTCGAGGAGGGACGACGCCAGGAGCAGCGGGGTCATCTCCACGCGGCCCGGCAGTCCTACTTCCTCGTCCTCCACGCCGACCCCCGGCACTCCCCCTCATGGGAGCGGGTGGCGGAGACGTTCTGGCGGGAGGGGGATGGCGAGAACGCCTACTGGTGCCTCCTCAACGCTCTCCTCGGGGCTCCCTCGAGCGGCTCGGTTCGCGCGGGGCTGGCGCGGATCTACCTCGCCCATGGCCGGCCGGAGGAGGCGCTCATGCACCTCGAGCAGGCGATCCGCGTCGGCGTCACTCCGGAGGAGCTCGCCCCCCTGGAGCGGCACCTCGTCGGAGGCCGATCACCCTCCGCCCCCTGAGTCCCGCTCCGGCGGAGCGGGGAAGAGGGAGGGCTCCGCGGCCGCTCCCCCGAGCGCTCCCTCGTGTCGGAGGAGCGCCCGCTTCGTGGCCAGCACCCCCGTGAACCCCCCCAGTCCGGCCCCCGAGACGACCCGGTGGCAGGGGATCCGCAGGGGCAGCGGATTCCGGCCGCAGGCGCCCCCCACCGCGCGCGCCGCTCCGGGACGACCGATGGCCCGCGCCAGCTCTCCGTAGGTGCGGGTCTCGCCGGGGGGGATCTTCGCGATGCTCCTCCAGACCTCCCGCTGAAACGAGGTCCCGGGAAGGAGCTCGAAGGGGACGCGCCAGGAGGTCCGCCCGCTTCTACCATAGGCGTGGAGTTCCTCGAGGAAGGCGCGCAGCACGGGGTCAACATCCCGTCGCTCGACCCGGAGGCCGGGCTCGGCGAGCTCTCGTCGGATGGAGGCCAGGGCGTCCGCCGGCGCGTGGTCGAGGCGGATGGCGACCAGGCCTCGCTCCGTCGCGGCGAGGCTCACCGGCACCCGACGGTCGGGGAGCCGGAGCTCCGTGTGGACGAGGGAGAGGCGGATCGAGGTGGGGGGGGAAGCGCTTGTCGGGTCGACGGCCATGGCTATCATCTCCCCCCATGATGGAATCCGAGTCGGCCTCCGGAGCGAGCCTCAGCCCCGCGGAGGACATCCTGCAGGAGCCCCCCGCGATCGAGGTGGAGGGGCTCACGAAGATCTACGGAGCGGATGGCGGCGACTCCCCGATCCACGCCCTGCGTGCGGTCGAGCTGCGCGTGCCGCGCGGCGAGGTGTTCGGACTCATCGGCCCGAATGGGGCCGGGAAGTCCACCCTGATGCGGATCCTCGCCACCCTCGAGATCCCGACCTTCGGTCGGGCCCGGGTGCTCGGTGAGGACACCTGGACCTCCCGCCTCAGGATCTGCCGACAGATCGGGTTCATGCCCGAGCTGTTCTACCTCTATCAGGAGCTCCGGGTCGAGGAGTACCTCGCGTTCTTCGCTTCCGCCTACGACCTGCCGCCGGCCGGGAGGGCGAAGGCGGTCGAGGATGTGATCGAGCTCACCGACCTCGGCGTCCGCCGCGACAGCTTCTGCGGCTCCCTCTCGAAGGGGATGCGTCAGCGCCTCCTCCTCGCCAAGACCCTCCTCCATGACCCCGAGCTCCTCATCCTCGACGAGCCGACCTCCGGCATGGACCCGCAGGCGAGGATCGAGTTCCGGAACATCATCCGCACCCTGTCGAAGCTGGGGAAGACGATCCTGATCTCCAGCCACATCCTCTCCGACCTCTCCGCCTTCTGCTCCTCGGTGGGGATCATGGAGCAGGGACGGATGCGGGTGAGCGGGACCGTCGAGGAGATCTCCCGGGCGCTCGCCCTCGTCGATCAGGTCCAGGTCGGCTTCCTCGGCCCTCCCGGTCCGCTCCTCGACGCGCTCGAGGAGTTCGAGGGCGCGAGCGCGGTCGAGCTTCGCGATGGGTGCGTGCGGTTCGGATTCGAAGGGAGCGAGGAGGGACTCGCCCGCTGCCTCAAGACGCTCGTCGGGTGCGGGATCCCCATCACGCGGTTCGAGCACCGGCGCTCCGACCTCGAGGACATCTTCGTCCGGGTCGGGGCGGATCAGGTGAGCTGAGATGACGCGCGGAAGGGCGGGGCGAGACTCCGATGGCTGAAGCGATCGAGCGGGGGCGGGCGGGAGCGCTCCGCTCTCCGGTGAACCTCACGGACAACCCGATCGTCCACCGAGCGCTCCGGACGGGGCGAGCGGGGACCGAGGGTCGCCTCTCGCTGGGGAGGCTCGGCGGCTGGCTCGGCCTCGCCCTGCTGATCCCCTTCGTCCCGATCATCTTCGGGCGCCCGTTCCGGCTCGATCAGGTGGCGGGGACGATGCTGGTGACCCTCTTCTGCCTTGTGGTCGGAGCCTTCCTCTTCATCGGCCTGCAGCGAATGCTCGGCTCCTTCATGAAGGAGCGGGAGCAGAACACCCTCGAGTTCCTCCAGCTCTCGACCCTGCCCAGCGTCTCGGTGATCCTCGGCTACCTCGCCGCCGGGCAGCTGCCGGGCTACTTCGCCGCGGTCCTGCTCACGCCTCTCCTGTTCCTCTGTGCGCACCTCGCCTCCTTTCCGCTGCTGCTCCTCGGGTCGATGCTCCTGAGCCTCATCGGCTTCGTGTTCCTGCTCAGCGTGATCTTCCTCCATGTCGGATTCTGGTCCGCGAAGGTCTCGGAGCTGCGCGCGGGAGGACTCTACGGGACCCTGTTCGTCATCTTCGTGATCGCCGCGACCTTCCGTCCGCTCCTCACCCAGAGCGGCGTCGTCGGAGCGGAGTGGATCGATGTGGTCTTCACCCCCTTCCAGCTCTGGGGCGACTTCTTCCGCGGCTTCTCCGGCGCGCCGCTCGCCGGAGGGGGCGACCGTGTCTTCTGGTACGGCTTCTCCCTGCCGCGCGTCGTCGCCGGCTGGCTCCTGCACATCCCCGTCGGGGTCCTGCTGCTCCTCTCCCTCGCCCGCGCCTTCCGGAATCGGGAGTGCGCGCCCTGGTCGACCGGGTCGGGGCTCTGCCTGGTGAGCTGGACCCTCTGCATCCTGCTCGGCGTGCTCGTCGAGACGGGGCGGCCCCTCTCGCTGCAGCTGCCCCTGATGGGCGCGCTCGCGTACCTCGTCTGCCCGATCCCTTGGCGCCGCAACCTGCGGACGCGCCTGCAGGCGCTGCATGAGCTGAGCCGGTCCGGGGGGAGCTGGCGCGGCGCCTGGACCGAGAGCGGGGCCTCGCCGGTGCTGCTCGTCGGAGGCTCGATCCTCCTCACCGTCGTCTCATGCTGGCTGGTGCTCCTCCTCGGGGGTGGAGCCCCGGGAGAGGGTCCTGTGCCGCAGTCGGCGTGGTTCGCTCCGCTGCTCCTCGTGCTCCCTCTCCTCGGGCTCGCCGTCGGCCAGCAAGCTCTGCACTGGCGGGCGCCTCGACTGCGCTTCCTCCTCATCGCCGGGTACGCGTTCCTCGTCTTCGCCCCGCTCATCTTCCACTGGGTCGAGGTCCAGGCCCCGTTCCCGGTGATCCCCGAGGCCCGATGGGCCCTCGAGGCATTCTCCTGCGTGAGTCCACTCGTGGTGATGTCGATGCTCGCCGCGGGGGAGGGCCCGGGACTCCCGGCGATCCTAGCGGGGCAGCTCGTCTTCCTGCTCCCCGCCAGCTTCGGGCTCCGCGACTGCTGGAGGGTCGGGGCCCGGCTGGCCGACCGCGCGCGCGAGGGGGGCCGGGGCGACGGCCCGATCGCTCCGTGAGCCCGGCGAGGGCACCGCACTTCAACGAGTTCGATCGGAGGACGAATGCCGCGTGGTGAGGCGATTCGGGACCCGATCCATGGATATGTCCCGATCTCCGCTCTGGAGCGCCGCGGGCTCGACTCCGTCGAGGTGCAGCGGCTTCGGAGGATCTCCCAGCTCGGCCTGACGGAGCTGGTCTACCCCGGGGCCCGACACTCACGCTTCGAGCATGCGGTCGGCGCGCTCGCGGTGGTGACCCGCCTCTTCGAGGAGCTTCGGGGGCGGCTCGGGCTCGATGCCTGGCTCCCGGCGGTGGGGCGGGCCGGGACCGAGGCGGAGTTCGCGCACCTCGTCGCGGTCGCACGCTGGACCGCGCTCCTGCACGACCTCGGGCACGCGCCCTTCTCCCATGTCACCGAGTCCCTCCTCGCTCCGGGGGAGCAACACGAGGACCGCACGCTTCGCCTCGTCGAGGAGGGGGCGGTCGGAGCCGTGCTCGCCGACGGAGGCGCGCAGCTCCGGGACGATGTCCGCACCTGCCTCGACCTTTCCCGCACCCCCGGGGATCCCGCCCTCCGCCTCGTGCGCGAGGCGATCGCCGGGCCGCTCGGGGCGGATCGGATGGACTATCTCCTGCGGGACTCGCGCGCGACCGGGGTCAGCTACGGGCTCTTCGACCTCGATCGTGTCCTCCACACCATCGTCCCCGTCGCCGATCTCGAGCGGGGGGGCGTCCGCCTCGGGATCGACCGTGGTGGGGTCTCCGCCGCGGAGGGGATGCTCTGGGCGCGGGCCTCGATGTTCGGTCAGGTCTATCAGCACCGGACACGTCGAATCCTCGACCGGCACCTGCTCGACTTCCTGGGCGCGGTCCTCCCGGGCGGGCGCTACCCGACCGAGACGGAGGACTATCTCCAGTGGGACGATCCGCGGATCTGGGAGGCGCTCCGTGTCGCCGACTCCGATCCGTCGGCTCCGGGGCATCGAGACGCGCGGAGGATTCTCCGTCGGGGGCATCACCGCGCGCTCGATCGGCAGATCGATGGGGCTGATCCGACGGCGGTCCTGCGGGAGCTGGAGCGCTGGTCTTCGATCGCGATCGAGATCGACCCCGCCTTCGATCCGCGCTCCGACCTCGTCGAGCTCCGCTCCGACCCGAGCCGGAGCGGGGACATCCCGGTCGTCGATGGCGGAGGCGATCGCTTCGGTGGGGGCAGGGTTCGCCCGCTCCGGGAGCACAGCGACCTCAGTGAGAGGTTGCAGCCGCGCTGCTTCGGTCGCCTCTACGTCGCGCTGTCGATGCGCGGTCGAGGGGGAGAGATCATCGAGCGGGCCGAATCAGGGAGTGAACCACGATCGTGAAGGTCGTGAGGTCCCCATCGCTCCGGTCCTGCTCGTAGCGCTCCAGCTCGGTCCTCTCCGCCTCGGGATAGAGGCGGTCGACCTCCCCCGCCGGGACGCTGTGCGGAGGTCCTTCCCGCTCCGCGGAGTCGTCCTCGGCGGTGACGAGGAGCATCGCTCCTCCCGGTCGGAGGCACTCCCAGAGGTGGCCCGCATAGCGAGGGCGGAGCCTCGCCGGCAGCGCGATCAGCGCCGCGCGGTCCCAGATCAGGTCCCATCCCGGTCCCGCGTCCCCCTCGCCATCCGGGGAGGGGGTGGGGAGATCGAGGATGTCCCCCTGCAGCAGATCGAGTCTCCCGCCTCCCGGGAGGTCCCGCCGCCAGGCCCTCTCCGCTCCCGCGGGAGGACTCAGGGGGGAGAGCTGCTGCTCGGATGCGCAGAGCGCGCAGGCCTCCGGGGCGATCTCGACCCCGGTGACGCGGTGCCCCTCTTCGCCGAGCCAGAGGAGATCGCGGGACTTCCCGCAGAGCGGCACGAGAGTGCGCAGCGGCGGGTGCGCGGCGCCGACCCGGTCCGCCAGTCCGGGGAGATGCCGCAGCAGATGGGGATCGATGGCCTCCTGATGGAAGCCGATGCGGCCCTCGCGCCAGCGTCGACGCCAGTACTCGCGATCCAAGGGGTGCCCCCTCCCGACGCGCTTCACTCCGAGAGCTCGGCCTCCCAGTAGGCCTTGCTCAGGAACTTCTCCCAGCTCTTGTAGGTGGGGCGCGCGGGGAAGCGGCGGACGGTTCTCCAGTGCGGCGTGCTCGGCTCGCAGAGGAGGGTCATCCTCGCCTCCGCCGGCGTCCGGCTCCCCTTGCGCTTGTTGCAGGAGACACAGGCGAGCACGCAGTTCTCCCAGGAGAGGGCGCCGCCGCGGGAGCGCGGGAGGATGTGATCGACAGTCAGGTCCTTCGATCCCGGTCGTGCGCCGCAGTACTGGCAGGTGTATCGATCGCGCCGGTAGAGATTGAGGCGGGAGAAGGTGACGGTCTGATCCCCGACGCCGCTGTAGCCGGTGAGGACGATCACCTCGAGGGGGGCGAGGGAGAGGCGCTCGCTGCGGATGCACTCGACCCAGCTCTCGCGGGCGCGGGAGATCGCATCCCAGGAGTCGAGGTCGTGGGCCTCGTAGTTCCGAGGGTCGATGATGCGGGCGGAGCCTCGGGCGACGAGGCCGATGGCGAGGCGGGCCGGGAGAGTGTGGATCGGGATCCAGCTCCGGTTGAGCACGAGGGTCGGCGCCTCGAGGAGGGGCAGAGCGGGGTTCTCCGCCGGCGACTCCCCGGAAGGGAGCGGCGCGGGTTTCCCCTCGGTGTCGATGGAGCCAGGCTCCGGTGATCGGCGCGCGGCATCCATGCGCTCCCTTTCCCGCCCTGACTCTAACGGGGGAGAGGCAGTCGATCCAGCCGGGGTTCGCTCAACGGGAGAAGGGGAGAGGATGAGACGAGTCCCCGGGTCCTCGAGCGCAAGGGGGCCATCCCTACCCCCCCTGCATGAGTTGCTCGACTTCCGGGGACTCGATGAGGTGAGCGCGTTCGGTTCGGGGGGCGGCGCGCTGCAGGCGCCCGACACTTCCCCAGGACTCCGAGCCATACTCCGCTCGGTGCCCGCTGAGTGTGGAAGAAGCACCACCTCGTCCCACTCGGCCGAAATGGTGCGTTTCTTGTTCGTTCATACGCAGCTCGCCTCGCCGGCGCCCCCGCAGCAGCCGGAGTCGCGGTTCAGTCCGCTTCTCCGAGTGCCTGCTCCCTCGCTCAGTGCATGACTCCCGAGGGTGTCCGTTGCACCGGGCGAGAACTCCCCACGAGGAGGCGTGTGTGGTGCGGGCTGGTCCTGACCCACCCACACATCCGGCGAGGTTCGAGCCATCCTAGGGAAAGCAAGACGAGGGCCAATCCCGCAAATCCGCGTGAATGCCCGTAAACGTTCGAGAATCGCCGATTCAGTGGGAACGAGGGGATCGGCTGAGTTCCGCCGACTGGCGGCCCCCGGCCAACCGGGGCCGCGGATCGCCCGACCTGAACACTCCTGACGCACCTGTCAGCCGAGGAGGGCAGAGTTTCCAAGTCCTTCAGCCACAACGCCTTGTCACGATACGGAACCACGCGCTGGCGCTGGCGGTCGCCCAGACTCCCTCGAGGAGGAGGAAGCCGATCTGCTCCGTTCGGTAGGCCTCCCAGGCGAGGAGTCCGGCCCCGATGGTGTTCGCCGCGAGGTAGGGCGTCCGGCGGGCATCGGTGCGCCCGAGGCAGAGGGCGAGGTGCGCGGTGAGAATGAGGGAGGCGCCCAGCAGCTGCACCAGTGGGTCGGGGGAGGGAATCGGGGTCTCCATCGGTCGGCTCCTTCTCCGCCTCACTCGCGGGATCGTTGCAGCCGGGGCCGCGGGAAGCGGCGTGCACCGGTCGCCGGGCTCGGGCACCATACCATCGAACCGGGGAGAGGCGGTGGACCTCGACACCTCCCGGCTCCCGATTGGAGTTCCCCGATGCGCCACCTCCCGCGCCGCTCGGTCTCGCCCCCCACTTCACGAGCCTCCTCGATGCTCCTCCTGATCGCGACGACGGTCCTCACCGGCTGCGCGCTCGCCCCGGCCGGAGAGGCGGGGGTCGGCACCCCTCCCCCCGACCGGCCGGCGGCGCTCGCGGGCTCCGCCATGGAGGCCGCGATCGCGCCACCCGTTCCGGGAGAGGTCCTGCGCGCGCGTCGCGCCGCCCTGCGCCGCTCGATGGGGAGAGGGATCGCGATCGTCGAGGCCCGGGGAGGACCGGAGGGAGATCCGGTGACGCGTTCGTTCCTGCACCTCACCGGCGTCGAGACCCCTGGCGCGATCCTCCTCCTCGCGGCCACCGATGACGACGCGGAGGGAGACGGGGAGGAGATCCTCTTCCTCCCTCCCCGTGATCGCGGCTGGGAGCGTTGGCACGGACCACGCCTGGCGCCGGGGGAGGAGGCGAGGCACCGCACCGGCGTGAACCGCACGGAGCCCCTCGCCGCCTTCGACGCGACCCTCACCCGTCTCGTCTCTCGCGAGGGGATGAGGGGAGCGCCGATCTGGCATCTCTCCATTCCAGCCTCGGAGCGCGCGCTTCCTCCATCCGATGCGCCCGGGGCGGAGGAGCGTTGGCGGGATGCGCTCCGGGCCCGCTTCCCTGAGGTCGGGGAGGTGGGGGACATCTCGGCGCTCCTCGACCCGATTCGTCAGGTGAAGGACGAGGATGAGCTGTCGCGACTGCGGCGCGCGATCGCGATCACCGGCCTCGCCTTCGACCGTGCCTTCGCCAGCGTCCGCGAAGGAGTGCCCGAGTTCCTGCTCGAGGCGGAGATCGAGGGCACCTTCCGGTCCTGGGGAGGGGACGGCCCCGGCTTCGACTCGATCATCGGCGCGGGAGAGCGCTCCTGCATCCTCCACTATCACGCGAACCACGGGAGGGCGCGGGGCGGAGAGCTCGTCCTCATCGATGTGGGCGCATCCTGGGGGGGCTACACCGCGGACATCACCCGGACCCTCCCGGTGAGCGGGCGCTACTCCGCGCGCCAGCGCGAGGTCTTCGAACTCGTCGCCCGGGCGCAGGCGGCAGGGATCGCCGCCGCCCGGCCGGGCGCCACGATCCGTGACATTCATCGGGCGGCGCGCGACGTCTTTGAGAAAGCCGGAGTCGCCGACGCGTTCCTTCATGGGACGAGTCACCATGTCGGTCTTGAGGTGCATGATCCCGGGCCGACGCGGAGGCCGCTCGAACCGGGGATGGTGATCACCGTCGAGCCGGGGCTCTACTTCCCGGAGGAGGGGCTGGGGATTCGACTCGAGGACATGGTTCGGATCGCCGAGGGGGAGCCGGAGATCCTGTCCCGCGCGATTCCTCGCACGGTCGATGCGATCGAGGAGGCGATGGCGAAGGCAAGGTCCACGCGAGCTGCGGCAGGCTCTTCGGAGCCGGTGCGGCGCGGAGGGGCCCTGCGCACTCTCCCCTGAGACACCCCGGATGAAAAAAACCGGAAGAGCGAGGATCGCTCTCCCGGCGCATCAGGATCGGGGGGGGAGCCCCCCGAAGTTCGGTGGTTGTCGTGGCTCTGCGCATCGGGAACCGTCTCGAAGTGGGACGATCTCGATCGCACGCGCGGGGAGTCCTGAAGACCGGGTCCGCGAGGAGCGCCAACACCTCGGGAAAGGGCTCGAGAGAGGGCGCTGATCGTTCGGTCGGAGTACCCGCGGGGCGCGACCCGACGAACCGAATTCTAGCGAACCCTCCAAGGGGGACCACCGAACCCGGACGATTCCTCGCGAAGTCCCCGAAGTCATTCTGAATGTTGGATTTAGGGGTTCGTGCTCCGCGGCGCTCTTGGGGCCGTACGGATGTGAGACGCCGGCCTCGGGGGCGTCCGTTCTCCCCTGAGTTCGGGGGGCGCCGACCCCTAGAACACCGCTGGGAGCTCGCTCGTGGGGAATGCCGGGCCTTCGACGCAAACCCTACGGTACCGGGAGCCGTCCGGGGTGGGGATCACGCAGCCGAAGCACGCCCCGAAGCCGCAGGGCATGTAGTTCTCGAGGGAGATCCAGAAGGGAATCTCCCGCTCGAGGGAGAGGTCCCGCAGCGCGACGTTCATTCCATGCGGACCGCAGCCGATCCCGGCCGCCGCGCCGGCCGGGACCGTATCGAGGACTCGACGGGCGAGCTCGACCACATTCCCCGCGTGTCCCGCGCTGCCGTCGTCGGTCGACACCTCGGTGTCGACGCCGAGCCGCTCGAACGCCTCCCACCCCACGAGGAGGGAGCGACGCCGAGCCCCGAGGAGGACCTTGTGGGGCGGGGCGTCCGCTCGCGCGGCGAGCTCGCGACAGAGCATGTGGAGCGGTGCCACCCCGATCCCTCCACCTACGAGCAGGAGCAGCCCGTTCGAGGGGACCTCAGGGTGGGGGAGGGGGTTGCCCAGGGGACCGAGGAGATCGACCGGCTCCTCGGGTCGGAACCGCTGCATCCGTCGGGTGCCGGGGCCGACCACCTGGTAGAGGATCTGGATCCGTTCCGCGCCATCGCCCGGCTCGGGCAGCACATCGGAGACGCTGAAGGGACGACGGATCAGGGGATCGTCACCTTCGGAGACCTTCACCTGCACGAACTGGCCGGCGCGCACCCGAGGTGCGAGTGAGGGGGCATGGACCTCGAGGAGGAACCAGCCCTCTCCCAGGTCCTCGTTTCGGGTGATGGTGCTCGGCTCCACCGTTCGAACCTCTCTCGTCGCTCGGCTCATCCGTCGGGGCTGCTCTCTCCCGGGGCTCCGAAGGCGCGGGGCAGGGCCTCCACGACATCGGTCGCGATCATCGACTCTTCGCCGAGGCGGTCCCGCGCGAGGTCTCCGGCCCGACCGTGGAGCCACGCCCCACGGCGGGCCGCGGCGAACGGGGCCTCGCCTCGGGCGAGCAGGGCGCCGATCACCCCGGC
>JAFMMO010000113.1 GCA_017859655.1 Pseudomonadota bacterium | reverse complement strand
GGGCTCCGGTCACGGCACCTGTCGAGGCCGCGGAGAGGATCGAGCCGCCGAGGCGGAGGAAGGCGCGCCGGTCGGCGCTCACGCCCCCTCCTCCTCATCACCCCATCGGAAGATGCTGTAGGCGTCCGGCGAGTAGCTCTCTCCCTCGCGAGGGACCTTGGGCTCCCACTCCGCGAGGGGGCGATCCTCCGTGGTGACGAATCGCATCCGAGGTCGCGTCCCCTTCTCGGGGCGGAGGGTCTCGAGGCGCGGGCTCTGCAGCGGCGCGGGGTCCCCGCCCGCGCTCTCCAGCTGGTGGGTGAGCCGCGAGATCCTCGACTCGGGATCGGCGAGATCTCCGAAGACGAGGGCCTCGGCGGGGCAGGTGGAGACGCAGGCCGGCTCCATCCCGACCTCCAGACGGTGCGTGCAGTTGTGACACTTGATCGCCTGGTTGGCGACGGGGTCGATGTAGATCGCGCCGTAGGGGCACGCCTCGACACACGCGCCGTGACCGGAGCAGGTGTCGTAGTCGACGAGGACCGTGCCCCCCGCTCCCTTGTGGAGCGCTCCACACGGGCACGACTTCAGGCAGGGAGCATCCTCGCACTGCTGGCACGCGAGCGGCACGGCGATGCGAGCCATCTGTTGCTCGGTGCGGGGGAAGTCATGGTAGATCGTCTGTCGGATGTAGCGGCCGAGGGGGACGTCGTTCTCCGCCTTGCAGGCGACTTCGCAGCCGTGACAGCCGAAGCAGCGTCGGGTGTCGACGAGCCACCCGTAGCGCTTCCCGTCTTCCGGATCGCGGATGCGGTCGCGCCAGATCTCCTCGGGCTGCACCGGCACCTGGGCGCTCGCGGCGGGAATCCCGGCCCCGACGGCGCCGAGCGTCGCCCCCGCGAGAAAGTGACGACGGTCGAGATCCGCGGTCAGCGGAGCAGGCTCCGGGACGCCGGCGTCCTCCGAGGGCGATGGTCGCGCGACCTCCTCGACCGGATCGGACGGGTGGCCCATGGGGGACTCCTCCGTGAGGGGGGGTGCGGGGTGGCGGAGGGGATTCTCTCTCCTCTCCCGGGGAGTTCAAGTGCGGTCGATCATCAGTTCGGCTTCGGGATTCCCCGCCCCGGAGTCCAGGGCGCCCCGGCCGCGTCGAGCGCGCGCTTCAGCTTCACCAGCTCCTCATCGACGAGCGTGACGATCGTCTCGTAGACCGCCTCATACTCCTCGCGCGCGATCTCGACCTGTCGGCGCTGGGTCTTCGTCGGGCCGTTCGTGTTCCCCATCGTCCCCCACATGACGCTGCCGAGCCGGCTCGAGAGAGAGGGCACATCCTCCGCATCGTAGCGGCCGCGGAGACCGTCCCCCGAGAGAGCATTGCGGGCGTCCACGAAGCGCAGCTCCAGCTTGCGGACCTCCTCGTGGAGCGCCCGATCGAGGTGGCGCCCGGAGGTGATCATCGTCTTGATCTGGCTCAGCTCCTCCATCGAGGTGCTCAGCCTCGTCTGCGCCGCCGACACCGAGGCCCGCAGTCGCCCGACTTCCATCTGGAACGCGAGGAGAGCCTCCGGGTCCATGGGGGGGAGGGTCGGGTCCCCGTAGGCGACCACCTCGAAGGGCTCGGGCTCACCGAGGGAGCGGATGCTCCGATCCTCGCGCAGGAACGCCTGCACCGAGTAGGTCCCGGCGGGGGCCCGCGGTCCGGGTCCGCCGTCCGCGGAGAAGCCGGCGTAGCGGAGGTCCCACGCGGTGCGGTGCATCCCCTTCGCGGCCTTCCCCTCGATCCGGTTCACCAGGGATCCGTCCTCCGCGCGGATCTCGAGGAAGAGGGCGACCTCCTCCTCGCGCTCCTCCTCGGCGATGACATCCCACCCCGGGTAGGGAGTGTCCTCCCCCGCCTTCCGCGCCTCCTTCTCCGCCTCCTTGCGCACCTCCGCCTTCGTCTGGAACCCCTCCTTCAGGAAGTAGGTGAAGACGGCGCCGTAGGGGGGGTTGTCCGCGCTGTAGTAGGCGTCCCCCTGGGAGCCCGCCCGACCGCCGAGGAGGCGCTGGGGGACGTAGGCGATCGCGGTCTTGATCGGGAACATGCGGAACTCGACCTCGAGCGCGTCTCCGGCGACATGGCGGAGGGGAGAGTAGTCGTCGAGGACATAGAACCCTCGCCCGAAGGTCGCGCCGACGAGGTCGTTCTCCCGCCGCTGGATCTCGAGGTCCCGGAAGGGGATCACCGGCGCCCCGCCGAGCTTGACCCAGTGCTCTCCGGCGTCGACGGTGCAGAAGAGTCCGAACTCGGTGCCGAGGAAGAAGAGGCTCGGATCGACATGGTCCTGAATGATCCGCCAGACGAGATGCCGCTCGGGGAGGTTGCCGTTCATCGAGGTCCACGTGCGGCCGCGGTCGGTGCTCTTCAGGAGGTAGGGCTGCAGGTCCCCGTACTTGTGGTTGTCGACCGCCGCGTAGACGGTGTCCACATCGTGCAGGTCCGCCTTGATGTCGTTCACGAAGAAGGTCGCCGGGACCCCCGGGATGTTCTCCGTCGCCCGCCACGTCTCCCCGCCATCCTCCGTGACCTGGATGAGCCCGTCATCGGTCCCGGCGTAGATGAGCCCCTCCTGGATCGGGGACTCCGAGATCGAGGTGACATTCCCGTAGCGTGACATCGCGTACATGTCCCAGGTCGCGTCGAGGCTCCACTTGCGCCCCATGATCTCCAGGCCGAGGCGGTCCTGATTGCGGGAGAGGTCGCCGCTGATCGTCCGCCACGAGTCCCCGCGGTCATCGGTGCGGTGGACCATCTTCGAGCCGAAGTAGACGCGCTTGTGGTCGTGGGGGCTGATGTGGATCGGGGAGTCCCAGTTGAAGCGGAGGGACTCCTCCCCCTTCTCCGGCTGCGGGCGAATGTCGACCGACTGTCCGGTGCGGCGGTCGAAGCGCCGGAGGAAGCCCTCCTGCGACTCGCAGTACATGATGTCCGGATCCTCGGGGTCGATCGCGCAGTCGTGGCCGTCGCCGCCGATGGTGATCCGCCAGTCCGCGTTGCGGATCCCGCTGTTGTTCAGGGTGCGGACCGGACCGTACTGGGTGTTGTTGTCCTGGGTCCCCCCGACGACATGGTAGACCGGCCACTCGTAGCTCACGTCGACCTTGTAGAACTGGGTGAGGGGCAGGTTCGCGCAGAAGTCGTAGGTCTCGCAGCGGTCCCAGGAGCGGTAGAGCCCGCCGTCGCAGCCGACGATGACCAGATCCGGATCGGTGGGAGAGAAGGCGACCGCGTGGTTGTCGACGTGCTTCGTCTCCTTGGCCACCGAGTCCCAGGTCCTGCCGCCATCCTCACTGCGACCGAGGCGGACATTCGCCTGATAGATGCAGTCGAAGCGGTGCGGGTCCGCCCAGATCTCCTGGTAGTAGTGCGGTCCGGTGCCGCCGCTGATGTAGTCGCTGCGCTTCTCCCAGCGCATGCCGGCGTTGGCGCTGCGCCAGAAGCCACCCTTGCGGCCAGGAAGCTCGATCGTGGCGTAGATGACATCCGGCCGCTGCGGCGAGATCGCGAGGGAGATCTTGCCGACGTCGCCGCCGGGGAGCCCGTTCCCGAGCTTCTCCCAGGTCGCGCCCCCGTCGATCGACTTGTGGATGCCGGACTCCGGCCCCCCGTTCATCAGCGCCCACACCGTCCGGTGACGCTGGTGGGTGGCCGCGTAGAGCACATCGGGATCGCGCGGGTCCATCACCACATCTGTGACGCCGGTGTACTCCCCCGCGGCGAGGAGCTGCGTCCAGGTCGCGCCGCCATCGGTCGTCTTGTAGAGCCCGCGCTCCCCTCCGGGAGACCAGAGCGGTCCCTGAGCCGCGACGAAGACGGTCCGCGAATCTTCGGGGTGGACGACGATCTTCGAGATGTGCTCGGTCCCCTTCAGGCCGACGTTCTTGAAGGAGCGTCCGGCGTCATGGCTCACATAGACCCCGTCGCCGTAGCCCACATGGCGTCCGCCGACATTCTCCCCGCTCCCCACCCAGAGGGTCTCGGCGTTGCTCGGATCGAGGGTGAGGCAGCCGATCGAGTAGGAGCCCTGGTCATCGAAGATCGGGGTCCAGGTGGTGCCCGCGTTCGTCGTCTTCCAGATGCCGCTGGAGCCCGCCGCCACATACCAGATGTTCGGCCGGGTGGGGTCGACCGCGATGTCCGCGATCCGACCCGACATCAGCGCCGGTCCGATGGAGCGGAGCTTCAGCGCTCCGATCTGGTCGCGGCGGAGGCCGTCCTCCTCCTCGGCTTCCTCCGCCGTCTCGGACTCCACCTCATCCACCGCATCCGCCACCTCCGTGGCGGGCTCCGTCTCCGCGTCGGACTGGGCGGCGAGGTCTGCAGGGGTGATGAGCGCCAGGAGGAGAATCAGCCAGGGAGTCACGGTCTGCGGGTTCATCGGTGTCCTCTCCGGAAGTCGCGACGGGCGATCGAGCCGGGGTCGTTCCGGGGCGAGGGGGTCGGTTCGGCGGCCCGGTTCCGGGGAGAACCGGCGGCGGTCCCTGCGCCGGGCGGGCAGAGCCCGCGGCTCGTGTCGATTCTGGGGAGGGACAGCCTAGTGCTCCGGGCAGAGACGGGGAAGGGGACGACGGGGGATCTCCCGGCGGGTCGGGGAACTCTGCGGGGAAAGGGCGGCTCGAATCCCCTCTCCACCCTTTAGACTGGGGTGCTGCGAAGCCGGGGTCTCGGTCCCCGTCTCTCCGCCACACCGCGATCCTGTGACCCGGCAGCCCCTGATCTGGAAAGACCTCGCCGCTTGCCCAGCGTCCCCTCCGACCCACGGTCCTCCGAAGAAGCCCTCTCCTCCACGGGAGTGGGAGAGGAGCTGGACGAGGTTGAAGTCTCGGGTGCCTTCGTCGCCCCGCCGTCGGGGACGCGCGCCGCCGGGGACGAGCCCCCCCCGATCCTGGACGGCCCGTACGAGGTCTTCGAGAAGATCGGCCACGGCGGCTTCGGCATCGTGTTCCGAGGCCGGGAGCTGGGGCCGGCCGGCAAGCCGGTCGCCATCAAGGTCCTGAAGCCGGGCATGGACTCGGCGGCGGTCCTCGCCCGCTTCGACGCCGAGCAGAACGCCCTCTCCCGCATGAACCACCCCGGGATCGCGCGTTGCTACGGGAGCGGTCTGACCCGGAGGGGACGCTCCTTCTTCGCGATGGAGCTCGTCGAAGGGGTGCCGATCAGCGACTACTGCCGCGACCGCGCGCTCTCTCTCGCGGAGAAGCTCACGCTCTTCCGGGAGGTCTGTGGGGCCATTCAGCACGCGCACGACTGTGGCGTCCTCCATCGGGACCTGAAGCCGGCGAACATCCTCGTCGGGGAGATCGACGGGAAGCCGACCCCGAAGGTCATCGACTTCGGGCTGGCCAAGGCGCTCGACAGCCCGCTGACCGAGCACACCCTCGCCACCGAGGAGCGGCAGTTCCTCGGGACCCTCGAGTACATGAGCCCCGAGCAGGCGAGCCGCGACGCGGCGGGGTTCGGGCCGGCGAGCGACCTCTACGCCCTCGGGGTCGTCCTCCATGAGCTGCTCGTGGGAGAGCCCCCGTTCTCGCGAACGCAGGTCTCTTCCCGCGAAGAGCTCCTCCGGCAGATCCGGGAGATCGATCCGGCCCGCCCGAGCAGCCGTCGGCCGCGCCGTTCACGGGGGGAGGACGATCGGGGCGCATCCGGATCGGAGGAGGTCCGTCTCCTTCCGGGGCGGGAGCTCCCCCGGGATCTCGACTGGATCGTGCTGAAGGCCCTCGAGAAGGAGCCGGCGCGCCGCTACGGGAGTCCTCGCGAGCTCTCCGATGATCTGGGCCGGCTCCTCGAGCATCGCGTGATCCGAGCGCGGCCGCCTTCGGTCATCGATCGACTCCGGAAGATGGTCCGCCGAAACCGCGCCTCCCTCACCACCTTCCTGCTGCTGCTCCTCGCGACGGGGGGCGCCTCGTGGGCGTTCGTCGAGCGCCGCCAGGCGATCCGGGAGAGCGGACCGGTGGGGGAGCTCCGCGCGCTGGAGACGAGCCGGGCGCTGCTCTCCTCACCGCTGCGCACGGTCTTTCGCCATCCCGAGGAAGTTCGCGCGCGGAAGCTCTGGATCGCTGAGGTGCAGCGGCTCGTGGACGGTGTCGCGGACCATCAGGCCACGCTCGAGGGGTTGAGGGAGGCGACACCAGCGGAGGGGGTCGGCTCCCGAGAGCAGGTCCTCGCGGAGCTGCTCGCGCGGCTCCAACTGCTGCAAGATCAGCTCGCTCCCGCCATCCGGGCGGTGGAGAGGGCGGAGGATGCGCTCTCGCATCCGCTCTGGGCGGAAGTGCTCCGCGCGTCCCCGGAGCTGCCCGCCGCCGATCCCGGTCTCCTTCCCCTCGGTCGCAACGGGCAGGGCCTCCAGGAGTTCGCCCTCGTCGCCGACCCCACGGTCGTCTTCGTCCTCGTGCCCGGGGGAGCGTTCACCCTCGACGAGAGCGAATCCCTCCCGGCGACGGGGAGCTCTCCGGAAGTCGGGTCCACCGAAGTGCGGGTCTCCCCATTCCTCATCGCGCGGACGCCCATCACGAACGCCCAGTACGAGCGGTATCGACGCTCCTCCGGGCTGGCCGCGGGGGTGAGACGCTTCGAGGGGGACCTGCCGGTCGAGTATGGCTCCGATCCTCGCTACGGAGACCACCCCGCGGTGAACCTCTCGTGGACCGATCTCCACGCGGAGCCGAGCCCCGAGTCCCCCCGAGGGGGCTACCTGCGCTGGGCCGGGCTCGTTCTCCCGACCGAGGCGGAGTGGCGCTGGGCGGCGGGAGGTTCCACCGCCCCTCCGTGGGGAGAGGAAGGGGAGTCGAGGCTTGTCGGGCCTCGCTCGGTGATGGACCCCATCCTCGCGAGCCGCCCCGGTCGGTACGGGACGATCGGCCAGGGGACGAACATCTCCGAGTGGTGCTTCGATCGCTTCGCCGCCGCCCGGACGCTGGGCGGGCTCGATCCCACGGGCCCGCGCGTCGGAGAACGGCGACGGGTGGTCGGCGGCAACTGGCGGATGGATCCCGCCGAGGACCTGCCCCTCCTCACGCGGGGAGCGGATCCCGGCGAGGGGTCTCCGGTGATCGGGTTCCGTCCGGTGCGCCCGCTCCCGAGCATGAGCGGCGACTTCGACGGAGACGGGCGCTGCGATCGCACCGACTCCGATGACGACGGCGATGGACTCCCGGATCTCGCGGACCCCAGCCCTCTCAACCCCGACGCCGATGGGGATGGTCTGTTGGATGGGGATGATCCCTCGGTGCTCGACTCCGACGGAGACGGCGATGGCATTCCCGACGGGCTCGATCCCGCCCCTCTCGACCCCTTCCAGTGCGGAGACTCCGACCAGGATGGTTGCGACGACTGCACCAGCGGGGTCTTCGATCCGATGCGGGATGGACCGGACGAGGACGGCGATGGCACCTGCGACAGCGAGCAGTCCGAGCGGCTGGAGTGGATCGGGTCGAACGAGCAGGGGTACCCGCTCTTCCGCTTGAGGAAGTGCCCGGAGATCGAGCTGGTGCGGATCCCCGGCGGTCCCACGGCAAGGCTCGGCGCGGACGGCGGTCCCCTCTCGATCGAGCCATACTTCATCGCCACCCGCGAGGTGACGAACCGTCAGTACCGACGCTTCCTCGCCGAGTCCGGTACCACGATTCTCCCGCCTCCCGCGCCGACCGCGGCCGGGTTCCCGGCGGATCACTTCACGAATCCGCTCTACGATGATCACCCTGTCGTCCTCGTCTCCTGGGCCGATCTTCATGCTTCGGATGGGTTTCTCGCGTGGGCCGGGCTCGAGCTGCCGGACGAGAGCGAGTGGGAGCACGCCGCCGCCGGAGGCCGGAGCCGGGAGTTCCCCTGGGGAGTCGAGCCTCCCTTCTCGCAGGACACGGGCCTCGCGAATCTGGGGGGCTCCTACGACTCCTGGCCCTTCACGAACCCGACTCTCGACCGCACCCTGCGTCGGCGCGCCGGCCCGTTCGGGACCTTCGGGCAGGGCGGGAATGTCGCTGAGCTGTGCCGGGAGTCGGACGGCACAGGGCGTTCTTCCTCGGCGACGCTCCGCGCGTGGGACGGGGACGCCGCCGGGTACTTCGGGCTGTCGCTGGCGCTCGACGAGGACACGCTGGTGATCGGGGCGCCGCTGCTCACCTACGAGTTCCAGAACGCCGGTGGGTGTGTCTATGTCTACCGCCATGATCCGGATCGGGGGGGCTGGCGGCCCGAGGCGCACCTCTCGCACCGGGAGGAGAAGAGCTACGGGTTCGGGTCCGCGGTCGCGATCTTCGGAGACCACCTCGCGATCGGAGCCCCGCTCCATCATGAGGATGGAGATGACGCAAACGCTCATGGTGCCGTCTTCATGTACCGACGCGCGGGGGGACGCTGGACCCTGGAGCAGACCCTTCAACTCGATCGTCCGTCCAGCTACGCCCAGCATGGGATCTCCCTCGCTCTCGATGGTGAGGTCCTCGCCGTGGGTGCCTACGGGCAGAACACGGTGGAGGACTACGCCGGGGTCGTCACGGTCTACGAGCGCGAGGGTTCCCGGTGGGTGCCGCAGCAGGTCCTGACCGCGAGCGATCCCGCGCCGACCGCGCAATTCGGTCGGTCGGTGGCGATCGCCGGCGACTCTCTCCTCGTCGGCGCGGATGGGGCCCCCTTCGACGGGCAGGCCGGGATGGGGAGCGCCTATCTCTTCCAACGGGACGGGAGCGGCTGGCGCGAGGTTCAGAGATTCCAGCCTGCCCAGACCGGCACGCGTCAGGCATTCGGGACCGGAGTCGCCCTGGGGAGCCGCTGGCTTGCCATCACCAGTCCGGCGGATGCCGGGAAGAGGGGGAGCGCGAGCGTCTACCGGGAGGATGCCTCGACCGGCCGTTGGACCCTCGAGCGTGTCCTGCGCGACCCGGCGGGCGACGATGCGTCGGCCTACGCCCTTGGCTACACGATCGACCTCCGAGGAGATCGCGTGCTCCTGGGGGCGAGTCAGGGGGGGAGCGATCCCGTTCGCTCACGGGTCTTCCGGTATGACCCGGATCGGAGGGATTGGATCGACGAGCCCCTCGGGCTCGCCTCTCCCTGGGCAGGAGCGGCGACGAGGGGGATCCTCGGGGAGCGGCATGATGTTCACGCCCTCATTCACGGTCGGGAGGGGGGCTCCCTCCAGCGGGAGAGCGTGGTGCAGGTCTTCTCTCGGGTGCCCGTCGACCCGTTGCGTGAAGCCGGGGAGGTCGCGCGTTTCCGACCAATGCCCGTGGCCCGCGGCGCCAGCTGGCGGACGCTCCGCTTCAACCGTTGCCTGATCTCGAGTCGGATCGAGCGCCCCGAGGACTATCGGGACGAGGCGCTGGGCTTCCGCCCGGCGCTGCGGATCTCCCCGGGCGCTCCGAGGGCGACCGGCGACTAGTCCGCCGCGCCCTCCGGCCGGTTGCGGCCCAGCCCCTCATGGGCCGCGACGAACTCATGGGAGCAGAACGCCGCCATCAGGGAGAGGTCTCCGGCGAGGACCGTGGCGGCCGCGATCTCGCAGAGCCGCCCGACCTTCCCCGACCCCGCGCATCCGAGGAGCTGCAGGCACTCCCGCGCCGTCCCCTGGCCGCTGCCGCCCCCGACCGTTCCGAGGAGGAGTGAGGGGAGGAGCGCGGAGACATAGAGGTCTCCTTCCTCCGTGCAGTCGAGGTCGAGGTGGCCGGTGGCACTCTCCGTCACATAGGCGACATCCTGCCCGCAGGCGAGCATCAGCGCGGCCAGACCGTTCGCCGCCTGCACGAGCCAGTTCTGGGTGCCGAGCTGAGCGTAGCCCACCGCATAGCTGCGGGCGATCGCGATCATCTCCTCGGGGGTGACCCGGGCGATCCTCGCGAGGGTCTCGCGCGTCACGACCGCCTCCGCCACGACGCTGCGTCCCCGCCCCTCGACGAGCGCGCGGGCGTTCGCCCGCTTCTCGACATCCTGACCATGGACATAGCGCGCGGTGGCCCCCGTGCGCTCCGCCACGAGCCGCGCGATCGTGTCGCTCGCGCGGGCGGCCATGTTGATGCCGATCGCATCCCCGGTGGTGAAGACCAGTCGCAGGAGGAGCCGCCGGCCGAGGACGGTCGCCTCCACCGAGGTGAGTCGGCCATGGTTCGTCTGGCCGCTGACGAGCGCCGCGAGCTCCTCGCGCCACCCCGGGAGGAGCGCGGCGGCTCCGCGGGCGGCATCGACGCTCTCGTAGCAGAGGAGGGGGTGCTGACTCAGCCCATCCGCGAGGATCCGGGCGCGGATCGCCGCGCCCTCATCACAGGCGAGGCGCATCCCCCGTCCGTAGGAGGCGACCATCGCGCCTTCGGTCGTGGCGAGCGGCACGTAGACCTCGTAGGTCCCCTCCGCGCCGTCCACCCGCAGCGGTCCGGCGATCCCCACCGGCACCTGGGCGAAGCCGATGAGGTTCTCGATGTTCCCCCGCGCCTGCGCTTCGGGGACGGGCTGGCCGGCGAGGTGCGGCAGAGGAGACTGCGCGACGCGCTCGCAGAGCGCGCGCCGCGCCCGCACCTGGGCGGGATCCGGCTCGTCGGCGCCGCGGGGGATCCGCGGGAGGGGGGGGGAGTCGTGGTTCATGGAGGGATTCTACGCGAGACCGAGAATCGACAGAGAGGGAATCGCAGGGACATGAGAACTTGAACCAAGCATCGCCCTATCACTATGAGACTAGGTCACTCACGGAGAGGAACTCGGAGGAGACCCGACATCAATGAGGCCGATCAGAACGTCTCCGACAAGACGTCGCTTGCACTACACGCGCAGTCTGCCGTTGCCCGTGCAGCAAGGTTGGCTGACAAGGGCGATCTCGCGGATTCTCTGAACCAGGTGATTGTCGAGAGTGCTCCCACTGCGAGGAGTAGCGAGCTCGTCTGGTCACTGTGGGTAGCCGCTGTGCTAGATGTTCAACTAAGCCAGGAAGCTGCTCAGGCTGTATCTGGCATCGACGATTCTTTTGTTGCATTGTCTGCGATGCTCTGCGACGAGAGAGGGACTGTCCTGATTTCTGTGTAACTGACCATGGGGTCAAACAGGAATCCGGTCACCGAACTTGATCATGAGCT
>JAFMMO010000112.1 GCA_017859655.1 Pseudomonadota bacterium | reverse complement strand
TCAGCCCGACCGGGACCTCTCCGGGGGGCTGCTCCGAAGGTGCCGAGCGCGCAGCCCGCTTCGGAGGCGCACCTCAAGGAAACTTCCCGGCGCCTGCTCCTCCCCGTCCCCCGGAGAGCCTCCAGAGGTTGAGGAGTCCAGAAGTGTAGCGGGGGGATCCCGATGGCGTCAACGCGCCCGGAGAATCGGCCGGGCGCGGTCAGACCCGGCCCGGGGTCGGCCGCCCCTCAGCCCGGGGGCGGACGGCGGAACTGCGCGAAGAGCTGCACGGTCCGGTTGCTCTGCCTCGGATCGTCCACATCAATGACGAGGAGCGCCCGGACCTGGCTCTCGGGGACGGTCTTCAGGACCCGGACCTTCACGATGTAGTGCTCATCCGGGACGACGGTCCTCACCTCCGTCGAGAAGAGCCCGTCGGGGGCACCCTCGACCCGCGCTCCGAGCACCTTGAGGGTGCGCTCCTTCTCCCGCGCACGGACCTGGATCTCCTGGGAGACCTCCTTGTCGGGGTCACGCTCGAGATGGGCGGTCTGCCGGCGGTAGAAGACGAGATTTCCGGAAGGGGTCACCTCGATCGGATCGAGGTGCTGGATCCCGACCGGGAACTTCGGGCGAATCGGGGCCTGCCCGTCGAGGCTCACCGTCACGATGAGGAAGTCCCGAAGGATCTCCGGCCTCTCACTCCGACCCGCGGACGCGAGGATCACGGTGCTCCCGTCCTCCTGGGGCTCGACCGCGACGATCCGGGCGTGCCCCTCCTCGAACTTGGCTTCGAGGATCTGGGTCTGCCGGTCCGTCCCCGGTCGCAGGACGAAACGAGCCTGCTTCTTCCCATCGAGCAGCCCCTTGATCTTGAGCACCTTCTCGTCGGAGACGAGAACGGGGTCGACCTGACCGATCATCCAGAGGATCTGCTCGGGGTTCGCGGGGTCGTTCGTGTAGACGGTGCCGGTCTTGCGGAGGAAACCGGCCGAGATCTCCGCGGTGTCGACGAGGAGCGTGATCGTGCCTTCCTCTCCCGGGGCGATCTCCTTGGTGTAGTCGCTCGAAGTGCAGCCGCAGTTCGACTGGATGCGGAGGATCTTGAGCGGCGCGGTGCCGGTGTTGCGGACGGGGAAGGTGTGGGTGAGCACCTCGCCCTGGGTGGCGAGGTCCCACTGATGCTCCGTCTCGGGGAACTCGGCCTTCGGGAGGGAGAAGCCGGAGGGCGGCTCTCCGCCGTCCTGAGCGAACGCCGGCGTGGAGAGCAGCAGCAGGGGGAGCAGGGCGCCCACGAGGATGCGGGGCAGGGTCGGGTGGTGATCCATGGGCCGGCGTTTCTCCTCAGCGGGCGGAGGGAGAGTTCGAAGCTCGCTCCCGCCCGAGCGGGGGCGCGTCGCCGACATGGTATCGGGAAGACCGGAGCGTTCGGAAGCCGCTCAAGGGGGATTCCCGGGTCCGAGCGGGCGGATCCGGGGGGGGGCGATCTGGAACCACGCCGGTGTCCCCGCTATCCTGATCGGTTCAGGGCGGGCCTCCGCTCGCTCGCGGGCTCCTCCCCCGGCCTCGACCGGGGGACCGCGAGGGGGAGGGTGCTCACCGAGACCCGATCGACTCTTGGCTCCCCGGGAGGGGAGGAAAGGAAGGTCGCCGATGAAGCGACGACCGTTCATGGCGCTCCTCGCCTCGGCTCTGGTGGTGGCGATGGCGCTGCCTGCCAGCGCCGGGTCGAACGTGGGAGACAAGGCCCCCGAGCTCAGCCCCCAGGGCTATCTCAACGCGAAGGAGCCGATCACCTGGGCCGGGCTCCAGGGCAAGCTGGTCCTGATCGAGAAGTGGGCGACCTGGTGAGGGCCTTGTAAGGGCCAGATCCCCGGGCTCAACCGACTCCACAACGAGTACGGGAGCAAGGGACTGGTCGTCATCGGCGTGACCGATGAACCCGAAGCCAAGGCGAAACCTTACGCCCAGAAGAACCGGATGGAGTACCTCGTCGCCTACGGCGGTGGGGCGAACGGCTATGTGACCCGGGGCATCCCGAACGCATGGCTCGTCGATCCGAACGGCAAGATCGTGTACGCGGGACACCCGTCCCGGATCACCGCGGACCTCATCGAGGAGCACATCAAGGGTGTGCGCCTCACCCCGAGCTTCGAGCTCGGGGAGGGCCTCGAGAAGGCGAGCCGACACCTCGCCGGCGCCAAGTACGGCAAGGGTGTCGGGGAGCTCCAGAAGGTGATCGACAAGAACGAGGACTCCGACCTCGTGGCGAGGGCCCGCGCGGCGATCGTCGAGGTCGAGAGCTACGGAGAGAAGGAGCTCGCCGCGGTCGACGGCTACGCCGAGGCGGGCTACTACACCGAGGGGTACGCGAAGCTCCAGCGGCTCGCGAGCGCCTTCAAGCGGACCTCGCTCGAGGAGCGCATCGACGCGAAGCTCGATGCCTGGAAGGACGATGACCGCATCCAGGCGGAGATCGCCGGAGAGCAGTTCATCGCGAAGGCGAAGGAGCAGGTCGGCAACCGCAAGTACAAGGATGCCGCGAGGACCCTCGTCGCCGTCACCAAGGGCAAGAAGTTCGAGGGGACGAAGGCGCAGGCCCGGGCGCAGGCGCTCCTCGACGATGTCATGACCAAGCTCTGACGATCGGTCGCGGCGGCCTCCGGCCGTCGGGGCGGAGTGAAGAAGGAGCCCGGGGGGACCTGTCCCCCCGGGCTCCTTCCCTTTTCGCGCAGGCCCCTCTCGTGCGGATCGGTGCGTCGGGACCGACCTAGCCGAACTGGCCCAGACGTTCGATGAGGTCGACCACGCGGTTGCTGTAGCCCCACTCGTTGTCGTACCAGCTGAAGCACTTCACCGTGCGGGGACCGGCCATCGCGGTGAGTCGGGCGTCGAAGATCGAGGAGTGGGGATCCCCGATGATGTCGCTCGAGACCACCGCCTCGGTCTGGTATTCGACGATGCCGCGGAGGGGCCCCTCCGCCGCGACCCGCACCGCGTCATTGACCTCTTCCGCCGTGGTCTCGCGACCGAGGAGCACCACGAGGTCGACGATGGAGCCGTCGACCACGGGGACCCGCATCGCCATTCCATCAAGCTTCCCCGCGAGGTGGGGGAGCACCTTGCCGACCGCCCGGGCGGCCCCGGTGGAGGTCGGGATCGTGTTCTCCCCCGCGGCGCGGGAGCGGCGCAGGTCCTGGTGGTACCAGTCCGACAGACGCTGGTCGTTCGTGTAGGCGTGCGTCGTCGTCATCACGCCGCGCTCGAGCCCGAAGCTGTCATCGAGGATCTTCGCGAGGGGGGCGAGGCAGTTGGTGGTGCAGCTCGCGTTCGAGACGATCCGATGCTCGGGGAGGAGGATGTCGTCATTGACCCCCAGGACGACCATCGCATCGATCTCGTCCTTCGGGGGCACGGTCAGCACGACCCGCCCCGCGCCCGCCTGCAGGTGTCCCTCGAGCTCCGCCCTCGACCGGAACCGCCCGGTGGCCTCGACCACGACATCGACCCCGAGCTCGGCCCAGGGGAGGCTCGCGGGGTCGCGCTCCTTCACCAGACGGGGGGTGTGGACCCCCGCGCTGAGCACGCCATTCTCGAGGGTCACGGGACCCGGGAACCTCCCCATCACGGAGTCGAAGCGCAGCAGGTAGGTGAGCGGCTCGTCCGGGGAGATGTCGTTCACCGCCACGATGCGAATGTCCTCGCGCTCGGCGAGGACGCGGTAGACGCAGCGCCCGATGCGACCGAATCCGTTGATCGCGATCTTCATGCGTCATTCCTCCGATCCCCATGGCCCGCGCGCGGTCCCAGCATGGCCGCGACCTCGACGATCCGGGAGGCGAGGCCTCCACCCTGGGCGTACCACCCGATCACCTTCACCAGGTCCCCGCCCACGACCATCGTCGCGAGGCTGTCGAAGACGCAGCTCCGGTCGGAGCCGGCGACATCGCTCGACACGATCGGCTGCTCCGTGAAGTCGAGGACTTCCCGCAGGGTGCTCGCGGAGGCGCTGCGGAAGACCTCGTTCACCTCCACCGGCGTCACCGAGCGGTCGAGGGAGACGGTGAGGTCGACGCAGGAGACCTCCGGGACGGGCACATTGAGCTTCAGACCGGAGAAGCGCCCCTGCAGGTGGGGGAAGGCCCCGATCACGGCGGCGTCGGTCCACGTCTCGAGGGGGACGATGTTCTCCAGGGCGGCTCGGGAGCTGCGCAGGTCGGAGGCGGGCACATCCCCGAGGCTCTGCTCGTTCGTGTAGGCGTGGATCGAGGTGAAGCTCCCCTCGACGACTCCGAACGCGTCCTGCAGCACCTTGACCATCACCGCGCAGCAGTTGGCGGTGCTGGACCCACAGCTGATGAGCCGCTGGTCCCGGTCGATCGGCTCCGCGGAGATCCCTCGGAGGTGAATCCCGTCGAGGGGGGCGGCGGGGGGGTCCGCGGGAGGGACGGTGAGGATCACCCGGTCCGCGCCCTGCTCGAGGTGCTTCTGGAGGTCTTCCCGCCTGCGGTAGCGGCCGGTCGCCTCGATGACCACATCCACGCCGTACTCGTACCAGGGGATCTGCCCCGGCTCGGTGTGGTGGAGGACCGGGATCTGCCGTCCCTGCATGTAGAGGGCGTCATCGATCACGCGGACCGGCTCGTCGAAGGTTCCCCGCAGCGTGTCGTAGCGCAGCAGATACTCCATCGACTTCGAGTCCGCGAGCTCGTTGATCGCGACGACCTGAAGATCCCGACGGGAGTAGATCGCGCGGAAGATGTTCCTCCCGAGCCTCCCGAAGCCCATCAGTCCGACCCGGACCGTCATCCCTGCCCCTTTCCTCCAGCACCGGTCGACGCCGGACCTTCGTTGAGGTCGGAGACCGGTCTACGCAGCGGGGTCGTTATCCCGCTTCCCCCCCACGACATCCACCCCGGGGGGGAGGAACGGGGGAATTGGATTGTCTGGCGTCCAACCGGATCAGTGGTTCGAATGCGCGGGAGGAGGAGCCATCATGGAGACGATGCCTCTCGGCGGCGAGACCGCACCGCAGGCGGGAGCCCAGGACCGGATTCGCGCCATCTATCGCCTCGCCTGTCCGCACTCGGAGGCCCGGGAGCTCGCGGAGGCGATCGCGATCGAGCTGACAGTGGAAGTTCCGCGCGCGCTGATCGACCGATATCCGCGGATCTCCCGGGACGTTGTCGCGCGGATCGAGTCCCTGTCCGAGGAGGGGGGTTGGAGTCGCCTCGTGCTCTCCTTCGACCCCTCCCTCGCGGGAGGGGGGCTGCCCCAGCTCATCAATCTCCTCTCCGGGAACGTCTCGATGCTCCCGGGGGTCGAGCTCCTCGGTGCGGAACTCCCGCCGTCGCTCCTCGCGGAGCACCCGGGGCCCCGTCACGGGATCTCCGGGCTGCGTCGTCGGCTCGGGGTGGAGGGGAGACCGATCGTCGCCACCGCGCTCAAGCCGCGGGGGGCTCCGCTCGAGGACCTCGAGCGGGTCGCGGAGGAGTTCGCCCGGGGCGGGGGAGAGGTGGTCAAGGACGACCACAACCTCGTGGACGGGTCCTTCGAGCACTACCGCGAGCGGGTCCTGCGCATTCGGGACGCCGTCGCGCGGGGACGGTCCGCCTCCGGCGGCGCCTGCGTCTATCACGCGCTCCTCACCGGCCCGCTCCCGGAGCTCGAGCGACGCCTCGCGCTGCTGGAGGAGGAGGAGATCGAGGGGGTCCTCGTGGCTCCGATGCTCCTCGGCCTCGAGGCGACCCGGGTCCTCCTCTCCGGGACCGATCGGTTCGTCTGGACCCACCCCTCCTTCACCGGGGCGGTCGCTCACCCCGCCGGCTCCGTGGTCTCCCCCGCCTTCCTGCACGGTACCCTCTTCCGCCTGCTCGGGGCGGATGCGGCGGTCTTCGTGAATCACGGAGGCCGCTTCCCGATCTCGCGGGAGGAGTGCATCCGGGTCGCGGAGCAGTGCCGCCGTCCCCGGGGCGCCTGGCGGCGGACCTTCCCGGTTCCGGCGGGGGGAATGCGCTTCGATCGGATCGAGTCGATGGCCGAGGACTTCGGGGAGGACACGATCCTGCTCATCGGGGGGGATCTCCTCATTCACCCGGATGGGGTGGAGGCGGGGACCCGTGCGTTCATCGACCGGGTCGAGGGGTGCTTCACCCGGCCCTAGCTCCCTCGTCATCCTCCGGGGAGCCCGCCTCCGAAGCGGGAGCGGGCGGGTCGGCTCCCGACTCCGGGGAAGGGGGGGCCACCGCGGCGGGTGGGTCGGTGGGGGGGCGCGGAGCTGTAGGGTCCTCCCCGGGGGCCCCCGGCGGAGCCTCGATGGGCGGTGGGGGAGCCAGCTCTCGCGCGAGGGCTCTCACCGCTTCTCCCGCCCCCTCCATCCCACGAGCTCGCACGAACTCCAGCGCCTCCTCCCCCTCCCGGGCGTGGGCGCGGAGGATCCCCATCCGATGGCGGTCGCTCACCTCCGGGTGATCGAACGCCGCGCGGAGGGCCGGGAGGAGGCGCGGGTCCGCCAGAGCGAGTGCGGTCTCCACGACGAGGTCGGCCGGGATGGTCCTGTCGCAGCGGTCGAGGAGCGGCACGAACTCCGACACCGCCGCCTCGTGGCCGGCCCGCGCGAGGGCGATCCAGGCGTGGACCCGGGCTCCGGCCGGTCCTTCTCCCCCGAGGATCGAGAGCCACCACCGGTCCGCATCCGCGGCGGGGAACCGGGAGAGCGCCTCCGCGGCCAGGATGCGGACGAGCTCCGAGCGATCCCCTCGGGCGACCTCGGCGAGGGGCTCGATGAGCGGGGTCAGGAGGGGGTCGATCATCGCCGCCCCCGGAAAGCGCGCGGCCAGACGGACCGCAGCGGTCCGCTCCGCCGTCCGTGGGGAGCGGAGGCTCTCCCGGAGGAGGTCGAGCCCCTCCCGAGGGAAGGTCCGGGCGAGGCCGACGAAGCGCGTTCCTGTCGTCCCGGTAGCGGAGAGGACCCCGCCTCGCTCGACCTCGGCGAGGAGCCGCCGCAGAAGGACGCTCGCCTCCGCCGGGGGCGGGGCGGTCTCCCGGCCTTCCTCGCCCCCCGAGGGAGTGGGCCCGGCCTCGATCCGGCCGGCGAGGAGGAGCCGGGCGGTCCGCTCTTCGGCGAGGGCTCGCTCGAGGGCCTCGATCCGGGAGAGCTGCTCGCGTACCTCGGATTGGAGCGCGGTCAGTTCGCGCGACGGCGGCGGATCGGCATCCGAGCTCCGAGCTGCGGAGATGAGCCACCCGCCCGCGAGTCCGAACCCGAGAGTGATGAGGACCCAGACGGAACGCTCCAACGGCACAGCTCCCCTCCCGCGGAAGTCCAGGACATCCTGCGGGCTGAGGGGTCGTTCTCAAGTGGATTGTCGGCGGTCGAGACTCTCCGCGGGGCGTCGCGGTGGCGGGTGTGCTCCGTCAGTTTGTCAGCATTGTCACTATCGTTCGCCGCGGGGGGGAGGGTGTCGCAAAGGCATGTTTTGCAATTGTTTGAAGAAGTTAAAGACGACCCTCGGGACGACTGGTATCGTTGCAAATGTATAGCACTGGAGGTGCTTGTTAGCTTGCGTGCAGACCGGGGCCGGCCCGCGACGCACGGATCGACCGCCCGCGCCATTTCTCGCGACCGCGTGCCGATCTCGAACGGGTTGTTCCGAGAGACTCAAGCCCCGACCCCCATTCCGGTCCGGGTCCGTCCGCCTCCGTCCCAGTTTCGTCGAGCGCTATCCTTCCGTTCCGAAAGGGTGTGTGGGTGCCATGAAGGCTCTCTTCCTGCGGGCGATGTCGATCTTGCCCCTGCTTGTACTGACCCCGGTCCTGACTGCCCAGGACCCGGATCTTCACTTCACCCTCGGAGGACCCGATCAGGTCGCGGGTGGTTCGTCATTTCAGGTCGGGGTGATGCTCGACAACGGCTCGACGAGCGCTCATGTCGCCGGGTGGCAGACGGGCGTCTGTCATGATCCCGCCCTGCTGCAGCTCGACCTCATTGCCGACGGTGGGTTCACTCAGATCGCCAAGAACGGGAATCCCGCCGACTTCACGACGAAGAGCGTCTACCTCGGCGGCTTCACCGCGGGCACGGTCATCGACTTCTTCGGAGCGGTCACCGTCGCGCCCGGATCGATGGGGCTGGAGCTCTTCACCGCCGACTACACCGCTCTGGTGAGCCCGGTCGAGCCCGCGCCGGGCGTCTCGACCGAAATCGCGTTCTGCGACAATCAGGGAGTGCCCCCGGTCGCGAACGTCGTCACCGTCGCCTCCGTCTCGATTACCCCGACGCAGGTGAATCGCACGATCGAGATCCCCGCCGCCGCGGATGTCGACCCGAGCTACCTCGTCCGGATCGACACCCCGGCCAGCGTCCTCACCGGGGCGCCCCTCACCGCAGGGATCCGCCTCGACAACACGGGAAGCGCCCTCGCCGGCTGGCAGCTCGGTGTCTGTCTCGACACCACCGTCCTCCAGATCGATGGGCTCGGGCTCGCCGCCGATGCGCAGGCGCTCCTCGACTCCGCCAGCCTCACCGGCTTCTCCAGCAACATCGTCCACCCGAACGGGGTCAGCTCCGCCGCGGTGATCGACTTTGGTGGAGTCACGACCCTGCCCACCGGCAGCCTCGACTTCGGGCTCGCCGACATCGCGCTCACCGCCATCGCGGATCCGGGCCTCGGCAACACGATCAGCACGACCCTGAACTTCTGCGAGACCCTCGGGTCCCCCCCGATCAGCAACGTCGTCACCGTTGGCACGACCTCGGTGACGCCCGATCAGCAGGGGGCGACGCTCGTCGTCGACGCGCTGCCCCCGCCGCCGCCGGCGACCTTCACCTTCTCGGTCGATCCGATCGATCCGGTGACCTACTCCCCCTCGAGCCCGATCTCGGCTCCGTTCGATGCGAGCATCCGGGCGGAGCAGGACTCGGCCGGACAGGCTCCGACCGAGGCGAGCGGCTTCTCGATGGGCCTCGCTCACGACTCCGCCCGGCTCTCGATCGGGGCGGTCAGCCCCGGCGCGGCGCTCCTCGCGCTCGGCGGCGGCAACGGTCCGAGCGTCTTCATGCCGGCGATCCACGCCAACGGTTGGACGCTCGGGGTCGTCTTCGACACCCTGATGATCGAGACGCTCAACTTCAGCGCCTCCGCCGAGGTCGCGGTCGCCAGCTACTCGCTGGTCTCCGCTTCACTCGTGGGAGTGAGCGCCCCCAGCACGACCCCCCTCACCTGGAGCAATGCGATCGGGGCGACCCCCGTCCTCAACCTCGTGGTGCTCGCGGACAGCTCGAGCAGCGATCCGATCCTCGTCGACGGCGTCGTGCTCCTGGAGCCGATCCCGGCCGGGTCCTTCATCCGCGGGGACACGAACGGCGACGGAACCGTCAACCTGCCGGACGCGATCTTCCTCCTCGCCACCCTGTTCGCGGGAGGACCGTCCACGGCGGGCACCTGCCCCGGGGCGAACGATGTGAACTCGGATGGCCTGATCCACCTCGCGGATGCGATCTACCTGCTGAACCACCTCTTCGCGGCCGGCGCCGCTCCGAACGCTCCGTTCCCCGCCTGCGGCTCCCTGACCGACGTCGACTGCGACGATCCTGGACTCTGCACCCCCTAGTGCCGCCTCCCACCAGCCCCGACCCCAAGCAAGCAGGGGGAGACCGATCGTTCGGTCTCCCCCTGCTTCTCGCATCCGGAGCCGACCCCGGACCGGGGGGTCAGCGATCTCCCTGCGTGCGCTCCGTCGGTGGGCTCGCGGGCGTCGGGTACCCCTCGCCGCTCTGCTGCCCCGAGATCGCCAGCCGCCTCTCCGGGAGGGCGAGGATGAACGCGGTGACCGCGGTCGCCGAGAGGCGAGAGTCCTCGCCGTAGCCGGCGTTGTCACGGTTCGGCTGGTAGTAGAAGGTCCCGTCGGGGCACTCCGCGAGCACGAACCACCAGCGGTTCGCGTCGAGCAGGGCCCGGAAGGCGGTCGGGTCTGCGAGCGCTGCGGCGGCCGCGTAGCCCATCCCCATCGTCGGCGAGCCGTGGGTGTCCGGGAAGCTCTCCGGATGCGCACCGATCACCCGGGCGTGGGCGAGAGCGCGCTCCCGGTAGCGCGGCTCGGGAAACGGGGCGAGGAGGTTCGCGAGGCCGGCCGCCCCGGTCCGCCCCATGTCGGCCCAGTCCTTCGGGCCGGCGACCTGGTCTTCGTACCAGACATAGCCGTTCGGCCCGGTGCCCCGGTCCAGGAAGGCGTACGCGATGTCCAGTCGCTCGCGGGGAACCTCGATGCCACAGCGTCGGATCAGGGAGAGGGCGAGGGCGGCCTGTCCCGTCACCATGCTGATCGGCCCGTAGCCCTCGAAGCCGGGGTTGTGCCCCCAGCCCCCGTGGGAGTCGAGAGGGTCCTTCGGCAGGTCCTCCGGGCGGTCCTGGCGGGTCTTCTCCACGATCTGGCTCAGGTCCGTGTACTGGCTGGAGAGGAGGAAGGTCGCGATCTCCTCGAGCTCCGGCAGGATCCACGCCGCGCCCGTGGCGAGGTGGATCTCGGAGAGGACGATCCCGGCGGCACAGTAGCGCCAGTTGATGAGGGAGGACGAGTCCCTCGCCCGGGTGGTCCTCGCGTGGAACCGGGCGCTCCTCTCAATGGCGTCGGCGAACCTCGGGTCCCCGCTCGAGAGGAGAGCGAGGGGGGCGAAGGTGTCGTGGGGGGGGCTCCCCCAGGAACCGTCCTCCCGCTGGAGAGAGACGAGCTCGTCGAGGAGCCGGCGGGAGATCTCGGCGCTCCTCCGGCAGTTCAGCGGGTAGCTCGTTGCGAACCCTCCGGCGGCGCGCCCCACCTCAAGCTCGATCCGGCGCGTTTCACCGCCCGGCTCCTCGATCCGCAGCTCCAGCCGACCGCTCTCCGAGCCCTGCGCCCGCTCCAGACCGGCCGCGAACGCGGTGATGGGTCCATGAGCTCCAAAGACCTCCATCCCGTAGCCGTTGCGGTGGGGGACCTGAAGCCGCTCTCCGCCGATTCCGATGATCCGCTCCCCCGGCGCCACCTTCCCCTCGGCCGGTGTGCCGGGGAGCACCCAGCGGATCAGGAGGGTCTCCGGGCGCTCCTCGGTGAGCTCGACGCGGAGCCCGGTGGTCCCGAGGTTGTAGAACCAGCCCGGGACCTCCGCGTCCGGCCCGCGGGGGACGGTCCGAC
>JAFMMO010000111.1 GCA_017859655.1 Pseudomonadota bacterium | reverse complement strand
GGCTGCGGGATCTCCGCGGAGGGGTCCTCCAGTGGGTCGAGGATGGGCGCGCGATCGTCGGCGAGGCCCCGAGCTGCTCCGCGGGGACCTGATGTGCCCCCTGCGCCGGGGGCCTCGCTCGAAGAGCTGAAGGGCTCCGGTGCTCAGTGGAGCGTCGCCGCGAGGAAGCGGCGGAGCGCTCTCTCCTCGATCGCCGCCACGAGGCCGCTGCGCGCCACATCGAAGCCGTGCGTCCCCCCCGGGATCCGCAGCTCCCAGCACGGAACCCCCAGCTCCTCCAGTCTCCGGCGCAGCCGCGTCGAGTGGCGCGGCGAGACGAGGCGGTCCCTCGTCCCCTGAAGGAGCAGGGTCGGGGGGGAGTCTCCCTCCGCGAGGTGGATCGGCGACGCGGCCCGCCACCGTTCCGGATCCTGCGACGGGGGGCTCCCCATCAGCGCCTCGGTCAGCGCCCGCCCGTCGAGGTAGGTCCGATCGACGGAGGTCTCCCAGCTCCAGGGGAGGTCGGTCGGGGCGTAGTACGCGATCACCCCCCGCACCGCATCCGGTCGGCGATAGGCCGCCGTGAGGGCGAGGTGCCCGCCGGCGCTCCGGCCGAGGAGCGCGATCCGGCCGGGGTCGAGCCCGAGCGCCCCCCCCCTGCGAGCGACGAAGTCGATCGCGGCGTCGATGTCCTCCATCGGCGCCGGGAAGCGGTGAGCGGGAGCGAGGCGGTAGTCGATGGAGAGCACCGCGAACCCGAGTTGCGCGAGCTCCCGGCGGGAGGCGCGGAACTCGGTGCGACTCCCCCTCTCCCACGCCCCGCCGTGAATGACGATGACCACGGGGAGGGGCGCGTCGGTCGGCGCGGGCGCGATGAGGTCAAGGAGCAGCTCCCCGCCCTCCCGCTCGGCGAAGGCGTGCGTCTCGTCCCGCAGGGTCGGAAAGCGCCGGGTCGCGGTCTCCCGGTCACCGATGAACGCCACGCTCTCGCTCCACTGCGGCCATGCCCGCGCCTGCCGCGCGACGGGGATCGCGAAGGTGAGGATCGCGAGACCGAGCAGCAGGTCGATCCGGGACCGGCGCCTCCCCGGGCTCTCCGGCTCCCCCGCCCTCCGCGCTCGTCTGCGGCGCACCCGGCGAGCGAGAAGCAGGATCCCGAGGGAGAGCAGGAGCCAGAGATGCGCCCAGGAGGAGGCGACCAGGGTGGGGAGCCAGAGCGGGGCGAGGGGGAGGCGGATCACCGAGAGGAGGGCGAAGGCGAGCCAGACCACGGCGAGGAGACCGGGCAGGGAGACCCGGAGAGACCCGGCCCGGGCCGGCGAGGCGGGATCGCGGGCCCCGCTGCGAGCACTCTCCATCCGCTCCTCCCCCCACTCCCCGTGACCGCCGGGGTCCGGCATCTCCGCGGTGGCCTGCCCCGCCGATCCGCAGCGGCGGCCCTTCCCGAGCCCCCCTTCCCCGGGCGCCTTGATGCTCCGGGGTGGGGTGCCTATCGTACGGGCGACCGCTGCGAGAGGGGGGGCTTCCCCGCCGGGTCGGTGACCGGGCGGGCTGCGGGCTCCTCCCTCCGCCAGACCGTCCCGGGGGGGGGCGGCGCCGGTCGGGGAGCTGGGTCCGCGCTTCGCCGAGGGCGGGAGCGCACCCCCGATCGACGGTCCGTCCCCCGATCCGATCCCGAGCCGGACTCCACTCTCGCTCCGAACCCGATCCCTCTCGTCTCCATCCCGTCGCGACGGCGCTCCGCGAGGAGCCCAGGAAGGAAGCGCTCGATGCCTCTCTTCGATCTCTCCGCCGACACCCCGACCCCGGAGTACCTCGCGTGGCACGAGCAGTCGCTCCGGGACTGCCGTCGCGAGATCATCCAGATGACGAGCCTCGCGAACTCGGGGCACCCGGGGGGGTCCCTCTCGAGCCTCGACCTCTACCTCTGGCTCTTCGCCCACGCGAACGTGGACCCGAAGGACCCGTGGATGGAGGGGCGCGACCGGATCGTCGTCAGCCATGGGCACACCTCCCCGGGCGTCTACTCGGTCCTCGCTCGCCTCGGCTTCGTCGATCCCACCGAGATGGTCTCGAGCTTCCGGCGGACCGGGAACCACTTCGAGGGCCACATCGAGCGCGAGGTCCCCGGCGTCGAGTGGACGACCGGAAACCTCGGTCAGGGGCTCTCCGCCGCCTGCGGCATGGCCCTCGCCGCCCGACTCAAGGGACAGTCGATCCGTGTCTGGTGCCCGATGGGAGACGGGGAGCAGCAGAAGGGACAGATCTCCGAGGCGCGCCGCTTCGTCGTGAAGTACGGCCTGCACGAGGTGGTGGCCCTCGTCGATCGCAACCGGCTGCAGATCGGCGGAGACTGCGATGAAGTCATGCCGCAGGACATCGCCGCCGGCTGGGCGGCCGATGGCTGGCGGGTGGTCGAGATCGACGGCCACGACATCACCCAGATCCACGGCGCCCTCTCCGCCGCCTCGAGCGGCGGCGCTGCTCCGACCGTGGTCATCGCCGACACGATCATGGGGCGCGGCTTCTCCTTCATGGAGAACGAGGCGAAGTACCACGGCCAGGCGGTCAGCCCGGAGCAGTTCGAGCAGTGCATCGCCGAGTCGGGAGATGACCCCGTCCTCTGGGATCTCGCGCCCTTCCGCGCCCTGCGCGCCGAGCGCAGGCCCACCACCCTCCCGCCCCTCCCCCGCCGGGAGGCCCCGCTCTCGCCGGGAGAGCCGATCACCTACGAGGTCGGCAAGAAGAGCGACAACCGCGGCGCCTTCGGCAAGGCCCTCGCCTCCGTGGCCGCCGCCAACGCGGGCTCGGCGCACCTCCCGATGGCGGTCTTCGACTGCGACCTCGAAGGCTCGGTCAAGGTGACCGACTTCCGCGTCGCCCACCCCGCGAACTTCTTCGAGGCGGGGATTCAGGAGCATCACACCGCGACCTGCGCCGGCGCGCTGAGCGCGGAGGGGATCGCGACCTTCTTCGCCGACTTCGGGGTCTTCGGGATCGCGGAGACCTACAACCAGCACCGCCTCACCGACATCAACCACGGCTCCCTGAAGCTGATCTGCACCCACATCGGGCTCGATGTCGGTGAGGACGGGAAGACCCACCAGTCGATCGACTATGTCGGGGTGCTCCGGAACATCTTCGGCATGCAGATCATCGTCCCGGCCGACCCGAACCAGACAGACCGCGCGCTGCGTCACCTCGCGACCCATCCGGGGATGTTCTTCCTGGGGATGGGGCGGTCGAAGCTCGATCCCATCACCGATCAGGACGGTCACCCCTTCTTCGCCGGAGACTACCGGTTCCGCATGGGCCAGGGGGACTGGATCCGACGCGGGGAGCGGGGTGCCGTCGTCGTGATGGGGACCCCCACCGGGCGGGCGCAGGCGGCGGTCGACTCGCTGCGAGGGGACGGGCTCGATGTGGCCCTCGTGCATGTCGCCACCCCCGGACAGCTCGACCCCGACTTCATCGACGCGCTCGCCCAGCAGCCGTGGATCGTGACGGTCGAGGACCACTCGATCCGCACCGGACTGGGAGCCTGCCTCGCCGAGGCGCTCTTCTCCCGCGGCCATGTCCTCCCCCACCTGCGCCTCGGCGTGACGGAGTACGCCCCCTCGGGGAGCGCCGAGGAGGTCTACGCCGCGATGGGAATCGACGTCCCGGGGATCACCGAGAGCGTCCGGAGCTTCGCCGGGAATCCGGTCCCTTCCCGCTGAGCGGGACCCGGCCGAGCGGACCGAGGAGAGGGGGCGGGTCGCGCGGCGGCCCGCCCCCTCTCCGCTTCCCCCACCCCCGCACCGGACACCGAAAACCTCTCCAAAGCCGGAGGGTGCGCGGGTCCCCGCGCAGCACTATCCTTGGGGAGTTCGACGACACAGCGGGCGGCCCTCTTATTGGCCCGCCCCTCCCCCCGGCTCCCTGACGAGAGCCGCCGAGGGAGGATCCTCCGACCGGTGCGCTGGCACCGCTCCTCCGATCCCAGTCGAGCCGCGATCCCCGGATTGACCCGGGGATCCGCGCTTCTCCGCTCTCGGAGCCCCCGGGAGTCATCGGCGGGAAGCGGGGGAAGCCGGTCCACTGAACCTGCTCTCCCGCCGATGGCTCTCGCGGGCTCGAGCCCCCTCTTCTTCCCTCCCCTCCCCAACGCGTGCCCTGCCCCCCCTCGGAGACCGATCGCGACCTGACCTTCCTGTCTCTTTTGTTAATCCTCCGCGAAATACATGACTAGTCATTCGCGCGTTCGTCAGTAACATCAGACATGACTGTTCAGTTCGGGAGTCCGTCCCGACCTGAACGAATTGGTCGGATCGCGCGGGCGGTCCGTCGTCGGTCCGAAACCCCCCAGTTCTCTCAGGCTCCGTCCCCCCATGAGCGAGTCCCCGAGCTTCTGCCCCCCTCGGCAAGACCCTCGGAGAACAGACCCAGGGCCCCGGGTCGCTCCCCCCGAGCTCCGGCCCCACTCCTGACGAGCCAGGAAGGCACCTCCCATGTCCACCATTCAGAAGCTCTCGCTGCTCTGCGGGCTCCTCCTGGGTCTGTGTTGCAGCCCCGCCTCCGCCCAGCCGGCGAACGACGACTGCGTCGCCGCCACGGCGATCGGAGAGGGGACCTTCCCGCTCGACACCTCCGGCAGCTTCCTCGACGGTCCCACCGATGCCGACGCGAACATGGGCGCGGATGTCTGGTTCCTCTACACCGCGACCACCGGGGGGCTCGCCACCATCGAGACCTGCGGGACCTCCGGGACCCTCAGCGACTCGGTCATCATCGTCTACGATGCGAGCAACGGGTGTCCCGGCGCGGGCGACCCCGGGATCGCTTCCGACGACGACGGCTGCTCCACGCCCACCTTCAGCTCCACCCTCAGCCTCCCCATCTGCGCGGGCGACAGCCTCTACATTCAGGTGGGCGGCTGGAACGGCGCCACCGGCACCAGCGATCTGACCGTCTCGGTGGCGGGGGGCCCGACGAACGACGACTGCGCCTCGGCCGCCGCGGTCGCCGAGGGGACCCACCCGGTCTCCACCTGCGGCGCGACCCTCGACGGTCCGATCGACGCCGACTCCAACATGGGCGCCGATGTCTGGTACCTCTACACCGCGAGCGCGGACGGGCTCGCGACGATCGAGACCTGCGGCACGACCGGCTCTCTCGATGACTCCGTTCTGATCGTCTACGACGCCGCGGCGGGGTGCCCGGCCGCCGGGGACCTCGGCCTCGCCAGCGATGACGACGGCTGCACGAGCCCGCCGTTCAGCTCCACCGTGACGATCCCCGTGACCGGCGGGAGCAGCTACCTCGTCCAGGTCGGAGGCTGGAACGGCCTCGAGGGATCGAGCGACCTCGTCATCTCCCTCGCGAGCTCGGTGCCGGAGGACTGCTTCGACGGCGTCGACAACGACGCCGATGGGGCCACCGACTGCGCCGACTCGGACTGCAGCGCCGAGGCTGTCTGCCAGGAGGCGGGCAACTGCGCCGACGGCATCGACAACGACGCGGATGGGGCCACCGACTGCGACGACGTCATGGACTGCGGGACCGAGCCGAGCTGCCAGCCCCCCGCCAACGACGACTGCCTCGCGGCCATCGCCATCGGCGAGGGTGCGACGCCCTTCGACAACACGAACGCCACCCTCGATGGCCCCACCGCCGGCGACGGCAACATGAGCGCGGATGTCTGGTTCCTCTACACCGCGACCGTCGGCGGGACCGCCACCATCGGGACCTGCCTCGGCGGCGGCAGCCTCGACGACACCGTCCTCATCGTCTACGACGCCGCCGCCGGCTGCCCGGTCGCGGGGGACTCCGGCCTCGCCTCGAGCGACGACGATTGCTCGAACGTGGCCGGCGGCTCCGCCTTCATGTCCTCGGTCGAGCTGCCCGTCTGCGCCGGAGACTCCCTCCTCATTCAGGTCGGCGGCTGGAACGGGGCGACCGGAGCCGGCGCCCTCGACATCGCCATCGCCGCCCCGGCCGGCGACGACTGCGCGAGCGCGCTCGCCGTCGGGGAGGGACAGCATTCCTGGTCCAACTGCGGCGCGACCCTCGACGGGCCGACCGACGGCGACTCCAACATGGGCGCCGACATCTGGTTCCTCTACACCGCGAGCGGAGACGGGACCGCCGAGATCGGCACCTGCTTCGGCGGCGGCAGCCTCGACGACACCGTGCTCATCGTCTACGACGCCGGGACCGGCTGTCCGGTGGCCGGCGACCTCGGGATCGCCGCCTCCGACGATGCCTGCGAGAATGTCGCGGGCGGGTCCGCCTTCATGTCCTCGGTCACGATCCCCGTGACGAGCGGGAGCTCCTTCTATGTCCAGGTCGGCGGCTGGAACGGAGCCGAGGGAGACGGCCTCCTCTCGATCTCCCTCCCGGAGACCTGCGACGACGGGATCGACAACGATGCCGACGGCCTGGTGGACTGCGTCGACGACGACTGCCTCACCGACACCTTCTGTCTCGAGGCCGGGAACTGCGGCGACGGGCTCGACAACGATGGAGACGGTCTCACCGACTGCGCCGACGATGACTGCCTCGCCGAAGTCCTCTGCGACGGCCTCCCGCCCGCCAACGACAACTGCGTCGACGCCATCGTCGTCGTCGAGGGAACCAGTCTCTGGGAGAACCTCGACGCGACCCTCGACGGGCCGACCGACGGGGACGGGAACATGGGCACGGATGTCTGGTTCGTCTACACCCCGACCTGCGACGGCACCGCGACCATCAGCACCTGCGATGGGCTCGGCACCCTCGACGACACCGTCCTCATCGTCTACGACGGCTCGGTCGGCTGCCCCGTCGCGGGAGACCTCGGACTCGCCGCCAGCGACGATGCGTGCTCCCTCGGCGGAGGGGCCGCCTTCAACTCCGAGGTCTCGATCGCCGTGACCGCCGGCAATCCCTACCTGATCCAGGCAGGGGGCTGGAACGGCGCGACCGGGAGCGCTCCCCTGAACATCACCTTCTCCGCCGAGGGCGACGCGTGCATCGACGCCGTCGCGGTCGGTGAAGGCGCCTTCCCGTTCGACACCTGCGGCGCGACCCTCGATGGACCGACCGCCGGTGACGCGAACATGGGCGCGGATGTCTGGTTCCTCTACACGCCGACCCTCTCCGGGGACGCCACGATCGGAACCTGCCTCGGCGGTGGCTCGAACGACGACACCGTGATCATCGTCTACGACGGTGCGACCGGCTGTCCGGTCGGTGGGGACGCAGGACTCGCCTCCAGCGACGACGCCTGCGAGAACGCCCCGGGCGGCGCCGCCTTCATGTCCGAGGTGACGGTCCCGGTGACCCTGGGCTCCACCTACTATGTCCAGGTCGGCGGCTGGAACGGCCTCGAGGGGGACGGGATCCTGACGATCGACACCGTCCTCCCGTGCGTCGATCCGATCCCCTCCTTCAGCGCCGGTCCGCTCCTGACCGGGATCGCCCCGCTCACCGTCGACTTCATGAACCTGAGCGACGACGGTGGCGACCCCGCGACCACCTACGCGTGGAGCTTCGGTGACGGCGCCTCCTCCGCCGAGGCGAGCCCCTCGCACACCTTTGCCGACGCCGGCACCTTCGATGTGACCCTGACCGCCAGCGGCTGCGGGGCCTCGGTGGCGACCACCCTGCCCCGCCTCGTCACCACCTATGCCATGGGGGATGCGAACGGGGATGCGTCGGTCGACGTCGCGGATGCGATCTCCATCGCGAACTGGCTCTTCGCTGGCGGCCCGGCCCCGATCTGCGGGAACGCCGGGGATATCAACGGGGACGGCGCCATCAACATCGCCGATCCGATCTGGATGCTCGGCTGGCTCTTCAGCGGCGGTGCGGCTCCGGTGCCTCCGGCCGGACCCGGCTGCTGATCCCGACACGAGCTCGAAGCAGCGCAGCCTCCCCACCCGTACCCACCAGGAAGGCCCGCCGGGAAGACCCCGGCGGGCCTTCCTGCCTTGGAGGAGCGTGGCTCATCCCGCCCGCGCGGCTGGCCGCACCAGGTCGCTTAAGCCGATTCAGGGAACATGCTTGAGGAGCGAGGGAACACTCCGGCCCGCCACACCACGAACCTCCCAGACAGGTCCGAGCTGCCCCATGTCGGCTTCTTGACAGCCCGTCAGCGAACGGACTCACGGCAGAATCTCATGGTTGCCCACCTCGGGTTTGACAGCTAAGATCGAGGCAGTTCCATCGGCTGCCTTCCCGCAAGTGTGTGGAACACGGGCCCTCACCCGAGGCCCCGCGGACGAGGCTGGGTCTGCCTCGCGCGCTGCCGGTGCTTCTTTATCAGCCCGCCCCCGGGGGGGGGGCGCTGCTCGCTCAATCGAGCCAACAACGCGGTTGTGCGCAGATCTCGCGCACTTGTCGAGGAAGGACGCCCGCATGTGCACCTTTCGTTCCTTTGTGGCTAGGGTAGGAGTTACGGCCCTCGCGCTCTGTCTGGTGAGCCCGGGGGCTCTCCTGGCCGGCGGCGGCGGCGTGACCATCAACGAGGTCCGGATCGACCAGAACGGATCCGACAGCGACGAGTACGCCGAGCTGGCGGGTCCCGCGGGGTTTGATCTCACCGGAATGTTCTACATCGTCGTCGGGGACTTCCCGAGCGGGGACATCGAGGAGATCGTCGATCTCACCGGCCAGATCATTCCGCCGAGCGGGTACTTCGTCATTGGAGACACCAACTACTCCCTCACCACGCCGGACATGGTCGAGCCGCTGAACTTCGAGAACAGCGACAATGTCACGCACATGCTGGTGACCGGCCTGACCGCTGCGCTCAGCGACAATGTCGACGCCGACGCCGACTGTGTCTTCGACTCTCCGGCGCCGTGGACCGCGATCGTGGACAGCGTCGCGCTCGTCGAGACGCCGGGCAGTGGGGACTGCTACTTCGGCCCGAACGAGGTCGGTCCGGACGGGACCTTCGTCCCCTCCCACGCCTACCGCCTCCCGGACGCCACGGGTCCCTTCCAGATCGGGTACTTCGACCCGCTGACGAGCGACACTCCGGGCGCGACGAACGTCGAGCCTCCTCCGATCAACAACGATTGCGCCTTCGCGATCGACGCCTCATGTGGCGGTGGCGCCTTCCCGATCGACAACACCAACGCGAGCTCCTCCGGCATCAACGCCTCCGATGGCAACATGGGGAGCGATCTCTGGTTCGTCTACACCGCCGGCGCCGACGGCGACCTCTCGGTCTCCACCTGCCTCGCCGGCGGCAGCCTCGAGGACACCGTGATCATCATCTACGACGGCACGCTCGGGTGTCCGGTCGCCGGTGATCCGGGCCTCGCCTCCAACGACGACGATTGCTCGAACGTGGCCGGCGGCTCTGCCTTCATGTCCGCCGTCTCCCTTCCGGTCGTCGCCGGCACCACCTACTACATTCAGGTGGGCGGCTGGAACGGCACCACCGGCACCTCCACCCTCGATGTCACCTTCGCGGGTCCGGCCGAGATCTGCGATGACGAGGTCGACAACGATGCGGACTGCCTGGCTGACTGCGATGACCCGGACTGCGCGACCGACGCCTTCTGCCTGCCCCCCGTCAACGACAACTGCATCGACGCGATCGCGGTCGGTGAGGGCGGCTTCGCCTACAACAACACCAACGGGACCCTCGACGGACCGACCGACGGGGACTCCAACATGAGCGCCGATGTCTGGTTCCTCTACACCGCCACGGTGGGCGGAACCGCGACGATCGACACCTGCCTGGGTGGGGATCTCGCGGGCGGAACCCTCGACGACACCGTCCTCATCGTCTACGACGGCGCGGCCGGCTGCCCGATCGCGGGTGACGCGGGTCTCGCCAACAACGACGACGATTGCGAGAACGCCGCGGGCGGCTCCGCCTTCATGTCCAGCGTCTCCGTCCCGGTCTGCGCCGGCGACACCCTCCTCGTTCAGGTCGGTGGCTGGAACGGCGCCGAGGGGACTGGTCAGCTCAACATCAGCGTGGCCGGCCCGGGGAACGATGACTGCGCCAGCGCCGAGGCGATCGGCGAGGGTCAGTACGCGTACTCCAACTGCGGCGCGACCCTCGACGGACCGACCGACGGTGACGGTAACATGGCCGCGGATGTCTGGTTCCTCTACACCGCGAGCAGCACCGGGAACGCCCTGATCGGCACCTGCCTCGGTGGCGGCGCGCTCGACGACACCGTCCTCATCGTCTATGACGGTGCGACCGGTTGTCCGGTCGGCGGAGATCCCGGCCTCGCCGCGAACGACGACGCCTGCGAGAACGTTGCGGGCGGCTCCGCCTTCATGTCGGAGATCTCCCTGCCGGTGGTCGCCGGCTCGAGCTACTACATCCAGGTCGGTGGCTGGAACGGTGCCGAGGGCTCTGGTGTCCTCTCCGTCTCCCTCCCCGAGGCCTGCGACGACGGGCTCGACAACGACACCGACGGCCTGACCGACTGCGCCGACCCGGACTGCGTCACCGACGCCTTCTGCATCGAGGCCGGCAACTGCGCGGACGGGCTCGACAACGACGGTGACGGCTTCACCGACTGCGCCGACGACGAGTGCCTCGCGGAAGTCGCCTGCGACGGGCTCCCGCCCGCCAACGACAACTGCCTCGATGCGATCGCGGTGACCGAGGGGACCACTCTGTGGGAGAACCTCGACGCGACCCTGGACGGACCGACTGACGGTGACAGCAACATGGGCGCCGATGTCTGGTTCGTCTACACGCCGGGCTGCAACGGCACCGCGACGATCAACACCTGCAACGGCATCGGCACGCTGAACGACACCGTCCTCATCATCTACGACGGCACCGCTGGCTGCCCGATCGCGGGTGACCTCGGTATCGCCTCGAACGATGACGAGTGCTCCCTCAACGGCGGCTCCGCCTTCAACTCCGAGGTCTCGATCGCCGTGACCGCCGGCACCCCCTACCTGATCCAGGCGGGTGGCTGGAATGGCACGATCGGCAGCGCTCCTCTGAACATCAGCCTCGCGATCGACGGCGACAACTGCGCCGACGCCGCCATCGTCGGGGAGGGCTCCTTCCCGTTCGACAACTGCGGTGCGACCCTCGACGGGCCGGACGCCGGCGACTCGAACATGGCCGCGGATGTCTGGTTCCTCTACACCCCGACCCTCTCGGGTGACGCCACGATCGGCACCTGCCTCGGTGGCGGCGCGCTCGACGACACCGTCCTCATCGTCTAT